>DAOULT010000039.1:0-24309 GCA_034417895.1 Anaerolineae bacterium | reverse complement strand
TGGGCGTATTCTTCTACCTTGTTCTGGTTCAGAAAGAAGGGAGGACGAAGTGGCAATCCGCAGCAGATTTAAGCTGCTGCGGGCCGAAAAAGAAGTGAGGGAGGGGCGCAAGATACCCTATGAAGAGATTTCGCGTCAAACAGGAGTATCATCTAATAGCCTCTCTGGTCTTGCTACTAACTCTACGCAACGCTTTGATGGATGGGTGCTAAGTGCCCTATGCAAATATTGCTCTTGCAATATTGGCGACTTGCTCACCTATATACCAGACGGCAACGGAGGTGGAGAAATAAAAGAGGCCAGCTAGCAGCGGGGAAAGCAAAAGCCCCCGCTACTAGCTGGCGCTTTTCGCGAGGACTCTGCTTAGGCCGCCGCTAAGCTGGCCTTTACCACAGGCGTCTTTACAATAACGACGCCATTTGATATAATCCCCTTAGCCCCGTCTACGGTTGGCAGCCTTGCCGGGGCAGTAGGGGGAGGTTGTAAACCACCGCCAAGCGGTGGCGGTTTACCTTTGGGAAGACGGGGCCGGGCACAGGCCCGGCCCTGGCGGAACTTTTCCAAACAAAAAGGGCCAGGCGCGAAGCCCGCCCCAGGCCGAACATTAACAATAAAAAATATTGCCGGGCAATAGTTATCAGGCTCCCCGGGCAGGACTCGAACCTACAACCAACCGGTTAACAGCCGGCCGCTCTACCAATTGAGCTACCGAGGAACTTTATCTTATTATATACCCGAAAGGGAAAATAGTCAAGTCAGCTCAGGTAATCGCGCAGTTTGCGGCTGCGGATAGGGTGTCGGAGTTTGCGTAGCGCCTTGGCCTCGATCTGGCGGATGCGCTCGCGGGTCACCCCAAACTTTTGTCCCACTTCTTCCAGGGTAAGCCCCTTGCCATCCTTCAAGCCGAAGCGCATCTCCAGCACGACACGTTCCCGGTCGCTCAGGGAGTCGAGGACGTCCTTCATGTGTTCTCTCAGCAATTGCCGCGAGGCTGCGTCCACTGGCCCGGGTTCGGTTTCATCCTCGATGAAATCGCCCAGATAGCTGTTCTCTTCGGTGCCGATCGGGGTTTCCAGGGACATCGGTTCCTGGGAGACGCGCATAATACGCCGCACTTTGGCTGCGGCCCGGCGGAGTTTTCTTTCCAAAGCGGGGTCGAGGGCCAGACCCTCGGTTTTGGCCTCTTCGATAGCCCGTTTATCTTCAGGGGGCAGCAGATCCATCTCCAGGGCAATCTCCTCCAGGGTAGGCTCGCGGCCATTCTCCTGGAGCAGACGGCGTTGCACCTGGATCAGACGATTGATAGTTTCCACCATGTGAACCGGGATGCGGATGGTGCGGGCCTGATCGGCGATGGCGCGACTGATGGCCTGTCGAATCCACCAAGTGGCATAGGTCGAAAACTTATACCCCTTACTATAATCAAACTTTTCCACGGCCCGCAGCAGACCGATATTGCCCTCCTGGATGAGGTCGAGGAAGGACATGCCCCGGCCGATGTAACGTTTAGCCACGCTCACCACCAGACGCAGATTGGCCTCCGCCAGACGACGGCGTGCTGTCTCTCCCTCGCGCACTTCAGTGTGGAGTCGGACCCTATCTTTGGGAGAGAGATCGTCTCTCTTTAAGCGCGACCGGGCTCGATCGCCTCTCTTGATATTGCGGGATAGTTCCCTTTCCTCTTCAGCGCTCAGCAGGGAAACGCGACCGATCTCGCGCAGATACATCCGCACAGGATCGTTACTCAGCTCGGGACTGCTTAAGCTGAGGAAAGGTTTCTCCGCCAGAGACTCGCTATGCTCCTCTTCTTCTTGACCTTTCAACTTCTCTGCCCCCAATTCGGTCTCATCATCTGAGGCTTCGGTCAAGTCCAGGGACTCGGCTTCTGCCTCGTCGTCGTCCACGACCTCGATGTCCATGTCGAAGAGACGTTTGTAGAATGACTCGACCTCCTCCGCATCCGATCCGTCGTCGGGAGAGCTCCCTGCACCGTCTTGCTGAGGCAAAGGGTCTTTCTCAAACTGTCCTGACAATGTCTCTTCCTCGTACACGTGGCTCAGCCTCCATAAATTCACAATGACTTCACAATGAGACAACGTTTTGCGAGCAACAGCCAGCCGCCAGTTGTGAACTCTTAGCCACCTATTGTGGTCGTTCCCGGAGCATCTTCAGCCAGGCGATGGCCTGGGTAAGATCTGATATCTGCGTCTGTTGAATCTGCCACAACTCAGATATCCGGGTACTAACCATAGTCTGATATTCTTTCAACTCTTCATACAAACTCTGGGCTTCGGCGTCATTGATGAGAAAACGAAACTCCCTGACGCGCTCCTGAAGATTACGCTCACACAGCCGCAAAGCAGAATCGGCTACATCTTTTTCCGCCTTTTCCTCGGGTAAGGGAGGAAGGGCCTCAAGCCGTTCCAGCAGGAAATCAAGACGCTCTTGTAAAGGCCGCGTCAGCCCTTCTCTGAACTCGTCCAATTCCTGACCATCGGCGGCTATGTGCTCCCTCAAAGCGGAGAAAAGCTGACGATTCTCGGTCGCTCTGAAACTGCTCTCGTCCAACGGCCCCATTCCGACCGCCACCAGCAGGGCATCGACCACGGCCAGGAGGTGGGGACGACGCAACAGCCAGGCCAGACAGTATTCTTCCAGGCCAAAGGCCGGCGATTCCAGTTCGAGAGGACGAGTGGTTTGCCACTCTGCGGCCTGGCCCACCCGCCGTTGCTTCCCTGGGGAAAGCATCTCCCACAGCGCCTTCTCCTCGACTTTAATCAGATGAGCAAGCTTCTGAAGGTAGTGGGCCTGCTGAATCTTATCCTCGATGTCTCTGATGATGGGCAAAAGCCATTGCCCGGCGATGGATTTACTTTGAGGAGAGGACAGGTCCAGGTTGGCGGTGACCAGTTGGAAATAATAATCGATGACGGGCCGGGCGGCCTCAAGCATCTGTTGCCAGCTTGCGGGATCCTCCCGGATCACCTGGTCAGGGTCCTGGCCCGCCGGCAGGACGGCAATGCGCACGTCGGCCTCCCCGCTGTATTGTTTTTCGGTCAAAACGGGGCCAATTTTGACCACTTCGTGCAAGGTGATCTGTCTGCTCAGGTCTAAACCTCGCTGAGTGGCCTTCTGGCCGGCGGCGTCGGCGTCCAGGGCCAACACAATGCGGGCGGCGAACCTTTTGAGCAATTTTATCTGGGCTTCGGTCAGAGCGGTGCCCATAGAGGCCACCACGTTGGTCAGACCGTGCTGGTGGGCCTGGATGACGTCCATGTAGCCCTCGACCACCACCGCCGTATTCTCGGCCCGCATGGCTCCTTTAGCCAGGTCGATGCCGAACAGGGTGCGGCCCTTGTCGAAGAGAGGGGTCTGGGGCGAGTTCAGGTATTTAGGCTCGCCTTCGTCCAGGATGCGCCCTCCGAAGCCGATAACCAGGCCGCGCCTGTCGCGAATAGGGATCATCAACCGCTGGCGGAAACGGTCGTACCAGCTCCCATCTTCTTTCTCGATGATGAGGCCGGCGTCTCGCACGTCCTCTGGCTGGTACCCTTTGCTCAGCAGGTGATGGCCCAACTCCTGCCAGTCCGGGGGAGCGTAACCCAGTTGAAAGCGTTCCATGGTCTGGCGCTCTACGGCCCTTTTTTCCAGGTAGGTTCGAGCTTCTTCCCCCCGGCCAGAAGCAAGCAGCAGGTGATGATAGTAAGTGGCGGCCGCGGCGTTTATCTCTCGCAGCCGTTCCAGGCGTTTATCCTCGGCCTGTTGGGCCTCGCTGCGAGGGGCCAGCTCTACTCCGGCCCGGTGGGCCAGGAAGCGCAGCGCCTCAGAAAAGTCCATGTTCTCCCGGCGCATGACGAAGGCAAAAATATCGCCGCCGGTGGCGCAGGCCCCAAAGCAATGCCAGGTGCCGCTTTCAGGGAAGACGACGAAAGAAGGCGTCTTCTCGGCATGGAAGGGACACAGGCCCTTGAAGTTGCGTCCCGCCTTCTTGAGAGGGACGTAACCCGAGATGACCTCCACAATATCCAGCCTGTCCTTAATCTCATCGATAACGTTCATAGTTGCACCTACCCTGCGAAGGTATTATACAGGGATAAAGGTTTTGTGTCAAAACGACAGCCGCCAGTCCGCCAGTCTTTTTGGCTGCCGGTTGCCCGGCCCTAATGTGAAAGCCAGTCGTCTTTAGAAACCAGGTTTTTTCAGCAAAAACCTGGTTTCTGGATAGTTCATAGAAACTTCCAAAGCGCCAGGCGTCTGATACATCGCCGATATCCATTTGTTACATTGTCCTGCATTTTTCGCTTCTTTCCATGATCACTTTATCTACCGCTTCACTCAATTCCACGATTTCATAAGGTTTGGCTACGACGCCGCTGAACCCATAGCGCTTAAACTCGGACATTACCGGATCGTTGGAGTAGCCGCTGGAAACAATGGCTTTAATCTCAGGGTCTATGTCCAGCAGTTTGTTAATGGCTTCCTTGCCTCCCATCCCTCCCGGAATGGTCAGGTCCATGATGACAGCATCAAAAGGCTGGCCCGCTTCCTGGGCTTTTTTGTACAGCTCAATCGCCTCCGCGCCGTCTCTGGCGAAGGCTACCTGGTGTCCGACACACTTGAGCAGCCGGCCGGCAACCTCTCTGACGGCCTCTTCATCGTCCACGACCAGAATCTTTCCCTTGCCCACCAGGGGGCTTTCTTCCACTTTCTTCTCGGTAAGGATTTTGCTCGGAGAAGCGGGAAGGTATACGTAGAAGGTTGTGCCCACTCCCAATTCAGATTCCACCTTGATGTGTCCCTCGTGGTTGTTGATTATGGAATAGGAGGTTGCCAGCCCCAGACCACTGCCTTTCTGTTTGGTGGTGAAATAGGGGTCAAATATCTTAGAGAGATAGTCTTCAGGTATACCAATCCCCTGGTCTTCAATGGATATTCTTACGTATTTTCCATCTTCCAGGGGAAGGGCCTGTTCTGCCCCAACAATCATATTTTCAGCGCCCACCTTGATTATCCCCCCTGCCGGCATGGCCTGATCGGCGTTGATGACCAGGTTGTTGATGACCTGGCTGATCTGTCCTTCATCGATTTCGACCGGCCAGAGATCGTCTGGGATGGAAAATTCGCACCGGGCATTGGAGCCTCGCAAGGTAAAACTGGCCGAGTCTTTTATTAATTCGGCGATAGAAGTAGTTTTTTTTACCGGCGCTCCGCCTTTGGCAAAGGTGAGCAATTGCCGGGTCAAATCTCTGGCCCGCAGGGAAGCTTTCTCGGCGGCGGTCAAGGTCTTAAAAATTTCATCTTCAGGGCTTATCTCCATCTTGGCAAAGGAGATGTTGCCCAGAATGGCGGTTAGAATATTGTTAAAGTCGTGGGCAATGCCACCCGCAAGAATACTGACCGATTCAAGTTTGCTGGCTTTTAGAAGCTCTTCCTCCATTTTCCGTTTTTCGGTGATGTCACGGAAGACCAGAACCACGCCGATAATCTTCCCCTCTTTATCATAAATGGGGGCCCCGCTGTCGGCCAGGATTCGCTCTGTGCCATCCCTGGCTATCAGGACCGTATGATTAGCCAGGCCCACCGTTCCGCCGCTTTCCAGTACTTTCTCCACGGGATTTTCGCAGCGCTGGCGGGTTTTCTCATTGATGATGTGGAACACTTCGCTCAGGGGTTGGCCGATAGCTTCGTCCTCTATCCAGCCGGTAAGCTTTTCTGCCACTTTGTTGATTAACACTATTTTTCCTGCCATATCGGTGGTGATGACTCCGTCGCCAATGGAGCGCAGGGTGACGGCTAGGCGTTCTTTTTCGGCCGCCAGGGCCTCTTCCGCCCGCTTGCGCTCGGTGATGTCTCGAATAACGGTGACTAGCCGGGCGACTCTCCCCTTCTCGAAGATCGGTATCTTGCGCGTTTCGGTAATAAATTCCTTTCCCTCAATTATGGTGCTATCCTCAGTAATAATAACTTTTCCGGTGTCGAATACCTGGTAATATTCATCGCGAACTTTATCCGCCGGCAGGAAGGGAAAAACCTCAAACACTGTTCGACCGATCACGTCTTTCTCCAGCTCTAGCTCCAACTCCGCGGCCCATTGCCCGAAGGTGGCGTTGACCAGCATAAACCGCAGGTCAGCGTCCACGACATGTATGATATCGCCCATCGAATCGATGGTGGTGCGATATTGCAGCTCCGACTCCCGCAGCGCATCCTCCGCCCATTTGCGCTTGGTGATGTCTCTGGAGATGCCCACTATACCGGTAACCCGCCCCTCTTTGTCTCTGATGGGCACCTTGGTGGCTGAAACCCAGCGAAATTCTCCGTCTGCTCTCCTGATTTTTTCGACCTTGGCGATCAAGGGCTGCCCCGATTTCACAATCTTTTGTTCGTCGGCGTAGGCATCTCGGGCATGTTCCTGTGTAAAAAAGTCGAAATCCGTCTTCCCGATGGCCTCCCCAGCATCCTCAATCCCCAGTACCTCAGCCTGCGCTCTATTGATCCTCGTAAAGCGGGAGGCGGCATCTTTAAAGTAAATGGTATCTGGAATGTTATCCATAAGAGTATGCAACAGATCGCGCTCCTGGGCCAGCGCCTCTTCCGCCCGCTTGCGCTCGGTGATATCACGCGTAATAGCCTGTATGGCCGGCTTGCCCTGGTAGGTGATGAATTTTCCTGTTACTTCAACGTCTATGAGGGTTCCATCCAAACGGATGAGTTTTTCTGCCATAAGGACGCCCGGTTTATCAGTCTCAAAGCCTCGCCTTATTCGCGCTCGAACGATGTCTCGATATTCAGGAGCTATGCAGTCAAGCACCGTTTTTCCGATCAAGTCTTCCGGTCCACTTGCGCCCATCAGTTTTACTGTGGCGGGATTCACAAAAACGAAGCGACCTTCACACTGCACGGTGATAGCATCGGGGGACAGGTCTACTAGTTGCCGGTAGCGTTCTTCACTCTCCCGTAGGGCCTCTTCCGCCCGCTTGCGCTCTCTCTCCTGTCTACCTTTCTGCAATCTGGCATATAGGACCGGGGCTATGTGACCAGCGATATTTCCCAACAACTCCTGGTCTTTCTCGTCATAATCCGTCGCCTTGTTGGCAACTTCGAGAATCCCGATGACCTCCCCTTGATGGATGATCGGCACGACCAGGGCCCTGAGCATGGGAATGTGTCCCTCGGGCGCAGGTAAAGGTGCGTTCGAATAGAGGGTCTTCTTCTCTATGAGCGCCCGGCCCCAGATGCCGCCCCAGGTCTCGCGGGGGAATACGATGTCCTTGTCGGGAATCTGGCACTGCTCCCAGACGTCCCAGGTCAGGGAGGGGCAGACCAGGGCGCCATCCTGGTCGTCGATATAGCCGAAGATGCCGTGTTTGCTTTCCAGGGCCTCCAGAATGAGCTGCAACGTTTCTCTGTACGTTTCCTGGTCGGGGATGGTGAGGAAGATATTGGAGATATGGTTCCTGATGGTCAGCTCTCGCTCTGACTGCCGCAGCGCCTCTTCTGCCCGCTTGCGCTCGGCAATCTCCAATTGCGCCTGTTCAAACAGCCGCGCATTCTCGATGGCGACAGCTACCTGGTTGGCGAAGGTGGTCAGCAGGGGCAACTGGTCACGGAAGGTGGCAGGGCGCAGGCTATGCAGGAAGAGCACGCCCAACAGACGGCCTTTGGTCACCAGCGGCAGGCCAACGAACGATTTGACGCCGGCCTCTACCACGTGCTTATTGGCAGTGCACGGCGCCCCGTCGGCCGGCCTGGGGTGTACAGTGCCGTCTTCATCTACGTTATCAACGACCACCGCCTGGTGCGAACAGATGATCCAGTTGGCGAACCCTCCAGCCCTGACGCGACCATCCAGGATTGGCACACCCGGCAGGTCTTCGGTGCTCTGGCCCAACTTGCCCTCCTCGTTTACCAGCCCTACACTGGCATAGTCCGAGGCCACCACTTCTCCGGCCAGGGATACGATCTCGGCCAGCACCTGGTCGAGTTCGAGAGAGGCGGTCACCGTCTGAGAAGCCCGGTTCAAACTGGCTAACTGCTCCAGCCTGCGCTTCAGGGCCTCCTCCGCCCGTTTGCGCTCGGCTTCCAGCCCTTCCAACTCCGCGATCTGGTGGTGCGTTTCTACTAACTCGTTTATGAGTTGCTCTTTGGTCTTATCTGTGTCTTCCATCTTGCGTCTCCCGAAATAAGCGGCGAACTCATCCAGTCGATGTAACCTGTCTTATACGACGCGTTTATTACGCACTCGCGCCTCCGATTAGCACGCGCCGCCTGGGGACGGACCGCACGCTCTGTTTGTTGGATCGGTCGTGAGCTGTCCTTGAGTTAAATTATAGCAGAGCAGACCAGGAGTGTCAAAACTGCTTTTCTAAATACCCGCTGGCCGAAACTATTGCTTGTGTTGTTGATAGGTAAAGTGGAAGAAACTGACCACTCTATATGGAGTTGGTATCTAATGTTATCTCCCATAGCTCAAGGGGCTGACCGAGGGCCGCGATAGTAAATGCCCCCTCTGTTTCCGAACAGGTTGACTTACTCAGGCGTATGTCGTATAATTAATCAACCTGGGAAAAAGGTGGAATACTCTGCCTCCGTCCCCACCTTCGGAGATACATCTGTTCCAGCGGAGGCTTTTTTATAAGGTATAGGGGTCTTAGAGAGAGGTGAAGCATGAAAATAAGCGGAGCGCGTATCGTGTGCGAGAGCCTGTTACGGGAAGGGGTAGAGGTCATTTTTGGTTTTCCGGGAGGAGCCATTATGAACGTTTACCACGTCCTGCCCGAATATCCCATTCGCCACGTTCTGGTGCGTCACGAACAGGCCGCCGCTCACGCTGCCGATGGCTACGCCCGCACCACTGGCCGGGTAGGGGTGTGCATGGCTACCTCAGGGCCCGGGGCCACCAACCTGGTGACAGGCATTGCCACGGCCTCGATGGACTCCTCGCCTATCGTAGCTATTACCGGCCAGGTGCCAGCCCACCTCATTGGCAAGGACGCTTTCCAGGAGACAGACATTACAGGCATCACCCTGCCCATCACCAAACACAACTACCTGGTAACCGAGGCGCGGGAACTGGCTTCGACCATCAAGCGGGCCTTTCACATCGCCCGCACCGGACGGCCAGGGCCGGTCCTGATCGACATCGCCAAGAACGCCCAGATAGAAGAAACGGAATTTGAATACCCGGCGGAGGTTGACCTGCCCGGCCACCGTCCCCACCTGGAGGGCGATCCGCAAGACATTGAACGGGCGGCCCGCTGGCTCAACCAGGCTGAGCGCCCGCTTATCATCGCCGGCCAGGGCATCACCATCGCCGGAGCGCAGGGCGAGTTGTTGGAGCTGGTGGAGAAGGCCCAAATTCCGGTGGTCACCACCCTGCTAGGCATCAGCACCATCCCCGAAACCCATCCTCTATGCCTGGGCATGGGCGGGATGCACGGTGAAGCCTACGCCAACAGGGCCATCCAGGGAGCCGACGTGGTGCTGGTTTTGGGGGGCCGGTTCGACGACCGGCTGACAGGTTCGGTGCAAACTTTCGCCGCTCAGGCCAGGAAAATCCACGTGGACATCGATCCGGCGGAGATCAACAAGAACGTGCGGGTTGATCTGCCGATCATCGGCGATGTCAAAAACGTGCTCTTAGCCCTCAATCCTCTGGTCAAACCTGAAACTCACCCGGCCTGGATAGCGCAGATCGACGCCTGGCGCACCGAATCGGCCGCCCGCGACATCCTGAATCAGGAAACCGAGGCCCTCATCCCTCAATACGTGATCCGGCAAATATGGCACGCCACCCAGGGAGAGGCCCTCATGGTCAGCGATGTGGGCCAGAACCAGATGTGGGAAGCCCAGTATTTCCTGCACCACAAGCCGCGTGGTCTGGTCTCCTCCGGGGGGTTAGGCACGATGGGGTTTGCTTTGCCGGCGGCCCTGGGGGTGCAGGTTGGCAACCCCGATCAGTTGGTGTGGGTCACGGTCGGGGATGGCGGCTTTCAGATGACCATCCAGGAATTGGCGACCGTAGTGCAGGAAAACCTGCCCATCAAGATCGCCATCCTGAATAATGGCTATCTGGGCATGGTGCGTCAGTGGCAGCAGCTTTTCTTTGAAAAACGGTATTCGGCCACGCCCATCTCTTGCCCCAATTTTGCCAAAGTAGCCGAGGGCTACTGCATCCCCGCTTTCACCGTGACAGACAAGAAGGAGGTAGTGCCCACCATCGAAAAAGCCCTGGCGATAGATGGGCCGGTTCTCCTCGACTTCCATGTCGAAAGAGAGGAGAACGTCTACCCCATGGTTGGCCCTGGGGCCTCCATCAGCGAGATGATGTACCGCCCCGGCAGAGCGGGCCAGGAAGGAGAAGAAGAGCCGTGAAGCGCACTCTGATAGCTTTGCTCGAGGACACCCCGGCGGCCCTCAACCGGGTAGCCAGTACGTTGCGTCGTCGCAACTTTAACATCGAGAGCGTCACCTTCGGCCAGAGCGAATTAAAAGGGGTGGCTCGCATGACCCTGGTAGTCGATGGGGCCTTGACCTCCATCGACCAGGTGGTCAGGCAGCTTTACAGAGTGGCCGATTTGATGGAGATCTGGGACGTTACCGAGGACCCTATCGTCATCCGCGAACTAGCGCTGGTCAAGGTGCAGGCCAACGCCCTCACCCGACCCGACATCATGCAACTGGTGGACGTCTACCGGGCCAAGATCGTGGACGTGGCCCTCAACTCCCTGGTGATCGAAGTCACCGGCCCGGAAGCTAAGGTAGACTCTTTCATCAGCTTCCTGGAAGAGTTCGGCATCATGGAAATAGTTCGTACCGGGCGGGTGGTGATGGTGCGGGGTAAAGGCAGCCCGGCCTTTTACTAGCTTATTGAGTAAAAGCAAAATAATAGATAGTAACATAATATAACGAGAGGAGAAAAATATCATGGCAAAAATCTACTACGATGCAGACGCCGATCTGAATCTGCTGAAGGGCAAAAAGATCGCCATCATCGGCTACGGCAGCCAGGGCCACGCCCACGCCCTCAACCTGAAGGACAGCGGACAGGACGTGCGGGTCGGTCTCTACCAGGGCAGCAAATCGTGGGCCATGGCGGAGGAGGCTGGCCTGAAGGTCATGGCCGTAGGCGAAGCTACCGCCGAGGCAGACATCGTGATGGTGCTCGTGCCCGACAACGTGCAAAAAACGCTGTTCGAGACCGAGATAGGCCCTAACCTGTCGGTGGGCAAGATGCTGATGTTTGCGCATGGTTTCAACATTCACTTCAACCAGGTCGTTCCTCCTGCGGATATCGACGTGACCATGATCGCCCCCAAGAGCCCGGGCCACGTCATGCGCGACCTGTTCACCGCAGGGATAGGCGTCCCGGCCCTTTTAGCTGTCTACCAGGATACTTCGGGCCAGGCCAAAGAACTGACTCTGGCCTACGCCAAAGGGGTGGGTTCGACCAAAGCCGGGGTGATCGAGACTACCTTCGCGGAAGAAACGGAAACCGACCTCTTCGGGGAGCAGGCTGTGCTTTGCGGGGGCGTCACCGAGCTGATAAAGGCCGGGTTCGATACCTTGTTGGAAGCCGGTTATCAACCGGAGATCGCCTATTTTGAGTGTCTCCATGAGTTGAAGCTGATCGTGGATTTGATTTACCAGGGCGGCATAGGCTACATGCTCTACTCCGTCAGCGACACGGCTGAGTTTGGCACCTACACCGGGGGGCCGCGCCTCATTACCGAACAGACCCGCCAGGAGATGAAACGCATGTTGGCCGAGGTACAGGATGGCTCCTTCGCCACCAGGTGGATTCTGGAGAATCAGGCTGGCCGTCCCAATTTTTACGCCCGGCGTCGGCAGGCGGACGCGCACCCCATCGAGAAAATCGGTAAAGAGTTGAGAGCTATGATGGACTGGCTCAAGAAGTAAAAAACCACAAAGCACACAAAGAGCACAAAGTATAAAATCTTGGTGGCCTTCGTGCTCTTTGTGGTTTGGAGAGAAAGGAACACTGCTATGCCGATCAAGAAATCGGATAAAATCTGGTTCAATGGCGAGTTTGTTCCCTGGGACGAAGCCCAGGTGCACGTCCTGTCCCACGTTCTACACTATGGGTCCAGCGTTTTCGAGGGGATGAGGTGCTACTCCACCGTCAACGGGCCGGCGGTCTGGTGCATGGAAGGACACGTAGACCGCTTCTTCAACTCGGCCAAAATCTACCGCATGGAGATTCCCTACTCCAAAGAGGAGATAACCCAGGCTATCCTCGACACCATCGGCGTCAACAAGCACGAAGCCTGTTACATCCGTCCCCTGGCCTTCAGAGGCTATGCTGAGCTGGGGGTTGACCCCCGCGCCTGTCCGGTGGAGGTCATCATTGCCACCATCGAGTGGGGCCGTTATCTGGGCCAGGAGGCCATCGAAGAGGGGGTGGACGTGTGCTTTTCTTCCTGGCAGCGCATGGCCCCCAACACCTTCCCGGCCCTGGCTAAGTGTGGAGCTAACTACGCCAACTCTCAGCTCATGAAAATGGAGGCCCTGGAAAACGGCTATACGGAAGCCATTGCCCTGGACGTAGCCGGTTACGTCAGCGAGGGCAGCGGCGAAAACATCTTTGTGGTCAATAAGGGGATGATCTACACTCCGCCTCTTGGCTCCTCCGTGCTGGGTGGGATTACCAGGCAGTGTATCATCACCCTGGCCCACGATCTGAACATCCCGCTGGTGGAGCAGGCTATCCCCAGAGAGGCCGTCTACATCGCCGACGAGGTGTTCTTTAGCGGCACGGCGGCGGAGATCACCCCTATCCGCTCCGTGGACAAGGTGCCCATTGGTAAGGGCCGACGAGGGCCAACCACCGAGCGCCTTCAGGTCGAGTTCTTTGGCCTGGCTGAAGGCGAAATCCCCGACCGACATGATTGGCTGACTCCGGTCAGCATTGACGGTTGAGGGCCGAACCTTAACCGAAAACCGAATACGACGGGCCGAACTTCGCGGTGCTGGCCGGTGCCTTCAACGACGTAACTGCCCAGTGGCAGCAAAGTAAGGGAGTAAAGACAATGGCAAAAGCGCAGATCCTCATTGTTGAAGATGAAGGCGTCGTGGCCATGGAGATAGAAGCGAGGTTGAAAAATCTGGGATATGCTGTTGCTGCGGTGGCCTCTTCTGGAGAGGAGGCCATTGAAAAAGCAGTAGAGACCCACCCGGATTTAGTGCTGATGGATATCAAGTTAAGAGGGGGTATGGATGGTGTGGAGGCCGCCGAACAAATCCGCGCTCGTTTCGATATTCCAGTGATCTACCTTACGGCTCATGCAGATAACGACACTCTGCGGCGCGCCAAGGTCACAGAGCCTTTTGGCTATATAATCAAACCTTTTGAAGAAAGAGAATTATACACCAATATCGAGATAGCTCTTTATAAGCACAATCTGGAAAAGGAGTTAAAGGAGAATGTTTCACAGTTGGTGAAAAAAGTGGTAGAATGGGACGCGAATCATGACTCAGAAGACTGACGAGGCGTCTGAGGAAGCGAACAATTTGCCAATGACCGCCGTGCAGTTGTGTGGGCGTGACCCGTTGGCGAAACTATTCCTCAAGGTATCTGGCCGAAGTAGCTTCCGCATCACCTTGATAGCCTTTGCTCTCTATGGGGTCATCGGTTTCGGCGCCACCGTTTTAATGCCTTTGCTGTCTGCCTTTGCTTCATACTTGATGGATGTATATTTAAGATGACCAGGAAAAACGTTTCATCAGGCTCTCCCTGGGAGGCGCCAATCGGCTTCTCCAGGGCGGTAAGGATCGGGAACATCATTGCCGTATCTGGGACGGCAGCTATTGCTCCCGATGGCTCAACGGCGTACCCGGCTGACGTCTACGGCCAGACTAAATACTGTATAGAAATAATGCAGAAAGCGATTGAGGAGGCCGGTGGTAAGCTGGAGAACGTTATTCGCACCAGGATCATGCTAAAGGACATCTCAAAATGGGAAGAGGCCGCCAAAGCTCACGGAGAATTTTTCTCCGAGATCAGACCGGCCTGTACCTTCGTGGAAGTCAAAGGGTTCGTAAAAGCCGATTGGGTGGTGGAAACGGAAGCCGATTGTGTCATCGACGGCAGGTAACAGCTTATAACAAGATTATCAGGGGTTCAGGGAGCATGAAACACGTTCTGATCGCCTGGATGGAGGATATGCCCGGAGTGCTCAATCGGATCGCCAACCTCTTCCGGCGTCGCAAGTTTAACATCGAAAGCATGGCCGCCGGGCACAGCGAAGTGCCGGGCATCACCCGCATGACCATCGTGGTCGATGAGGACAAAACCGATGTCGATCAGGTGGTCAGACAACTTTACAAGATCGTCAACATCATTGAGATCGTCGATGTGACGGGCAAATCTCTGGTGCAGCGGGAGCTGGCTCTTATCAAGGTGCGGGTCAATGCCGAAACCCGTCGCGAGGTCATGCAACTGGTAGACATCTACCGGGCCAAGATCGTGGATGTGGCCCAGGATTCGCTGATGGTCGAGGTCACCGGGCCAGAGGATCGGGTGGAATCCCTCATCACCCTGATGAGCCACTTCGGAATCGAGGAGATGGTACGTACCGGGCGGGTGGTGGTGGTGCGTGGGGCGGATCAGATAGAAGAGATGACCACGCCCCCGCCCGCAGCTTCCAAACCGGTTTGATTTTTTCGGCCAGGGGCGATAAGATTAAGCATCAGTATGGGAGGATGGTGTGCGTCGTCTGTCACAGTCGGAATTTGAAGCCAGACTGACCGGGATAATTGAGGCGCTCAGGGTCTACGAACCTCGTCGGGTGGTCCTCTTCGGCTCTTTTGCCAGGGGGGATTACCACGCTATGAGCGACATAGACCTCCTGATCGTGAAAGATACTGAGCGGCCTTTCCTCGACCGCATAAGCGACGTCCTGGCCCTGTGCGACTATGATGTGCCCCTGGAACCCCTGATTTACACGCCGGAGGAATTGCAGCGCATGTTAGAGGAGGGGAATTCCTTCTTGCAGACGGTTTTAGAAGAAGGGATCGTTGTCTATGAACAATAACGTGCAGGAAGCCAGAAGATGGTTTGAGCAGAGCCGCCATGACGCCAGGGCTGCTGAGATGAATAGCCGGGAGGGGTTCCCCGAAATAGCCTGTTTTCTCTGCCAGCAGGCGGCCGAAAAAGCGCTGAAGGCTTTCCTGTATTACCAGGGCGAGAGGCCGGTGGTCGGACATTCCACTTTTCTGCTGGCAAAAAGGTGTCAGGATTACGAACAGGGATTTTCCCCCATCCTGGACGTGTGCCGCACTCTGGATCGCTATTACATCCCTACCAGGTACCCTAACGGCTTGCCGGGCGGGATTCCCCACGAAGTCTTCACCGCACAGGATGCCCGCCGCGCCCTGGAAGATTTGGAGCAGGTTATGGCCCTGGTGACATCATATCTTCCTTTCAAGGGGAATTTGGAGTGAATAAATGAAAGTGCTGATCACGGGGGGAGCCGGTTACATCGGCTCGAACCTGGCCGACAGATTGGTAAAGGAAGGCCACGAAGTGTACGTGGTCGATAACCTGTCGGTGGGCAAGATCGCTAACCTGCGACATCTGCTGGATGGCGAACGTTTTCACTTTGTGAACGATAGCATACTCAACGAAGCTTCAATGAGGCGAGTTATCCAGCAGGTTGATCTCATCTATCACCTGGCGGCGGTGGTGGGAGTCAAATACGTGATCGAAGACCCGCTGACCAGCATCCAGGTCAACGTCAGAGGCACGGAGGCGGTGCTGGAGTTAGCTTACCAGTACGGCAAGAGAGCTTTGGTGGCCTCCAGCTCGGAAGTCTACGGGAAATCGACAGCCGCCCCGCTAAGCGAGGACAGCGACCGGGTATTAGGCTCCACCAGGGTAGAACGCTGGTCTTACTCCGCTGCCAAGGCCCTGGACGAGTATCTGGCCCTTGCTTACGCTAAAAAAGGGTTGGCGGTCAGCGTGGTGCGCTATTTCAATTCTTACGGCCCCAACCTCGACCCGCAAGGGTATGGCAGCGTGATCGCCAGGTTCATCACCCAGGCTCTACGTGGTAAGCCCCTGACCGTCTACGCCGATGGCCGCCAGACGAGATGCTTTACCTACATTGAGGATACCCTGCGAGGCACGATCCTGGCCGCCACCAAGAAGGAAGCAAAGGGACAGGTTTTCAACATTGGCCGAGAGCAAGAGATCAGCATCCTGGCCCTGGCGGAGAAGATCAAAGGACTGACCGCTTCGTCTTCGGAGATCGTCCACGTGCCCTACGAGGAAGCCTATGACCAGAGCGTCAGTTTTGAGGAAACGCGACGACGAGTGCCTGATATGAGCAAAGCGGAAAGAATACTGGGCTTTAGAGCTTTGATCGACCTCGAAGAGGGGCTGAAACGGACGATTGCGTGGTTCAAGGAGGCAGGTTATGCTAACTAAGTTGAGTGTCTATTGTGATAGAGTGATCGAGGCTGGCTGGCTGGCGGCCATTATCGTCGCCCCTCTCTTTTTCAACGTCTATTCCAGCCGTGTCTTCGAGCCTGACAAGCTTACCCTGGTGCGTTCCATCGCTTCGGTGATGGCCGTGGCCTGGATCATTAAAGTCATTGATGGGGTGTATCGACCTGTAGAAGCCGAAAAAGGGAATGATAGGGAAACCGTCGAGCTGGAGGCCACGGTCGAAGAAGCGGGGGACGAGGCCCGCGAACCAGAACCAGCCCTGGCTCTGTTCTGGAAACGAGTGACCAGCGTGCCTCTGGTGCTGCCCACCCTG
The DNA here is from genome assembly GCA_034417895.1 of Anaerolineae bacterium. Classification (GTDB taxonomy): domain Bacteria; phylum Chloroflexota; class Anaerolineae; order CAZYHC01; family CAZYHC01; genus DAOULT01. Next base: position 7,528 of record DAOULT010000039.1, on the reverse strand, counting down.
ATCCTGGTGGTGGTCTACATCCTGAGCACCGTAACCTCCATAGTATCGACTGTCAGCCTGTGGGGTTCCTATCAACGTTTGCAAGGCACTTACACTACTTTTTCTTACATCGTAATTTTCTTCATGATCCTGCAAGGGATGCGCAGCCGAGAACAACTGGATCGCCTGGTGACGGTGGCTATTCTGGTCAGCCTGCCCGTCTCGCTGTATGGTCTCATCCAACACGCCAAACTCGACCCCCTGCCCTGGGGCGGAGATGTCACCAGCCGGGTGGCCTCCAATATGGGCAATCCCATTTTTGTAGCCGCCTATCTGATCATGACCGTTCCTCTCACCATCGGACGGCTCATTGAAGCTGCCGCCTCCATTACCGAGGGAGAGAGTATCGCCAAGAAAGCAATTTTCATTATCATTTATCTCCTTCTGCTGGTGGCTCAGATCGCGGTCTGGGTACAGTTTGGGTTCAAGGCCGGGCTGTGGTCCGGTCTGGCTCTGGTGGTCATCCTGCCCTTTTTCTCGCTGCTCATCCGGAAACCCACCGCCCATTTTGCGCTCCTGGGCTGTTACTCCTTCATCCTGAGCGCCCAGTTGACCTGTATTGTATTCAGCAGGAGTCGCGGCCCCTGGCTGGGTCTGCTGGGCAGCGTTTACATCTTTGTTCTCATAGCTCTGACCTCTCTGCGGCGCGCGGCGAAAGATCAATCCCCGTTCGGGCTGCGAGATGTGTTGAACGCCGTTCTTTTCGTCTTGCCGGAGATATTGCTCCTCCTGATAGGGGTAATAGCCATCAGCGTCAGCCCTGCGGACAGGCTGAAGAGCGTGATTTTGGGTTTGCTTCTGGCTCAGTTTTTGCTCATCGGGCTTTACATCGTCCTTTACGCTGGTCTGATCGTGTTGAATAGGGGCACGCGCTGGCTGTGGCTCAGTTGGTTGGGTCTGGCGCTGACGGGTATTCTCGTCCTGGTCGGTCTTAACCTGCCCCAAACCCCTCTGGCCCCGTTGCGGACCATGCCCTTTTTGGGAGATTTGGGCCGCGTTTTCAATACGGTTACCGGCACCACTGGCCGGGTCAGGCTTTTGATCTGGGAGGGGGCGCTCAATCTGATCGCCCCTCACCCCCCGATCCAATACCCTGGCGGGCAACCGGATAAGTTTAACTTCCTGCGTCCCCTGATCGGTTATGGGCCGGAGGCTATGTACGTGGCCTACAACCGTTTCTATCCCCCTGACCTGGCCCACAACGAGGCCCGTAACGCCTCGCCGGATCGGTCCCATAACGAGACTCTGGACGCTCTGGTGACCACCGGGCTTATCGGTTTTGTGGCCTACATGTTTTTGTTCGGCAGTATTTTCTATTATGGCCTGAAACGGTTGAGGCTGATCGTCACTGCCCGGCAACGTAACGTTTACATTGCTCTGTGGGTGGGCGGAGCCTTGATAGGCTCCCTGGCCTCCTGGTGGCTGGATGGCACCTGGCGCTTCATCGGGGTGGGGATGCCGACGGGCAGCGTTCTGGGTCTGGCCCTCTATGTAGGCGCCTATGGCGTCATTTTCTACGACTCCAGACTGGATCGAGAGAGAACGGGCTATAGTATTTTGTTTATGACGGTGCTGGCCGCGCTGGTGGGCCATTTCATCGAAATCCACTTTGGCATCGCCATCGCCGCCACTCGCACCTATTTCTGGACCTACGTTGCGCTGCTGGTAATCATCGGCCATTATCTGGGACAGGAGAGCGCCCTGTCTGCGGCGCAGGTTTCAACCCGGCGGGAAGATGGCAGAGCGGCTGACCGGCGGAGAAGAAAACGGCGGAAAAAAAGAGACGAGGCGCAGGAGGCCCTGAATTCCAGCCGAGGGTCAAACCCCGCCAGACCCACCTTGTTCAGATTGAAGAGCGAGGGCGGGACGGTCTCCCTGATAGTCTCCTCCTTCATTGTAGGTTTGATCCTGGTGACCATGCGCTTCGATTATATTACCTCCCAGTTCAGCGTTACAGATGGCGAGTATAGCATATTCTGGCTCTTTGCCGTAACCTGGCTTCTGGCCGGAGTGATCATCGTCACCGAGTGGAGTACACATCTGCCCGCTGACCAAAGCGAGGCGGACTGGGTCATGGCCCTGGTAACTTACCCCCTGATCTCCCTGGGGTGCTTTGCTCTTTTCAGCATTGCTCACAGCAACCAGTTGCACATCAACTTCACGGTGACGGATTTGAACCACGCCTTGCGGGCGGCCTCTAAGGTGGCCGGCATCCTGGTCATCTATTACATAGTCCTCTTCCTCCTGATTTTAATCATGGGCGGGGCCTTGATGAGACAGGTCAAGCTGCCCGCTCTCTCCTGGCGTTATGGCAACTGGTGGCTCTACCCTATTTTAGTGGTAGGGGTGGCCTGGATCATTATTACAGTTAATCTCAAGACCATTATGGCCGACATCTACTATAAGCAGGCTTCGCCCTACGAAGAGAGCGGCCAGTGGGATGGGAGCATCGAAATGTATCGCCAGGCCTTGAACCTGGCCTCTTACGAGGATTTCTATTTGCTTTTCCTGGGTCGAGCCTGTCTGGAGAAAGCTCAGAGGATGGAAGACAAGGAGGGTGATATTACTTTTAACCCCACGCTGGGTACCCTGCTGCGACCCACTCAGCAGGAACGGGAATGGCTGCCCCAGACAGGACGACAGATGTGGCTCACCCTCAGCCAGATAGCTTTGAGCCGGGCGCGAGAGCTTAATCCTCTGAATACTGACCACAGCGCCAACCTGGGGCGTCTGTTCCGCACGCGGGGAGGGTTGACCATCGATCCGGAACAGAGAGGCAGATACCTGAGCCAGGCGGTGGAATACTATCGCCAGGCTACCTCCCTCAGCCCCCAGAACGCCCAGTTATTCAACGAATGGGGGTCGGCCTTCTATCTTTTAGGACGGTTCGACGAGGCCCTGGACAAATACCAGCGTTCTGTGAGCCTCGATCCCATCTTTTTCGACACTTACGTCTACCTGGGCGACGTCTATCAGGCCCTCAACCAGCCGGACAAGGCCCTCGAAGCCCACCTGAAAGCCGTAGACCTGAACCCCGGCTCTATAGCCGATCAAAGGCTTTTCAGCATCCCGGTGGCTGGCTTCCTGGAATCCAGGCTGACCTTTTACGTCAACAGCGGCCAGATCGGGCACCTGATCGCCGCCCTGGAAAGCAAAGAGTACAAAAATCCTTCCATCTATCAAACTCTGGGCAGCATCTACCTTAAGCAAGAAAGGTACGATGAAGCTACAGCCCATTTCCAGACGGCGGTGGAGCTAAAAACGGACGACCTGAGCAGCCGCATCGCCCTGGGCTATATCTACGCCCAACAGGGACAGCTTGAGGAAGCGGCCCAGGAGTTCCAGCGTTGCGTGGAGATCGCTCCTGACGACCTGGTCAGCCATCGTAACCTGGGGGGCGTCTACCTCCAGATGGGACGATTGGAAGAAGCGCGAGCCGAGTTCGAGAGAGCGGCTGAAATAGCGCCCGACGATCTCATCACCCACCAGAACCTGACCGAAATCTATCGCCAACTGGGCCTGAACGAGGAAGCCATCCGCGAGTATCAGCGCTTGATAGAGCTGGCGCCCAACGACTTCAACGCCTACAGGAGCCTGGCCGTTTTCTACTATCAACTGGGGCGCATAGAAGAAGCCAAAGCCGAGCTGGATAAAGTGGCGGGGATGGCCGGCGACGATCTGGCTATCCATCAAAATCTGGCCGCCGCCTACCAGCAAGTAGGGCTGAACCAGGAAGCGCTGCGGGAGTACCAGAAGTGTGTGGCGCTGGCCCCTGACGACCTCGCCAGCCGGTTGAATCTGGCCCTTTTCTACCATCAGATGGGCAATGCGGAGGAAGCACGGGCCGAGATCGAAAGGGCCGCCGCTATTGCGCCCGACGATCTGGATTCTCATCGGAGGTTGGCAGACGTCTACCGGCAGATGGGTATGAGCGACCAGGCCCTGGCCGAGTATCAGAAGTGCGTGGAGCTGGCCCCCGACGATTTCAATACCCATAAAGACCTGGCCCTCATCTATCAGCAGTTGGGGTATCTCGACGAAGCCCTGGCCGAGGCTCAGCTTGCCAGAGACCTGGCCCCTGAGGACCAAAAGCCAGTGCTGGATGCTTTTATCGAACAATTACAACAAGGAAAGTAACCATGACCACTTACATGCTTATCTTCGCCGGGGCATTGCTTTTCGCCGTCGGTGGTACGCCTCTGGCCCGCAGGCTGGCCCTGCATCTGGGAATAATCGACCAGCCTAGCGCCCGCAAGCTGCATAAAAGCCCCAGGCCCCTGCTGGGGGGAGTGGCTATCTACGGGGCCTGCGTTCTGGCCCTGCTGATTTTCGAAGATCGTTTTCGGGTGCCGCAGTTGGTCAGCATCCTGCTAGGCGCGACCCTGATGTCCTTCCTGGGCATCTGGGACGATAGATGGGGGGTGCGTCCTATCCTCAAGCTGATAGGGCAAATATTGGCGGCGCTTATCCTGATTCTGACTGGCGTACAGGTGCAGCTTTTCTCCGCTCCCGTCCTGAATGTGGCGATCACCGTCTTCTGGGTGGTGGGGATCACCAACGCGTTCAATTTGCTGGATAACATGGATGGCCTGTCCGGCGGGGTAGGGGCGGTAGCGGCTGCTTTTTTCCTGCTTCTGGCCGCCATGAGTGACCAATATCTGGTAGGCGGTCTGGCGGCGGCGGTGCTAGGGGCCTGCCTGGGTTTTCTCAAGTACAATTTCAACCCGTCCAGTATCTTCATGGGAGATGCGGGCAGCCTGTTCCTGGGCTTTATGCTGGCGGCCCTGGGCATCAAGTTACGTTTTCCCTCCCGGCATTTTATCGTCACCTGGATGGTGCCGGTCATGGTGCTCGGTCTGCCCATTTTCGACACCACCCTGGTGGTCATCTCCCGCTTGCGGCGCGGGCTGAATCCTCTGACCACCCCTGGTAAAGATCACGTCTCCCATCGGCTGGTGCGTATGGGCCTTACGCAGCGTGAGGCGGTTCTGGTCCTCTACCTGGTGTGTGGCGCCCTGGGAGTGCTGGCTATCTTTCTGACCCAGGCCAGCGTGCTGGAAGGCTACGTAGTGGGCGGGGCCACGGCCCTGGCCGGGCTGGTGGCGCTGTGGCGTCTGGAGCAGGTGGATTTGAAGGCAGAGGCCGAAGCTAAGGAGCAAGGTTTTGGATCTGAAGGCTAAAATCGAAACCAAAGAGGCTTACATCTGCGTCGTCGGTCTGGGTTACGTGGGCTTACCGCTGGCCGTGGAGTTGGCCCGCGTCGGGTTCAGGGTCGTGGGGCTGGACGTGGTCGAAGAACGGGCCGCCGCCATCCGCCAGGGCCAGAGCTACATCGGCGACGTGAGCGGAGAAGATATTGCCGCCCTGGTCAGCGCAGGGCGGCTGACAGCCACCACTGATTACGAAGTGCTGCGGGAGGTGGACGTTATTTTTATATGTGTGCCCACCCCCTTCACCGAAAATAAAGCTCCTGACCATTCTTTCATTGTGGCTGCCGCCCAGGGCATTGCGGCGCGCCTGAAAGCGGGACAGTTGGTGATTTTGCAAAGCACCACTCACCCCGGCACCACCGAGGAAGAGGTGTTACCCATTCTGGAGACCTCCGGGTTGACCGCCGGCCAGGACTTCCATCTGGCCTTCTCCCCGGAGCGGGTCAATCCCGGCGATAGACAGTACACCGTCAGGAATACCCCCAAGGTCGTGGGCGGCCTGACGCCGCCTTGTGGCGAACTGACCCGCCTGCTTTTTGCGCACCTCACCCCTGAGATTCACCTGGTCTCTTCACCGCGGGCGGCAGAGATGACCAAGCTCCTGGAAAATATCTATCGCAGCGTCAACATCGCCCTGGTGAACGAACTGGCCCTTTTGGCGGAGCGCATGGGCCTTGATATCTGGGAGGTCATTGAGGCCGCTTCGACCAAACCTTTCGGGTTCATGCCCTTCTATCCTGGCCCCGGAGTGGGTGGGCACTGCATCCCGGTAGACCCCTATTATCTATCCTGGAAGGCGCGGGAATACGATTTCTATACCAAGTTCATCGAATTGGCCGCCGAAGTCAACCAGAATATGCCCTATCACGTCGTCGATAAGATCGGTCAGGGACTCAATGGACAGGGCAAATGTCTGGCCGGGGCCGAGGTGCTCATCCTGGGGGTGGCCTTCAAACGAGATGTAGATGACGCCCGTAATTCGCCGGCCCAAAGGGTGATAGAGTTGCTGTTAGCCAGAGGAGCGCGGGTGCAGTATAACGATCCTTACGTCCCGCGCTTCACAGTAGGCTCGGACGTGTTTTTACATAACGAGGTGGTGCTGGAACCAGTGGACCTGACCGTAGAGAATTTGAAGAGCAGCGATTGCGTGGTCATTGTGACCGGCCATTCCTGTTACGATTACGCCTGGGTCATCCGCCACGCCCCTCTGATTATAGATGCCGCTAACGCCACCAGGGGGGTGCTGGACGGGCGCGAGAAAATCATCCGCATTGGAGCGCCGCTAATCTCCCAGGGGCCTGAAAAGAGCTAAATTTAATGGAAATTGGTTAGTGTCATTAATTTTTCGCCATGAAAGGTCGATTATGTTTGGCGTGCTCTCGCTGGATGACCAGGAAGAACAAAGTCAAACAACTGGTCTCGTTGGGGAAAGCGCCAATTTCATCCGCCTTGGCGCGGAACTCCCGAAAGACGCGTTCTAACAGGTTGGTGGTGCGAATGTGAAAATGTAAACTGGCATCAAATTGATAAAAAGCGAAGGTGCGTTTGAGCCCCCACAAAAAGGCGTGAACCGCTTTAGGTTCCAGAGCTTCCCACTTGGTTTTGAATTCCTGGAGACGCTGTTGGGCTGTGGCGTAGGTCTCCGCCTCATAGATAAAGTAAGCATCATGTTTGATTTCGGCCCACCGCTGAGCTTTGAGGGCGGCGATATCTAACTCTGGCGCAGTCTCTACGGTGGTCTCGGGTAGACCTTGATAAGTCATGTACCGTTCCATGCCTCGCACTTTGTGCGTGATACAGCGTTGTTGTTGAGCCTGGGGCAAGCGTTTTTTCATGGCCACCAGTAGACCTTTGGTGCCATCGCTGACGATCAACTCCACAGCCTGGGGATCCAAGCCCCGAACAAGCAGATGATCAAAAAAAGTGAGCCAATGGGCTTCATCTTCGTCCTCCGCGACCTCAAAATGCAAGACTTGATAGGTGTCATCCGGCCACACGGCCAAGGCCACCAAAATGACCCGTTCTTGCGCCTGGCGACATTGGCGTTCATGACCCGCTCGGTCAAGCTTGAACTCATCCACGGTATATTGGATCTCGACCCAGACGCCATCCACGATCAAAATCGGGGACGTGGTAGTGATGGAGGCTTGGCGGTGCGCTTTCATCTGTTCTTCCACCCGCAAGGTGATCCGATTGATCGCGGTCCGGGACACGACATCACCCAACAAAAAATAGAGGGCTTCCTGGAGGTCCCGCAGTGATAAGCCCATCACATACAG
>DAOULT010000038.1:0-14387 GCA_034417895.1 Anaerolineae bacterium | reverse complement strand
TTTTCAACGTGGACGAGGAAGGGCTTATGCACTTCCCCGGCTTCGGAGCGGAGGCCGCCGCCTTCCTGCTCGACGAACGCAAGGTGGTCGGTCTGGGCATCGACACCCATGGCATCGATGCGGGCCTGGACGAGACTTTCACCCCAAACACTCTGCTTCTCCAGGAAAACCGTTTCCACCTGGAAAATCTGACCAACCTCGATCGGTTGCCCCCTACAGGCGCTACTCTGGTTATTGGGGCCCTGAAGATCGAGAATGGTTCTGGAAGCCCGGCCCGGATATTCGCTTTTGTGCCTTAAGACAGTGTCCCTCATCCGTGTTGGCGTATTTTCTCACCGCAGAGCACGCCGAGATCGCTGAGATTTCAACAACGAACGTTGGTTGTTCTCTGCGCGGGCATTCGTAGCGACGACTTCAGTCGTTTTTAGTCCTATCAGGAAAGGAGGGCCAGCGTATGCCGTGATGCCGTGGTAAAGCTCAACTACAGGTAATTTAGAAACGCTATTACCAGATTTCCAAAGGAGGGAACAACAATGAAATACAAATGGATCGCCGTTTTTTTGGCTGTGACCATCATTCTGCTGCCGAGCCTGAGCTGGGCCGCCCCGGCTAAGGAAGAGGTAACCTTGCGTATCCTGGCCCTGCCCTGGCCGCAGGTTCCAGTGGAGCAGGAACTGGCCGACAAGTATTTCACCCCTGAGACGGGCATCAAGGTCGTCATCGAAGGCCCGCCCTACGACTTCGTGGAGTCGAAGACGCGAGAGCTTATCGCCACCCAGAGCGACGCTTACGACATTTACGAGTACGATAGCCAGTGGATCGGCGAGTACGTGCTGGGCGGCGGGCTGGAGCAGTTGGACACCCCCGAGTATTGTGGGGCCGAAGACTCCACGCTCGATTGCAACAACGACTTTGTGCAGGGGTTCGCCACCTACATTGGCCGCTTCCCGACGTTGGGCGACGAGTGCATGACCGATCCGGAGGCCTGGAAAAAGTACGCGGACCCGGATTCGCCCGACTACGCCCCACTCTACGGGCTGCCCTGGACCATCGGGAGCATGATCCTGGCCTACCGCACCGACCTCTTCGAGGAGGCGGGTATCGTGGATGAGGAAGGTAAAGCCAAGCCACCTGAGACCTGGGACGAGTTCCTGGAGACCGCCAGGAAGCTAACGGTGGACCTCGACGGGGATGGCAACATCGATCGCTACGGCATGGGCTGGTACGCCAGCCGCCTCAGCGATGGGATCACCGAGCAGTGGACGCCCTTCCACTTCTCCTTCGGGGCGGAGATTTGGGACCCGGTGACCTGGCAGGCCGAGGGCATCATCAACTCCGACAAGGCGGTAGAAGCCTGCCAGTACTTCGTCGATTTCAACCTGAAACAGGGGGTGGTCGATCCGGCCACCGCCAACTGGTTCGTGAACGAAATCATGGACGGCGCTTACCACGACAAGTTCGCCATGTGGTTCACCTGGGTCAGCTTCGCCGGGTCGGCCGATAACCCTGAGTTTTCGGAGACGGCTGGCAAGTGGGGCTACTCCGTCTTCCCCGGCTACAAAGACCCGGAGACGGGCGAGATCAACGTCGCCGCCACCTTCGGCGCTCAGGGCATCGGCATCAACGCCCACTCTCAACACAAGAAAGAAGCCTGGCAATACCTCCAATGGCTCAAATCCTACGACGTAGAAAAGATGATGGTCGATGATCCCAGGGCCGGCTACGCCAGCGCCCGCCTTGACTTACAGGAGTACCAGGAGGAATGGCCGCCCAAGAAAGCCTCGGCCACCAGCTCCGTCAAGGGTTATGCCCGCGACATCTGGGTCTGGCCGGAGTACGCCGAGCTGCTGGACATCCAGCAGCGAGAGATGAACCTGGCTTACATCGGCCTGGAGAGCTGCCAGGACGCTCTGGACCGCATCGCCGTCCTGCAACAGCAGGTGCTGGACACCAGCCCCAACAATCCCAAGAACAAGTAACGGGACAACTACTGTTTATGGATAGGTGCCTGGCACTTTGGAAGTGCCAGGCACCTTTTAAGGAGAGGTGAAAATGAGCAACAAGGGTTTAGTGAAAGTGGGGATCATCGGTTCGCAGTTCGAGGCCGATATCCACGCCGCATCTTTCCAGATCACGCCGGGGGAGGCGGAAGTGGTGGCTGTGGCCTCGCCCACGCCGGGCCACGCCGAAAAATTCGCCAGGGAGCGCGACATTCCCCGCTTCTTCACCGACTACAGGGAGATGCTCAAGGAAGATGATATCGAAATGGTCACCATCGCCGCCCCCAACTACCTGCACGCCCAGATGACCATCGACATCGCCAACGCCGGTAAACACGTGGTGTGCGAAAAGCCTTTGTGCATGACCCTGGAAGAGGCCGACCAGATGATCGAAACCTGTCACGAGCAGGGGGTGCTGCTCATGTACGCCGAGGAGCTATGCTTTACGCCCAAATACGTGCGGGCCAAACAACTGGCCGACGAAGGGGCGTTGGGCAAAGTGTACCTGGTCAAACAGAGCGAGAAGCACTTTGGGCCACACACCCCCTGGTTCTGGGACGTGGAAAAATCGGGCGGGGGCGTGTTCATGGACATGGGCTGTCATGGCATCTGCTTCTGCTACTGGTTCCTGGACCGGCCGGCCATAAAGAGCGTTTACTGTCAGATGAACACCCACATCCACGGCGATAAGACCAAAGGCGAGGATAACAGCCTGTGCATCATCGAATTTGAAAACGACGCCGTCGGCCTGGTGGAAGATAGCTGGGCGCGGCGAGGCGGGATGGACGACCGCGTCGAGGTCTACGGCGAAGGCGGTGTGACCTACGCCAACCTGCACATGGGCAACGCCCTGTACACCTTCAGCGAGTACGGCTATGGCTACGTGGTGGAGAAGGCCCCTACCTCCACCGGCTGGACCTTCACCACCTACGAAGAGCTGTGGAACTACGGCTTTCCCCAGGAGATGTATCACTTCGCTCGCTGCGTGCGGGGCAAGGAAACGCCCATCGTCACCGGCGAAGATGGCCGCGTGGTGCAGGAGGCGCTCTACGCCGGCTACGAATCGGCCCGCAGAGGCCAGAAAGTGGCGCTACCCTTCCGCCCCAAGGGGGTCAAGACGCCCATCAGCCTGTGGCTCGGAGAGCATAAATAAATTTAGCGGCCAATCTGAAAAAACACGAAAGCCGTCCTGTGTGTATACATGAGGGCGGCTTTTCCCTACCATCCTTGCAAAAAAGAGGAAGTTATGGTATAATAATAATAATAGAATTGGAGAGCACTCTTGGTGGGGGATGAGTTTGCATTTGGTACTATTTTGGGGTTAACCTGGAGTACTTCACGTTTTAGACTTCAGGTAAAAGAAATTAGCTGCAAGAAAAGGAGGAAATGACTATGGAAGACTATGTAAATATCTACATCTGCCCGCATGAACTGATGCCAGAAGACACACTCACCGATGGGCCAGACGGTGCACAGTTCGAAATCACAGACAATACGCTACTTATCTGGGTTGACTTCGAGCCGGATAGCAAGTTCGCCCATGCGACCGCTTATATCTTGATCTCTGCCATGTCCGAATCCCAGATACGGGTCGAAGATGGGGAGTGGTGGCCTGTTCTCAACGGCAAGCAAATCCTCTACGGTAGCCGAAACAAGCTGGCTGTAATATCTCCTTTCGAACTGATAAAACTCCACGAGGAGGAAAAGACTGAGGAAGACTATATCAATATTTATATCTGCCCACATGAACTGACGCCAGAAGACACGCTTACCGACGGCCCAGACGGTGCACAGTTTGGAATCGGAGATAATGCGCTACTTATCTGGGTTGACCTCGAACCAGAGTACAGGTTCGAGCATCCGACTATCTATATCTTGATCTACGCCAGGTTCAGACCCCATGTACAAGTCGAAGATGGGGGGTGGTGGCCTGTTCTCAACGGCAAGCAAATCCTCTACGATAGCCGAAACAAGCTGGCTGTAATATCTCCCTTCGAACTGACTGGCTGAAACATCCGGCGAGCCAGTTATATCAAAAGGCGACCTCAGAGTCGCCTTTTTAGTTTGCTTCTTGCTCGAATCCAGGGGAGATTCCGAGTGCCCGTAAAGGGGCAAGTCGGGCGAAATAACGTGTAAGCCGTGTCAGGAGTTGAGGCCCGTTTTTACTTCCGCGCCATTATCGCCTGCATAAGGAAAGGAAATGAAGCTTTAACCCGATATTTACCGATGCCTGTCTTTTGCAGCATGGTCTTGATCTCACGCGGCGTATACGAAGCCCTGACCGATTCTATAAATCCACCGCCCAGGGGTAAATAATACAGCCACCACACCCTGTTAAAATCCTGTATGTACAACACGCCGTTATCTTTGACGGCGCTCCAGAGGTTGCCGATGGCCTTCTCTGGCTCTTCCCAGTGGTGCAGCGAAAAAGCGGAGTACACCAGATCGAACTGGCCTAATTCGTCTATCGTCCCCCCGTCGGTGGCGTCGGCCACCAGGTAACGTATTCTGTCTTGAAGTCCTCTTTCTGCGATGTACTCCTGGGCCACCTCCGCCATTTCAAGCGAAATGTCAACGGCGGTGACGCGCACGTCGGGGTTCTCTTCGGCGATCATGATCGCCAGAAAGCCCGGCCCGGCCCCCACCTCAAGATAGTGCCCCGACAGGTTAAGGGCTTTCACATCCTCTAACAAAGCTCCGTACTGAAAATCGGCAAACTTTCTGTGGCCTTCTGCATACTCCTTTGCGCTTCTTGTTACTGTTGTCTCTTCTTCGTGCGGTATTCTCTGAGTCACGTTACTTCCTCCTCCACGATCATTTGGTATTTGCCCATAGCATATTAACCAAATGTGGAGGAATTATGGACGAGGGCGACAGAGATTGTGGAGGTTCGGTCTGGCTCAATCGGCGTTGTACACTTTCAGCAGTTCCACCTCACCTTCCGTCGACATGAGCATGACGTTGGCCCGAATATCCTCCAGGTGTTCGTACACTGCCCCTTCCCCAATACCTGGCGGCGCATAGACGGTAAAGACCACCTGCCGCGTGTCAGGCGTTATGCGGGTGCGCTGGTCTGGGCCGTAGAGCACGCTGGAGATGACCCCTTGATCGTCGGCCATCATCATGTCGCCAGCTTTGAGCACCTGTTCCTTCCCATTGAGCCGCACGTAACGCTCGTCGCCCTTTGCCACATCGAGCCTGACCGCCCCCTGGACGGCCTCCAGGTCGTGCCCGGCCGTCAGGAGCAGGTTCTTGAGTTCGGCCATAAACATCGCTTCCACCAGCGCCGCCACGCGGGGAATCGACCTGCCCTTGAAGACCACCGACTCCAGTTGAAGCTGGACGTGATAGCTCTTCTTGTAATGCTTGAAATAGGCGTTGTAGGCCGGGATGGGCTCCAATGCTCTCACGGCAGCCTTACCGCCGTCGGCAAAGCGGGCCCGCAACCCACTCTCCAGCTCGTCTTTGCGCCTGTCAAGCTCCGGGTGACGCTCTGGATTGGAGACGTTGCCCATCACCAGCACGCCCGCCGCAGCCCCAGGATAGGCCGCCTTCCACGCCTCTGATACTATGAAGTTAAACAATTTCGACTTGACCTCCTTTGTAGTTTGAGTAGAGCCATATATCTTCAATTTATATTTAAGAGCTTTATAAAATAATTTTAACAGTCTATCTACCACTTCTACTATGAGAGCAGTGCTCAATGCATGGAACGCAGCGTGTTCGTTTATCTATTATACCACTACAGCGACGGCTCAGGCGACATCGCACAGTCCATGGCCCGTCTTGTTCCCGTTCTGAACAATAAACTCATAAGCAACACGAGCTATCTCACAAGCTTTCTCCTCCATCGGATATATTCTATCCGGCTCAAACAATTGCAATGCCGACTGTGGCAAATTTAGATTAGGTTTGCCCAGTTTCACTAGAATGAAGCACAGTGCAGATGTTTCAAAGTACATTTCGGCAGTCAACTCGAAGGCTTCAGGTACGCAGACAGGCCCATTGCTTTGCCACATATCGACATTGGTGTGACCCTGAGCGCGAGCTGGACGGGAATGTACGTATTTGCATAGTTTAGAATATAGACGAGATACCCATCCTTCTACTTTTGCACTAATCTCGGCTTCATGGTAGAATATACTATCATTTAGTGTAACATGTAAATGTAAGTCCAATTGTTGAACGCAGGTCGCCTTTCTTAGTTTGTGGCAAGCCTTTCTAAAATGAATCCCACCCTTTCCGACAAGCCACTGTTCAAACTTGGTCCTCTTGCCACAAACTTGGCAGTACGTTCCAAAGGTTGTTAGTTCCAATACATTCCGGAGGCAGCCGATCGCCTGGCGATAGAAGCCATGAAGTGAATTGAATATGACGGCGTCAAACTCATCATGAACGTACAGCATGGTATTGTGCAGTGGATCTTGATCTTCACTGACTGCTTCCATCCACGCCCCACTGAGTTCATGTAGCCTTTCCAAAAGATTACCATAATGGTTAGACGTCCGGATACTGACATCATCTGGCAGAGTCATGATGCTATGCCAGGTATACTCATCTATAAGATCAGATGGCGGTAGCTCTTCTCCTGGGAAAACAAAATCTTCTGGCTCAAGAACTCTTCGAATTGCCCTGAAGTCGCTAGCTGGTAAAGGCTTAGGCATGTCTTCTCCTCAATTCTTGGCGAACCTTTTGTTCATCTTTGATGGTAAAATCCTATTTTTGCGAACTTATCTATACTGGTTTACCTTTAGAGTGTCCTCGGATTCTACGTTATTATACCACAATTACCTCTTTTCTGCAAAAATATAGCCTTCGAATCGCGGAGGACGCGGAAGGTCGGAGCTCGCGGAACCTGTGGCCTTCCGCGCCTTCCACTTCTCCGCGCTCTCCGCGATCCAAACCATCCGCCGCTTGCGCTTCCTGACCATATCGAGTACAATAGCGACGGTAAAGGAGGAACCAGCGCCTTGCCGATGCCCGTGCAGAATATATTAAAGAACATCTTGAAGAACGAGAAGCGGCTGATCATAGCCATCCTCATCATACACCTGGGCCTGGGCGTTTGCTACAGCGTGGCCGTGCCCATCTGGGAGTCTTACGACGAGACCGGCCATTACGCTTTCGTCAGGCACCTGGCGACCAAGCGTTACATTCCCGCCCCCGGCGAAAAGGTCACGGAGAAGTTCGACGAATCGCACCAGCCGCCGCTCTATTACGTCCTCTGCGCCCTGGCAACCTGCTGGATCGATACCAGCGATGGGCTGGAATACGTGGAGAACCCCTATTTTTACCGCGACGATGGGGCCGGGGGGCTGAACTTCGCCATTCACTCTGAAGCGGAGGCTTTTCCCTATCGGGGGACGGTGCTGGCTATCCATGTGGCGCGGCTGGTGTCGGTGGCGATAAGCGCGGTGGTGGTGTGGGTCACCTACCTGGTGGGGCGGGCGACGTTCCCGGATCAGCCGGAGATAGCCCTGGGAGCGATGGCCGTCAACGCTTTCTGGCCGCAGTTCGTGTTCAACGGCAGCGTGGTCTCCAACGATATCCTGGTCACCATGTTCTCCTCGCTGGTGCTGCTTTTTCTGGCCCGCATCGCGCTAAACCCTCTGAACTGGCAGGACGTTTTGGGCCTGAGCCTTTCCCTGGGCGGAGGGCTGCTGACCAAAAGCAATGCTCTCTCTTTGATGCCCCTGGCGCTCCTGGGCTTTGGGATAGCCCTGGTGAGAATAGGTAGGGAAAGGAAGTCATCAAAGGTCTGGCTGCCCGCTTCCCTGGCTGCTCTGGCCGTTATTATCCCTCTGCTGTGGTATTTCCGTAACGTGGCTCTATATGGGAGCTTTGTCCCCATGGTGCCCGATATTTTCAAGTCTTATTGGAACTTAACGCCAGGCTCCGGCGTGCATTGGGATAAGCTGCTCGGAGCCTTGAATTTTCTGTTTTACACCAGTTGGGCCTCCTTCGGGTGGGGAAACGTGGCCCCCGAGCCGAGAGGGATGGTTTACAAAGTGTTCAGCGGGGTGGCTATCCTCGTCGCCCTGGGGCTGGTCATTTTTCTTTACAAGGCGCTGCGTGCCAGACGAACAACGAACAGGAGGAAGCTGATTGCTTTCTCGCTCCTGCTCCTGAGCCTGCTGGCCGTGCTATCTGCGCCCACCTATCTGGCTGTGAGAAGGGGTGATCCGCACCTGTTTCCGGGCCGATACGCTCTGCCAGCCATTTCGGCGATCAGCCTCATGGTCATTCTGGGCCTGGGCAGCCTGATTCCCACAAAGTGGGCCACGAAGTGGGTCAGCCTTATAATTGGAGCGGTTATGTTAACCTTTACCATCCTGGCTCCTTTTGTCTACATCATGCCCGCCTACGCCCGACCTCCCCTCCTCTCCCCGGCTGAGGTGCAGGATTTAAGAAACCCTCTTGGCGTGAACTTCGACAACAAAGCGGAGCTTTTGGGCTACGAGCTGAGCGCGGAGAGGGTCAAGGCCGGCGGCGGGCTGGCCGTCACCCTTTACTGGCGGGCGCTGGCGGAGATGGAGCGCAATTACACGGTGGCAGTCAAGGTTCTGGGCCGCGAGCGCCAGGAATACGGCCAACTCAACGTTTATCCTGGCCGGGGCAACTACGCCACCTCCCTGTGGAGGCCGGGCGACATCATACGCGACGTTTACGTCTTGCGTCTGGCGGACGACGTTCCGGCCCCCTGTCTGGGGCGCGTCT
Organism: Anaerolineae bacterium; assembly: GCA_034417895.1. Lineage (GTDB taxonomy): Bacteria > Chloroflexota > Anaerolineae > CAZYHC01 > CAZYHC01 > DAOULT01. Next base: position 5,670 of record DAOULT010000038.1, on the reverse strand, counting down.
ACGTGGCCCTGTTCATCAACGGCCCCGGCCAGCCACACCTGCCCGTCCTGGATGCCGGGGGGAGGATCGCCGGTTACAGCGCCATCTTTGGCCGCCTCAAGGTGCAACCCCGAAAAAAGCCTGACTATGAGTTCGAGACTGCGACCTCTTTCGACCTGGGCGGAAAGCTGGCCCTGGTCGGGTTTGATCTGCCGGCGGTTTCCTTCGTGGGCCAGCCCCTGGCCTTTAAGCTTTACTGGCAGGCGACCGCAGAAGTGGGGCAAGATTACACCGTTTTCGTCCATCTGCTCGATGAAGGGGGAAAGGTGGTGGCCCAGGCCGATAGCCAACCCCAAGGGGGCGAGTATCCGACCGGCCTGTGGGACGCCGGAGAAACGGTCGAGGACTGGCGCAGTCTGACTATCCCGCCCGAAGCTCCTCCTGGCCCTTATCGGGTGGCGATGGGGATGTACCTGCTGGAGACGATGGAGCGCCTGCCCGTCTTCGACCAGGAGGGCCACCGTCTGCTCCACGACCAGATCGTGCTGGCAGGGATAGACGTGACCGAAGCCAGCGACCAAATATTCTTACCGGCTACATTCAAGCGCTACTGAGGTGTCTGACGCTTCCGTTGACAGCTTGCTATCAACATTAGGAGTAAACATTCATGCCCGTCGTCAGCGTGGTGGTCTTGAACTACAACGGCAAACACTACCTGGAGCTTTGTCTGAGTTCGCTGGAGAAACAGACCTGCCAGGATTTCGAGGTCATCCTGGTGGACAACGGCTCCTCCGACGGCTCGGTGGAGTACATCGAGAACAATTTCCCCTGGGTGCGGGTCATCGCCCTGGGGGAAAACCTGGGTTTCTGCGGCGGGAACAACGTGGGGATCAGGGAGGGGCGGGGGGAATACGTCGCCCTGCTAAACAACGACACGGAAGTCGATCCCCGCTGGCTGGAGGAGCTAAAAACGGCCCTGGATAACAACGAGCAGGTGGGCTTCTGCGCCTCCAAGATGCTGGTGCACGGTCAGCAGCCCCACATTATAGACACGGCGGGGGATGTTTTCTATGCCTGTGGGGTGGGCGGCAAGAGGGGCTATCTGGAGCAGGATAACGGGCAATACGATAAGGCAGAGTACGTTTTTGGGGCCTGCGCCGGAGCGGCCCTCTACCGGCGGGCCATGCTGGATGACGTCGGCCTGCTGGATGAAGATTTCTTCATCTACGATGATGACATCGATCTCAGCTTCCGCGCTCAGTTGCGTGGGTACAAATGCCTGTTCGTCCCTACGGCTATAGTCTACCACCGGATAGGAGGCACAGTGGGCAAGACCTCCGATTTCTGGCTCTACCTTTCCCGACGCAACATGCTTTACGCTCTGCTCAAGAACATGCCCACGCTTCTCCTGGTGCGCAACCTTCACTACATCGTGGCCTATTTCCTCCTGGGCGACCTGCTCTCCGTCCTGCGGGGAAAGGGAAAGCACATCTGGCGGGCCAGGCTCGCTAACCTGAAAAATCTGAGAAAGACGCTGCGCAAGAGAAAAGAGATTCAAGGCCGGCGCATCGTCTCTGACGACTACATCGCTTCCATGCTGATCGGGGGCCGCAGGATGTGGAGTCGACTTGGCTCATTTCTGCGCCGCAAACTATGAGAAAGGAAATGATTCATCACAAATGAGCAAAAAAGTTTTGATTACAGGCGGAGCCGGTTTCATCGGCTCTCACCTGGCTCAAGCCTTGCTCGCTAAAGGGCACACGGTCAGGATATACGATAGCCTGGTGCCCCAGGTTCACGGCCTCCAGCCAGGTAGTAACGACTTAAGTCGTTACTACAGTGGTGAAGTGGAGTTTATTCACGCCGATACCAGGGATCAGGCAGCCCTGGGGGAAGCCTTGCGGGATATCCAGGTGGTCTTTCACCTGGCGGCTGAAGTGGGTGTGGGCCAATCCATGTACGAGATCACGAGATACGTGGGGGCCAACGTCCTGGGCACCGCCGCCCTGCTGGAAACGCTTTCCCAGACCAGACATTCCGTGGAAAAGCTGATCGTGGCCTCCTCGATGTCTATCTACGGCGAGGGAGCGTATTCCTGTCCCGCCTGCGGGGAGGTCTATCCCAGGTTGAGGTCCCCTGAGCAGCTTCAGAGAGGGGAATGGGAAATGAATTGTCCCCACTGTGACCGCGTGGCGCATCCCCTGCCCACCGGCGAAGACAAGCCCCTTTTCCCCACCTCTGTATATGCCATCTCCAAGATGGATCAGGAGATGATGTGTCTGGCCGTGGGCCAGACTTACGACCTCCCCACCGTGGCCCTCAGGTATTTTAACGTCTACGGCCCCGGCCAGACTTTGTCCAACCCTTATACCGGAGTGGCAGCCATCTTCAGCGCCCGGCTTTTGAACGGCCATCCCCCCCTGGTCTTCGAGGACGGGCGACAGAGCCGGGATTTCGTCCACGTCAGCGATATCGTGCAAGCCAGTCTGCTGGCTATGGAAAAGACAGAGGCCGACTACCAGGTCTTCAACGTGGGCACCGGCCGGCCGCTGACCGTCCTCGACGTAGCCAACGCTCTGGCCGAGGGCACAGGCGTGGATATCCAGCCCCAGATCGTGGGGCGTTTCCGGGCCGGAGACATCCGCCACTGTTACGCCGACATCTCCAGGATAACCACCACCCTGGGCTATGCGCCGCAGGCCACTTTTGAGGAAGGGATGGCCGATCTGGTGAAATGGGTATCCGAACAGGAAGCCACAGACCTGGTGGACAAAGCTCAGGCCGAGCTGGAAGCGCGCAAGTTGATTAGATGAACAGAGTGTTGATCGTGGGGGCCGATTTTGTGGGCCAGAAGATGGCCGGGCCAGCCATCCGCGATTGGGAATACGCCCGCGTCCTGAGCGAGAGCTTTGAGGTCGTGCTGGCTGTTCCCAACAAGAGCGACCTGGAGACTGACCGCTTCACCCTGTGCCAGCACGACGCCGGGAGGCTGAAGGCCCTGGCGGCCCGGAGCGAGGTGGTCATCGCGTCCGGTTACGTCCTGGAGTGGTATCCTTTCCTCAAGGAGTGGGACGGGCCGCTGGTGGTCTGTCTCTCTCACTCCTTCGTCCTGGAAGCTTTGCAGCTCTGCGCCCATAGGGACGCCGCTTTTCAGCGAGAAACCCACAGCAGTACGCTGGCTATCCTGAACGACCAATTGCTGGCCGGTGATTTCTTCGTCTGCAACAGCGAAAGGCAGCGCGATTACTGGTTGGGGATGCTCAGCGCCCTCAACAGAGTCAATCCCCTGACCTACGGCCAGGACCGGTCGCTGCGCGCCCTGATCGACGTCGTGCCCTACGGCCTGCCGGACCGGGAGCCACGCCACAGCCAGACAGTGCTGAAAGGCGTCTACAAAACGATCTTCCCCGAGGATAAGGTGGTTTTCTGGGGCGGGGGGATATACAACTGGCTCGATCCCCTGACCCTGATCAGGGCCATCCCGAAAGTGATCGAGCGCCGGGCCGAAGTCAAGGTGTTCTTCGCCGGGATAAAGCACCCTAACCCTTACGTGTTCGAGGACCAGGTGTGCCTGGAGGCCATCCAGTTGAGCAAAGACCTGGGATTGTACGATAGCCACGTGTTCTTCAACGAATGGGTGCCCTACCAGGAGCGGGAAAATTATCTGCTGGAGGCCGACGTGGGCCTCAGCCTGCACCTCGATCACGTCGAGACCAGATACGCCTTTCGCACCCGCATCCTCGATTACATCTGGACGGGTCTGCCCATCATCGCCACCGAGGGCGACATTGCCGCCGAATTGATCCAACGTTACGACCTGGGGCGGGTGGTCGGCTACAGAGACGTGGAGGGGGTGGCCGAAGCTTTGCTGGAGCTTCTGGCTGTCCCTGATCTGCGCGGCCAGTACAGGGCTTGCTTCGCCCCCCTGGTGGCCCGTTACCGCTGGAAAAATGCCCTGGCCCCCCTGATCGCCTTCTGCCACGAACCGCGCCAGGCGCCGGATCGCAGGGGAAAGGTCGCCACCAGCTACGCTCTGAAGGCGCCTGGCACCTGGCGGACGATCTGGCGGATGCGCCTGGAGATGGGCTGGCGTCTGCTCCGCGAGAGAGGCCCCGCCGCTCTTCTGACCGAGATCGTTTCTTTTCTGCGACGGCGTTTCGGCCTTTGAGCCACCTGACCCTACCTTGAAAGCAGTGGGTTCATCCGTGCCTACGAACGGGCGCCGGGCACTAATCCAACCTCCAATCATTTCATCTGGCCTGCAATCTTTGGGCCAGCCGCTCGGCCGCCAGGGTCAGAGCACGCAACTGGCGGGCCAACTGTTCCGCTTCCATCCTGCTGATCTGGGACTCTATATTGTCTCTATTATCCTGGATGTCTTCCTCTTCAGTGGTCAGCACTTTTGTCACCCGTTCGATTTCAAACTGCGCTTCTCCGTAGAGACGCGAGTTCTTGGTGGAGATAGCAGTGTAATCAGCCAGAATGGAGAGCAGATAACCATCGTTGTCGGTGAAGTCCTTGTCTGGAGCGGTGCTTTTGACCGCCAGCACGCCGATAATCTTTTCCTCGATTTTCATAGGCACAGCCATGAGAGAGTAATCACCGTTCTTATCACTCATCGTCCGTTGTTCTTCTTCCCCCAAAAAGCGGCTGATAGTGACCACTTCTCCCGTTCTTACCACCTGGCTGATCAGATCGTCGCTCGTTTTCTCCCTACAAACGTGGGCGTGCCCATCACCTGACCCCTGGACAGCGCTTAGATAGATGTTCCCTCTTTTCTCATCCACCAGGAATAATGAGCCTTCCTCCGCCTCGGCCAGAGGGATGGCGGTCTCGACGGCCAGACTCAACACCTTTTCCAGGTCCAGAATAGAAGCCAGCGCCCGGCCCACGTCGTGCAGAGCACTCAACTCGTCGATGCTCCTTTGTAATAGATCGTTGACTTCCAGAAGCTCGTCCTTTTCCCAATCGGACTCCGGGAGCGGCGACTTCTTTTCCTCTTGCAAAGCCCTGGCGATGGCCGTTTGCATCTCTTCCACCGTGAAAGGTTTAATGATGTAATCCTTAGCGCCCAACCGGAAAGCCTGCACGGCGGCCGCTTCTGAACCGTGAAAAGTCATCACAATCGCAGGGGTATCATATCCCTTTTCTCGCAGGGCTTCCAAAACTTCCAGGCCGGTCATCCTGGGCATTTTCAGGTCCATAATGATAAGATCAGGCTTCTCCTCCAGGGCCTTGCTCAGCCCTTTCTCGCCGTCCATGGCAGTTATAATGGAATAGCCACCGGGGCGCAGGATTTTGTTGGCCAGGAAAACGATGGTCTCACGCTTATCGTCCATAATCAACACTTTTTTCTTTTTGGCCATCCTATATTACCCCCTTTATATCATCTATCTTCATTAGCTTTTCTCATGCCAGCAGTCAGAGGCGTTGGCCTGGCTTCACCCTTCCCAAACGTCTCAGACTCTGGCCCCCCTTCTCTCCTCCTGTCTGCGCCTATCCTCTATTATATCACAAAAGTCTCGTTTTTTATAGCCTGGCTTTCGGCCCGCGCCCAGCCGTGTCACCCTAATTTTGCGCAAAAATCAAGGGTTTCAATTCCGTGAAAACTTTCACAATCTAGAATCTGTGGTACGCTCTCCCTGGAATCAACTAACCAGGGAGGGCAGCAATGACACCACGATTTACCCT
>DAOULT010000037.1:0-9309 GCA_034417895.1 Anaerolineae bacterium | reverse complement strand
TTGACTTTCTTGCTCATTGCAGCCTGCATCACCATCGTTCGTGTCGTGAGTGAGCGCGGCCTGGGAGCGCTTTTGCTCCTGGTATCGCTCGTAAAGCTCCTTCAGCGGTCGTCCTGGCCCCACCAGCAGGTAGGCGTTACAGGCCGCGACGGCCCGCTTACTCTCCCTTTTCTGTCTCATCCTCATCCTCGTTGCTCATATCGTTCACGGCGAAGAGCCACAGGGCCACTCCCCAGCGGCGGCGTTCGTCCTCCTCTTCCACCTGGAACTGGCGGGCTGTCCTCTCCAGCCAGCCCTGCACCTGAACCCACTCTTCAGCCAGGAGCAGGACTGTCCTGGGACGAGGAAGCTTTTCGCCCAGGCGGTCCACCACCTGGTCCGGTATCTCCACCTCGCCTTCTCGCAGGTCGGCCAGCCAGGACATGTCCAGCAGGCGGTCCAGCTCTTTGGGCGTGAAGCCGCTGGTCTGGGCCAGAAGCTCCATCTCCACCAGAAGCTCCTCCTGGGCCTGGTCTAAGAACTTGCCCAGGTCTTCGATCAGCCAGTCGCCGTGCAGTTGGTTGAGAGAGAGCACCAGGGCCGCCGCCTGGCGGTCGTCTACTCCTTCCAGGACGATGACCGGGGCGGTCTGGAAACCCAAAGCTTTGAGGGCTTCCAGGCGGTGGTGGCCATCCAGAACCTCCAGGCGGTCGCCGACTTTCCTGGTGACGATGGGCGAGGAGTAACCCAGCTCGTGGATGGAGTTCACCAGCGCCTGGGCCTGCTCCGGCGGAAGCTCACGCGGGTTGCCCAGGGTGAAGCCCTCCAGGTCTCCTATCTCCACCTCGGCCAGGGTCATCCTGGCCTTGTTTTCGGCCATCTTTCAGCCTCCGAATTCTCTAAACAAAAAGCGCGGCCGCCACTCAAGTTGAGTGGTTGCGGCCGCGCGTTGTTCGCTCTGGCACGTGTCGCCAAGTTATTCTGTTTCGTCAGTCTCTACTTCGTAGCTTATGGTGGCCAGCCGGGGTTCTCCATCCTGCATCAGTATTTCGATATCGGCTGCATCAGGATACTGATCGCAGACGCGTTGGCGAAAGCTGTCGGCATCTTCTCCCTCATCAGGATGTCTGGTTATGACTACTTCCCTCACCCTAAAATTGCCCCCGCCCAATCCTTTCAAACGGAGGCGACCGTAGTGGGGATAAGATACCTCGCTCATCAGCTCATCATCCCTTGCTGCCTCTCCTAAAAAAGAACGGCAATCCGGGGGTTCGGATTGCCGCGAGTTGTTCTCTCTGGCAAAGAAATTTTATTTGTTTCTACTATAGCACAAATTTTCTGTTTTGTCAAATTCAATTTTCACGGCGTAGGAAGCCCGCGCTTTTCTAAAACCTGCTGCCACGTCCAGACCAGGGCCGCTTTTACCACCCTGGCCTGCTTCTTCAAAGGCGTTTCCTCGGCCAGGGCGCGAATCACGTCGACCACGCTCTGGGACAGGCGGACAGTGATGCCCCTCACGTTCCTGCCTGTTGGAGCCTCGATGGCGCCCTGCTCCTCCAACGCCGCCTGAAAACACTGCACGGCCCAGCCCACCGTCCAGGCTTGCGAGGCTTGATAATGCTCCATCAGGCCAGCCAGCGCCTCCCAGCTCTGGCTGTTCAAGGCCACGTTGCAGGCGATAGTCCTCGGTTCTTTGGACATAACGCCTCTCCCTTCGCCGTTTGTTCCTCAACCGCCAATTACACCGCCTCAGTCCCTAAAGCGCCCTGATGAGGTATCCAGGCGAGGGCTTGCGGAAACGCCTGCCAGGCCAGCGCAGCTTGTGGTACTCGGCCATGGCCTCGGCGTAAGCGCGGGCCAGGTCGTGCAGCTCGTCGATGGAGACGCTGCCCACAGCCAGGCGAGCCTTCCCGGCCAGGAAAGCGTTGCGGGCGTCCTGCACCGCTTTCTGTTTCAAGCTCAAGTCGGTACGTTCGTTCATCTGAGCATCCTCCTGTATCGTAATTCTATAGCTAGTATACGCCACTTTCTTGCTTTTTTCAAGCCTTTCTTGCGAACTGCACCGAAACTTTAAAGTACGTGGCCTGTTTGGTGGTCGTAGATGGCGGCTATTCTTACGCACTCTTACACCTGCTCGTCTTATTACAGGTTTCCGACCACGTGAACCCGCTCTGAAACTATCCCCAACCAGCAGGCAGGCCGCCGCTCTCAGGCGAGAAAACGCGCCGCTCCATTGGGGCGGCGCTTCATATTGATAACGCTGCACCCTCTAAAACATCCTGAGCTGCACCAGCCCCGCCGGGTCGAAGTCCACCTGCGGCCTGGGAACAGGCTTTGCCTTTACCTCTGCCTTTACCACCTCTTCCTCCGCCATAACCGCCTCCTGGAACAGGCTGCCCAGGTCGATGGGCAGGCCCTCCATCACCGACCTCATGAGCTGCGAGGTGAAGTCCTCGGTGGCGTTCATGGCCGCCAAGCCTTCGGCCACCTCGCCATCGATCAGGCTGGCCGCCCGCAGCTTGGCCGCGATCAGGGCCAAAGCCTGCTCCTGCATGCTGTCCGTGTAGTGCAGAAAGATGACCCTGACTGGCCTGTCCTGGCCCAAGCGCCACGACCGCCTGGACGACTGGCGCAGGGTGTAGAGCGAGTACTCGATGCCGTAGTACACGATGGTGGGGAAATTTACCAGGTCGAGGCCAGTCTCCACCAGACGAGGGTTGCAGAACAACACGTCGCACCCCTCTTTCACCGCCTGGCGCAGCCACTCTTCCCTTTTGGATGGGGCCACCGACTGGCGCAGGATGGCCACCTGGCAGCCGCAGGTCTCCAGCAGCTTCGCCACCCTGGGCATGGGGTCGCGCTTCCTGACCTGCGAGAAGTAGACCAGCACTCGCCGCCCTTTCATCTGCTCGTGGCGCACCAGCTCGACTAAAGCTCTATCCTTGGCCCAGCCGCCTTCGGGAGAGTCGAGCGGGCCGATGGTCACCGCCTCGCCCTCGTTTTCGTACACCTCTTCCTTCTCCGGGCAGTCCGGCCAGCCCAGGGCGCACTGGAGATAAGCAGACAGCAGGCTTATATCGCCCTGATGCATGGCGGCCAGAGCCACGTCCCGCAGCCTGTCTATCTGCCTGTGCTCTTCTCGGAGCGCCTCATCCATCTCCACCGCCAGGCGCTCCTCGGCGTAGTGGGGCAGGTCCACGCCCAGGTCGGAGAGGCGCAGGAAGGCGGCGTGAGGCAACAGGTGAGAGACCATGCCGGGAGCGGCGCCTGGTATCTCCTTGCGCCGCACACTCTCCCGACTGTAGCCGCCCCAGGAATGATACCGCTCCTGCTTCTTCTCCTTGCGCACCTCCTGCCGCAGCCCGTAGTGGTCGATGAAGCGCTCCACGTCGTCGTAGCTGTAGGCCAGGCGGAACTCAGGCAGGGCCCGATAAAGCAGGTGGAAAATTGAACTGGCGCGCCCGCCGTAGATCGTGCCGGTCATGACCACCGCCTTGCAGCAGGCGGACAGCAAGTCCTGGGCGGCGTAAGCTTGATCTGTGTCGGCTCCCTTGAATTGATGGCAGTTCGAGACCAGGATGCCAGCGGCGAAATAGTTGTGGGTGTCTTCGACCTCCAGGTTGTACACCAGTTCGCATTGAGGCGCTACTTCTTGGACGGCAACGACCTGGACCGCACAGCAGTCACGATCTCTTCCAGGACTTCCTCTATCTCCTCCAGGATACGCTCGTTGCGGAAGCGCAGCACAACCCAGCCCAATCTCCGCAGCATAGCCTCCTTTCTCCTGTCCCTGTCCTTCTGTTTCCGACTCTGGTGAGAGTTCCCATCGCACTCGATAGCTATCTTGAGTTCTGGATGGGCCAGATCGAGCAACGCCATTCTCCACTTCGGGTTGCCGGTGGCAATAGAATACTCCATCGGCCATCCGAGAAAGCGGTGCAGCAATAATTGGGGCCTGGAGAAAGTGCCGTTCCCACCTCGATGTTTCAGTAGCTTGTGAGCACGCGCTTTTGCTGACTTGGATAACTTCTTCAAAACTTCCGGGTCGCGGGTAGGGTTGTTGGTTCTCATCCTCTCTGAAACTGCCCGACGGTACTCCGGGTCCTGCCACTTCCGCTTTAGAGCTTTGCTCATGACCCTGGACGCCTTCTCGGCCCTTGACTTTGCGGAACATGATTTGCTGCAAAAGCGGCGATGTCGGCTCGGTTGAGACTCGAACCTTTCGCCGCATACAGGACAGGTTTTGACTGCCACCACCTTCATGCTCTCCCAATAGCATTCGTAGCCGCAAAACTTCTGCTTGCGGTCCTTCGTCGTGAATTCCTTCTTGCACTGCTGGCAGCGTTTGACCACCATAAGCAACTCCCTTCTCTAGCATTAGTAGAGTATCACCTGGCCGCAACTCCCCGGCCATCACCTCGCCTCGCCGGGTGTAGACTTTGTGGTTAGCGGTGCAGGTAAAATAACCTGCGCTGTGCGCCACCCGCACCAGAGGCCCTTCCAGGCTCTTCACGATCTTGCGCACCACCCGCCGGGGCACGATCCCGCCACCTTTGAACGACAGCACCCACTCTCCTATCTGAACGTCCCTGATAGGCTTCTCTCCAAAAGGTACGGCTACCGGGGTGTCTCCAGGAAAGCACTCGTCCAATATGAGGTCGAACTTACCGGCATAGCGCCTGTTCAGATATTTCGCTAAAGGCCAGCGCCGATAGCCCACGGCCAATTTCTTGCCTTTGCCCTTCGCTGTCTGCTGGCCCTGGCCCAGACTGCAAAAACTACCTTCCGCCTCGCCGTCGGTGAAGAGCGCCGCCCGGCACTGTGGGCACCTGCGTTTCCGCTTACCCAAATCGTCGAGGGACAAGGGCTTGCCGCCCTCACCCTGGAACTGGTGGCCGCAGTCCGGGCACTCGCACACGCTCACGATGGCCTCCCGCGTTACTGTCTCGTATTCGTTGCCGCCATGGCGATAGCGCTCGTAGTAGTCCACCCGCCTGGTCTCCTCCCAGGTCACTTTCCGCTGCCGCACCAGCAGCCGATGCGCCCACCCTGGCCTGAGCTTGGCCTTCTCTTTGGAGATGACCAGGAAGCCCAGACCGGGCCTCGCCATGGCCCGCTCCACCTGCGAAGGTTTGGTCACGATCTCCGCCCAGCCGCCCACTTCTTTCAGGGCGGCGTTGACCTCCCGCTTCCACTTGCGCACCAGGTGGCCGGGGCACATGACCACCACCTTTCTGTTGATCGCCTGGTTTTGCTCGAGGGCCTGGGCGTGGCGCAGGTACATCGCCGCTATGGAACACAGGGTTTTCCCCACGCCGCACTCGCCGACTACGATGAGGGTTTTACGATGCTTCCAGCCCAACGCCAACGCAGAAGCCACGTGAGCCTGGGCCGGCAGCAGCCCATTGGCTGAGCGGCCAGGAAGAGGCTGCGGCGAGCGCACCCGCTTGAGGTAGGAGTCGAACTGCGCGCCCTCGAAGTCGTACCGCGGCGGGTACTGCTCCTGCATCAGGGCGGACAGGGCTTCCACGTGGCGGTCGAGAAACGCCTGGTACTCCTCCTTCTGGCGGGAGTCGTGGGTCGTAAGCTCTCCGGTCTCCAGGTCAAGGGCGTTGATGGCCGTGGCCAGGCGCTCGGTCTCGATGGTCTTCCTGGTCTCTCCTTCCGTCTCCTCGCTGGCCTCCGTGTACTTCACGGTGTAGCCTTTGAGGAGCAGAGGCCCCTCTTCGCCTGGCACCTCCACTCCATCCAGGAAGCCGGCGGCCATGAGCAGGGCGGTGTGCCCGGCCCGCAGAGGCATGAGGGGCTGAAAGTGGCCGGCCCCTTCTTTGGGAGCCACGAACGCCGCCCAGGTCTCGCCCGCCAGGACGCCCTCCTCTCGACTCACTTCTATGGCCTGGGCCACGTCGGGCAGGGACAGCTCGAAGCGGGCCGGGCGGGCGTAAGGGATGAGGCGCTGAGCGGCGACGTGCGGCTCCAGGACAGGGAACTCCTCGGCCTCGGCCACAGCGCTGGCGTTCGAGTAGGTGTACCTGGCTTCTTCCTCTCTCTTCACCGCCAGGAAGAGGGTCTGGTGAAAGCGCTCGTACTCCTCTGGCGGGAAGCGGTAGACCTGGACGTTGTGGTATCGCTTCGTCAGGTCGTCGGCGAAGCTCCAGGCGCGGATGGTGCTCTCCGGGACGATGCCCACGAGCAGGCCGCCTGGCGTCAACCAGGGCGTGACCAGCTCCAGGAAGCTTCTCTCCAGCCGACCGCCTGCGCCCTCCACGTCCACGTCGTAGGGCGGGTTGAACAGGCAGGCGGCGAACTGGCCCTCGACAGCCAGGAACTCCGCCGGGCCGTGCAGGGCCACGTCCAGAGCTGACTTCGCTGTGGCCGCCCGCTGCCCCTCGATCTCCACGCCGTAAGTCTCCAGCCCCCAGGCTTTGCCCAGGGCGGCCAGGGCTGCGCCCGAGCCACAACACGGATCGAGAATAGCGCCGCCCTGCGGAGCATAGGCCAGAGTTTTGATCACCTCCACCACCGCGGGCGGGGTGGGATAGTAGCCTGCTTTAGCGATGCTGGCCAGTCTCGCCATCGCTGCCCTCCTCCGCCCACTCTACAGTTTTGAGCAAAGTCCAGCAGCTCACTTTCCACTTCTCCACTATCAGCCCAATGGCGAAGGTCAGAAAAGCGTGCACCTCTAACCCTGCGTCAACGTCTTCAGCCCAAAGGCGGTCCAGGTCTACCCACGTTCCCTCCGGAAGCGTGAGCCAATCTTCAGCAGCGTCAGCCACCTCCACTGCCACCCGCTCGCGGGCGATGACCTGCCCGGCTTCCCAGGCCCATCCTTCGTGGTCGGGCGGAAACTCGAAAATCACTCTGGCGATCACGCTGCTTCCTCCCTGAGCGCGCAGCAGTCCAGGTAGCGCTCGCACTCGGCCACGAACTGCGGCTCCTGCCCGGCCATGAAGTCCGCATACTCCTCGTCGGACATCCACGACGGCCAGCGCCCGGCCTGGAAGCGGAGCCAGCCCTCGACGTGCTTTGCCAGGTCCGGCTCTTCGCGCTTCGGGTTCAGGAGGTCGTAGCGGCCTTCGTAGACCTGGAAGCCCTGCCACCTGACCCAGAAGTCGATCTGGTCGTGAGTTCGTCCGGGGCGGTCGGAGGACTGGCCCCACCTGCGCAGGGCCTCGTCCGCTTCGGCGAAGCTGTAGCAGGCGCAAGTGGGCGGCAGGCCATCGTCCAGCGGCCCTTCGGCCCGGAACAGGACGATGAACTCCACTTCTGCTTTCATCGAATGCTCCTCTCTCGGCGCTCGACCCCGACCGGCCTCCCTTTCGCGCCGTGATGTTTTTGGTCGGGCGGGCAGCCTTTCGTCGTTGCTCAACGAACCACGATGACCGCCCACAGGGACCTACGGGCTACTTCAAGAACGTTTACTCCTCTCTCAGCGTAAAGTGCATTGGACAGAGTGGGCGAAATATGGTATAATAGAGTCAGTCATCCATTAAAATGTATGCTCTAATTACCTCTCAAATTTCTTCTTACCTTTTCAATTGAGCCTCAGAATTTTCCCCATAATGAGTATAAAAGGAAATGATAGATAAAACGTTCCTCGAAAAGTTAATTATTTATATCGTTGTTCAGCTTATCGATCAAGAAGGCATGGTCTCGAAAATTCGCATTGTCAAATTTCTCTACTTGATTGACATTGAGCACTACCGTATGCTAGGCCGAACTCTTACTGGTCTAAATTGGGTTTGCTACAAGTTCGGGCCCTATGCTTTCGAGATCGATACTGCCCTTCAAGACATCGGCTATCACCTGGAAAAAGAAGAGGTACTTACCTCAGCGGGACATACCGCTTTCGTCTATCGCGCCAGCGAAGTCCCAGATCTCGAAGGTGATATAAGCTATGCCACCCAGGTTATGATCGACAGAATTATTGCCCGCTGGGCGGCGGAGGATACACGCGTCCTCCTCGATCATGTTTATGAAGATACCGAGCCAATGCAAGGCGCCATGTTTGGCGAGAAGTTGGACTTCTCCAAAATCCAGCGTGCATTTGATATTCGTAGACGACCGAAATATCTCAAGATCGACGCTGAGGATACTGCCACTTTGAAGCAAATGTTGGAGGAACGCCGCTGCTCGAGGCAGACAAGCCCTCCTCCACAATTTGATGAAGCATATTACGAAGCCATGCACACAATGGCCGAGGAAGAGCAACATCCCCCAATTAGCGGTCGGTGCCATTTCACTTCAGAAGCAGCCAAGAGCATGACAGACCATCTTGAGTGAGTTCGAGCACTATGACCGAAGAATTTGAGTTTGAATTCTATCAAGACCCAGGGGCAGACTATAGGTCGCGTTGCGAGCCGGGTCAATTCTTTTGGGCACCAGTGCCATATCTGCCTCCCGACGTTCAGGTAAGGGCATTACGTCTGGACTATTACGATCCTGCTAAGCCACATAATGCTTCGTTCATTGTTGAGACAGTAGACATCGCTACTTTTCGCCCCGGAGAAGATCTGAAGCCTCTTGAGCCTTTTCGCCTTGCATCCGATGAGTTTATCTTATGTCTGACTTACAAGATACGCCCGGTGATCGTTCTTTCACGAACTGCTCCACGGTGGCAGGATAGCAGACGAAAGCATGATGATAATTATATTGTGCTTCCTATCTACTCTGTTAAAGACCGGGCTGGCAATTATAGATTCTCAGAGGAATTTCTTTTAAAGGTGCAAGCATATCAGTACTGCACACTGTTTTACCTGCCAGAGGATATTGAGTATGATGTGAATGAATCCCTCGTAAGGCTAGACCGTGCCCTGGCCGTTCCCAGAGACTTTCTCAGACCTCGCAAAGCGATGCTCACTGAGGATGCTTTGTTTTTCCTCTCCCGCTGGCTTCACTACTATCTCGGTGATGACTTGGATCCCATTCTTGAGTATCAGAGAGGAGCAAAGCTCAAAGCTTTGCAGAAAACCTCTGAGCGAGACTAAATAATGGACTCGAATTCTTGAGGCCATACTGTGGAGTGACACCAGCGCGAGACGAGGGTTTATCTCCACCGTTCTGGCGTAGCTTCCTGCTCATCTCGATGGGCAGGAGGCGCCACTGAAGCCTCATCATCGTCCTGTTGGTCGGCCTGGCTGTCGCTGCTCTCCCCTCCTCTGACGATGGCCTGCGCCACCGCCAGCCACCACGATGGCTCTCGGTAGAGCCTGTAGCCCTGCACGTCCCCCTGGCTGGACAACTTCCTCACCAGGTCAGCGTGGTGGGTGTAGGTCTTATCGCTGTAACTGTAAGTCGCCTCCTCTTCGATGCCCGCCAGACCCTTCTCCC
>DAOULT010000036.1:0-3158 GCA_034417895.1 Anaerolineae bacterium | reverse complement strand
CCATTCTTCGTTGGGATACCTTACCCCGGCCGAGTTCGAAGACCAGTGGCGATGCGCACAAGAACTGGCCCTCGATGTTCACTAAGAATCGCTCAAAAGGTGCCCAGTTTTTTGGGTTCACTACACTATAGAGAGAGTTTGGAAAGTTTTCTGGCCCGGCGGTGATGCCAGGCGCCGCGCGCTTTTGAATAAGCCCTCAGGCGGTTTCGTCTTCGACCAGGGCTTTGATGTTGACCAGAGCCGACTCGGCCTCTTTCTCGTTGAGCTTCTCCACCACTTTGCCCGCTAACTTGCCCAAGATGGAGCCCGGCATAATGTACTCCACGGTCAGGTCCACCCTGGTGCCGGCACCTTCGGACCGGAAAAGCCACAGCCAGTTGCTATCGATGCCTCCTTTGGTCTCTACCACGATCCTCTTGTTCTGGACGTACTGGCTGACCACGCTTCTGCCCTGGAAACGGACACCGGACATCTGGAAGAGCCATTTCCAACGAGTGCCCAGGCCAGGCCAACCCTTGATATCCCAGACCTCGGCCATACTGGGCAGCCATTCGGGCTGTCTCTCTACGGCGTCCATGAAGGAGAAAACTTTTTCTACAGGGGCGTTGATGACGATACTCTTCTCGACTTTAGCCATTTTTGGTGCCTCCCGATGTGCTGTGATTTTGTATTGGGCGGATGGGGTTGCCTGCCAAAGATTCCTCAAAACGAAACTTGCCAAATCTCAAATATTATGATATACTATATTTGGATTAGCAACCAATAGGGTTTTGGCAGGGGCGATGAATCTCGGTCTGAATCTGGACGCCTAGAGGCCGAGATGAGCCAGTGGCGTAACCGACTGCTGTTTAAGGCGGTCGGTTTTTTTCTTGTTTCTAATCCGTGCCTCTCCTGTAACCGCTTTGGTGACTGCGGCGGACGTCACAGCCGGTTCAGAGGTTGGCACGGGTTCTTTTTTTTAACCGCAAACGGCTCACCTCTCTTTGGCTTCGGCTCGGCCTCTAATTATACCATATCACGATGGAGAAGCAAATCCACTAGAAGTCGAACAGTTCATAATATGGAGCAAACCGGCGTGAGGTTTCGAGGCGAAGAAGAGGGGTAACCAAACATTACACGGTGATCAGGTCTTTGATCTGCTCGAATTTAGCCTCTCCGATACCTGACACCTTTTTCACATCCTCGATGGACTCGAAAGGGCCGTTAGCCGTCCGATACTCGACAATCCTCTGCGCCAGGACAGGGCCTATGCCCGGCAGTTGTTCTAACTCTGCGGCGGTAGCCGTATTGATGTTGAGCTTGGAGCCGGGCTGAGTGGATAGAGCAGATTGAGGGGTGGCAGGGGCTTCTACGCTGGCGGGCGGTGGGGGCGGACTCTCTTCCCCTTTTTGGGGCACGTAAACCTGCTCCCCATTCTGCAAGGAACGGGCCAGGTTCAGGCGCGTCAGGTCGGCCTGTGCTGTGGCTCCGCCGGCCGCTTCGATGGCATTTTTGACGATGCTGTCGGGGGCCAGGGTGTAGACGTCAGGACGGGCCACCGCCCCGCTGACGTACACCAGCAGAGGGCGGGGCGTGGCAGTAGGTGTGGACGTAGGAACAGGAGTAGACGTAGGCGGGGACACGATCTCGATAGCCGCAGGCCGGGGCCAGCTTACGACCAGCACCAGTCCGCCCATGACAATGAGATTACACAGAAAATTCAGCACGAAGATGAAAATGTAAGCGCGATTTTTCGTCAGCCAGTCGCCCATCCTCACGGCCCCCTGTGCCTGCTATACTACATTATACCGTAGAGTCTTCGCCAGCGCAAGATTGACACGGATTCTGGTCACGGATGTCACGGATTGCGCTGTAAGTTGAAAATGAGAGGCAGTTGTGATATAATCAAAGAAGCCGATAGTGAAAAAGGCCATCGAAGAAAATCGTCTCTCTTCCAGGAAACGGTTCAATGATTAAGGCTGTCATCCTAGACTCAGGATCCCAAAATTTTGTACGGAAAAATGACAGCATGGTTAATGGTCAGGTAGCATCCAGAAGGTGGTGTCTTTTATGAGCGAAACATACTTTAGCGATCGAGAATGCGGACCTCGGCCCCGTGTCGAGGAAGAAATACAGGTCCCTGCGTGGGGAGGCATTGTAGTAATCATTAAAAGCTTAATCAAGAAAGGGGCTTTTGGGGCTGAGTTTCCTGAAGAATGCCCCGATGGCTGCGGCCCCGTCGGTAATGATGAGCAATCAATGTTGCTCGCTCTTCGCGCCGAAATCCCTGATCTTTCCTGGCCGTTAAATGATAACGACCTTCCGCCAACTCTTACGATCCTAGACCTGATTGAGTTCTGCCACCGACATGTAGCAAAGCCAATCCAGAGAGACTACCACTCCTATTGGAGACTTTATCATCTCGATTTTAATCGCGAGGAGGGGCAAGCTGAGTTTCGACAGAAGATTAACCTCATCTTCGCGAGAAACGGTCTGGCCTTCGAACTTGAAGAGAGTGGTCAGGTGATCCGCTTGGCGCCACCAATCATTAGCGAGTCACTCCAGTCAGCCGTCCTCCGCACTGGAGATACTGAACTAGACTCAATGCTTGAAACAGCGCGTATAAAGTATCTCGACCCGGACCCAAGGGTGCGTCGAGAGTCTCTTGAGAAACTCTGGGATGCATGGGAGCGTCTAAAGACGGTCGAACCTGGCAAAGATAAGAAAGTCTCTATCAAAGCACTCCTTGCTAAGGCATCGCCAGAGGAGCATTTTCGAGAGGTACTCGAGAAGGAGGCGCGAGAACTAACGAACATTGGAAACAATTTCCAGATTCGCCATAGCGAAACTTACCAAACTCCCATCAAAATCAATGAACATATCGATTATTTGTTTCATCGGCTTTTCGCCATGATCCACCTACTTTTGAAAACTCGGGATCTGGAATGGTTTTAACAGACATTGCCGGGAGGGAAAGTCCACAAACTGCGTGATTAAGGCTCAAGCACCATCTCCCTGAGCACCATCTTATCATCCAAAATTTGCCCCTCCCCGTCCACCAGCGCCAGGCGGCGGCCATCAGCCGGGCGATACATGCCCACCACCAACTGGTAACGTCCTGGCGACGCATCCTCATCAACGGTCAGGACGTGCTCGTCCTTGACCACCTCTCCCGCCTC
>DAOULT010000035.1:0-10129 GCA_034417895.1 Anaerolineae bacterium | reverse complement strand
ATGGCGTTGAGCAGGAAGGTGGTGTGCAGCATCCCCAGGCCGGGCACCTTCAGGGCCAGCCAGTACAGGGGCGCGGCCAGGAGCGAGATAGCCAGCCCCTTCTTGGAGTAGACGTGCCCTTCGGGGCCAAAGATGCCCTGCGCCTCGCTGAAAGTGGTCGTCCACTCCGTCCAGGCGATCTGGTCGGTGTCGAAGCGGCCGCGCTTGACCAGGCTCTCCGTGACGCAGTACATCGAGACCTCGTCCACGCTGTGGAACCCGCCCCGATAGCTCAACAAATAGACGGAGAAGAGAAAAAGGCCCAGGCAAAGGGCGATGATGGTATCTTTAGTCCCTCGTGATAACAAAGGTCTCCTCCTCGATTTTGTCAAGAAGGACCTGGCACCTTTTGCAAAACCACCTTTATCTCATGAAGCCAATAGGGGCTTTCACTCACGTCTCCTTGCCACCCAGAGGATGTTCTTCCCGGAACTTGCTTATGGTGATAGTGGGTATGGCACTGGTGGACAAATCTGGCGCTTGGATATAGCGAAGCGGAGCGCGGTCGGTAGCAGAGCCCTCTGGCGAGTAGTTCTTCTCTGCTCTTTCTTGTTGCTTCAGTTGGTCCCAGCTTGGCCCCAACAGATGCTCTGGAACAAGTTCTAAGAACTTAGCGAGGGCTGCCTCGATATCTCTGGCAATTTTAACGACTGGCCATTTCTTAGCCTCGAGTGTTACTTTAAGGCGAGCGTAGGTTAGATGAGCGACCTCTCCCCCCACTCGATTATGGGCCTCCTGGAGGATTTGTGATTTCGCAGGTCGCGCATCTTGCCACTTTTCTAGATCCGGGAGAAAGTAGTCCTCAGCAACCGCGTCTTCGGGCCATTTTTTCCATTGTCCGGGATCAGAGTACAGGAATCCTAGAAGAACTCTCGCGTGTATGGTGAATGACTCTATAAGAGCATTGTTGATCACGCTTCCGTGGGCAAAGATGCCTGAATCCAGTCCCCTTGCTAGTCTTATTAACATTGACCATTCATAAAAGAGATGCTCGGATGCTTCACGTAACTCTTCCTCCGTTCGCTGCTTGCGGTTCATCATGGCATGTACTCCTTATCTAGCGAACCCCACACATCCAACATTCCATACAGAATCTATTCCCACTGACATCTCTTTCGCCACTTCTGGCGCCCTATCATAAAACTCTAGAGCACGGTGGCTGAGACGAATTAGTGGCCTCGGATTCCACTATGCATTATACCACCACTGTCTCTTTTCTGCAATAATACAGACTGCGAATTGCATCCACAGGCCATGGGGCCATCCAAAATTTCCCCAGGGAAAGACACATTACCAGCTACCTGACCTTCACCTCTCCCGGCAGGATCCTATCGCTGCCGTTGGCAGTTTTCAACCGCTGGCCGCTCTTCGCCTCGTACATCCCCACCTCGACGGTGTAGCTGCCGGGAGGGGCGTCGTCCGGCAGGGTGATGGCGTATTCGTCCTGCACCAGTTGCTCGAAGGCCCACTCTGTCGTGGGAAAGGCGCCCCCTACCGGCAGGTTATCCTGCCCGGCCAGCACCCGACCCTGCCCATCCAGCAGGTGAGTGAAGACGGTGTAAGAGGCGTCCATCTCCTTCAAGCATTGCCAGTACAGGGTCAGACGCACTTCTTCCCCCGCCCGCGCCTGGGCCGGCTCCAGGCTGTAGGCCACCAGGCGGATGGCGTCGCCCAGGTCGGCTACAGCCTGGGACTCCTGGTCGGAATATAAAAGCAAGGCCGCCCCGCCATCAGGGCCGAAACCGTAGCGAGCCGCCAGCCTGGCCCTGTCGTTCAGCCAGCCCTCGACGGACGAGTCTTGCCGCCCGCCCTGCCAGAACCACCATTCATTCCGCCCGGCCATCGCTTCATCCAGCCGCCCCTGCCAGCCCAGGAGGGCGCTATCTACCAGGTAAAGCGAGAGGTCGCGGCGCAAAAAGGGATAAAAGCGGCGGTAAAAGCCCTGGTCGGTGAGAATGAGCAAAGGACTTTCGGCGCTTCTGGCCTGTATCCGCAGAAAGTCTATAGCTGGCCGCTGCTCCTCCCGCTCGTAAGCGGCGAAGTAGTAAGCCTGGCTCAGCCGGTAAGCAGCCGGGCAACCGCCCACCAGCATCAGGGCCAGCAGCCCGACCAGCATCCTGCGCCGCCACAGGGCAAAACGCGTCGAGGTGAGGGAGAAAAAAATGGCCCCATATTCCAGGCAGAGCAGCAGGAGGAGCGCGCTGCGGGCGATGACGATGGCCGCCAGGAACCAACGCTCGTCGGGGAACGTGATGAAATGGACCGATTCCGCCACGGCGACCAGGTTCAGCAGCACGGCGTACAGGACGCCGCGCCCGTCGGCCAGTAGCAGCACGACGAAAGGCAAGAGGTACACCACAAACTGGGGGCTGAAACCTTTGGTGTAGAGCATAAAAAGCTGAAAGGTCAGGGCCGCCAGGGCGACGACCATCACGGGCTGGCTGTAGTCACGGGGCCGGCTGTAGAGCCACAGAAATATGGCCGCAAAGACCAGGGTGATCAGCCACCAGGGCAGGGTAGAGGGATGGATGCTGAAATCCGTGACTGTGGGGTCCAGGCGGTCGCCAGCCACCTCCCCGTAGGAGTAATATCCTTCCAGCAGGGCGTATACCGTCTCCCAGGAAGAGCGGCCCAGCAAAGCGCGGAAAAAGGTCAGGAGATATTGGGGGGCCATCAACAAAAAAGGCGCCGCCACCAGAAGGACGGTCAGGCCCGCGGCCGCCAGGTGCCGCACCCTGCCCGGCAGGACGCGCACCCCCACAGGCACCACCAGGGCCGGAGTGATCTTGACCATGAACCCCAACCCCAAAGCCACCCCGGCTGATACCTCTCGCCCCACAAGAATCAGATAGAGACCCAACAGGGCGAAGAAGAGGGGCATACTGTCGAAGTGGCCGACCACCACGTAAACGGGCATGAACAGAGCAGCGTAAAAGATAGCGCACCGGAGAGCCTTCGCCCGGTCGTATAGCTTCAGGGCGAGGGCGTAGATAAGGACGAAGCTGCCTATCTCGAAGAGCAGCAAAGTCGTGCCCACCAGCAGGGCGAACCACAGGCGGGCTTCTTCCCAGGGAGGAAGCACCAGGCTCAGGCGGTAGAGGAGGACGAACAGCCAGGGGAAGACAGGCGGCCACTCCAGCCAGTAATGGACGAAGGGATAGAGCTTCTGATCGGACACCGCCGCCACGCCCAGAAACCAGATATAATCGGAGTAGTCCCGGAAATAACCGCCGGGCCGAAAGAAGAGGACGGCCAGCCACCGAAAAGCGGCAAACAGGATGAGGAGCAGGATGAAATCGTGGTGGGTACAATAGACCTCTTTAGCTCGTGACAGAAGGTTCCTCAACTCGCTTCTCCCCAGGTGCCTGGCACTTCTATAAAACCGAAAAGATCAACAACGAACCTGAGAATTGATCGAACGCTGGCAGTGCTATCAAAAGTATTTCCCTTCAGGCTGTCGTGGCTCATTCGTGTCTGTAGGTTTCATCCGAGCGTGTGAAAAACGGTTCAGTTCGTTAAATTCTACTGTTCGTTGTTGTTTTTCATGGCACCTTCCGCAGCGCCAGGCCCCTGCTTAAGCCTTAATCCAGGCCCTTCAGCCTGAGCCGGAGCACCGCCCAGGTATATTGAGTCAGGACGCCCAGAAAGCCGGTCTTGCTCTGGCCGTGACGACGCAGAATGTAGAAGACGGGCACCTCCAGCATGGCAAAATTTTTGCGCCAGGCCATGACCAACAGCCGGATGAAATAATC
This sequence comes from Anaerolineae bacterium, assembly GCA_034417895.1. Taxonomy (GTDB): domain Bacteria; phylum Chloroflexota; class Anaerolineae; order CAZYHC01; family CAZYHC01; genus DAOULT01. Next base: position 6,338 of record DAOULT010000035.1, on the reverse strand, counting down.
GCCGTAGCCGTAGAATATCTTATCCAGCTCCATCTCGAAAAGCTTATCTCTGTATATGGAAAAGAAACCGCTCAGGTTATCCTGAATCTGAGTTCTGAACAGCAACCTGACGAAGAGGTTGTACATAAAGCTCAGGCGATAACGGAGCTGATCCTCCATACCCCCGCCCATCACAAAGCGGGAGCCGATAACCAGATCGTAATATTCCAGGAACTTGATCATCTGGGGGATCATCTTCGGGTCGTGGTTGAAATCGGTGTCCATGACCACGACGACGTCCCCCGAGGAGTTGAGGATGCCGTGTTTGATGGCCGTCGCCAGGCCCCGCTCCTCAAGACGAACTAAAGTGCGCACCCGGGGCTGAGCGCCGAACCGCTCCTGGACGGCCTGAGCTGTGCCGTCGGGGCTGTTATCGTCCACCACCACGATCTCGTGCTCCAGGTCTTCAAGCTCCAGGTGGCTCTCGATAGCTTCGATCAGGTCGATGATGTTGTCCCGCTCGTTATAAGTGGGCAGGATGACCGAAATCTTCAGAGGTGAGTGGGTATGTGTGGACAGTCGATTGTTGATGGCGGTCGTCGTGGTCATATCGATTCGGGCAAAATTTTACCGGGGTTACACACATCTTCAGGATCGAAAGCCTCTTTGACCAGGCGCATGGCGGCGATGTCCTGCGGGCTGAAGATCAGGTGCATGGCCTTGATCTTTTCCAGGCCGATGCCGTGCTCGCCGCTGATCGTGCCTCCAGCCTCGACGCAGGCGGCCAGGATCTCGGCCCCGGCCTGACGGACGCGCGCCACCTGTTCCTCCTGGCCGGCGTCGAAGAGGATGAGGGGATGCAGGTTGCCATCCCCGGCGTGAAAGACGTTGGCGATAGCCAGGCCGTATTTCTGGCCTATTTCCGCCACCTGGCGCAGCACTTTGGGCAGTTGGGTGCGGGGCACGGTGCCGTCGCAGACCAGGTAATTGGGACGCACGCTGCCGATCGCTCCGAAGGCGCCCCGCCGCCCGGCCCATAGTTGGTCGCGTTCGGTCCGGGTGCGGGCCACCCGCACCTCACGGGACCCGGCCTGGCAGCAGATATCCATGATCTCCTCCGCCACCCGTTCCATGTCATCCTTCAGGCCGTCCAGTTCGATGATGAGCACCGCCTCGGCGTCCAGGGGATAGCCGGCCTTAATGGTAGCCTCCACGGCCCCGATGATAATTTTATCCATCATCTCCAGGGTGGCGGGGATGATACCGGCGGCGATGATGTTCGACACCGCTCGCCCGGCTGTCTCCAGGTCGTCGAAGATGACCAGCATGGTCTTGATGGCCTCCGGCTGGCGCAGGATGAGCACCACGATCCTGGTGACGATACCCAGGGTACCCTCCGAGCCGACGAACAGCCCCACCAGATCGTAGCCGGGGGTATCCAGGGCCTTGCCGCCCAGTTCCACTATCTCGCCGTTGGGCAGAACCACCTCCAGGCCCAGGATGTGGTTGGTGGTCACGCCGTACTTGAGGCAATGGGGGCCGCCGGAGTTCTCGCCCACGTTGCCGCCCATAGTAGACACTTTTTGGCTGGCCGGGTCTGGGGCGTAGAGATAGCCGTGCCGGGCCAGCGCTTTCTGTAAATCCAGGTTGAAAAGCCCCGGTTCGACCACCGCCCGCTGGTTGGGGAGGTCGATCTCCAGGATACGGTTCATGCGGCTGGTGACGATGACCAGCCCGCCCCGATAAGGCACCGAGCCGCCGCTGAGATTGGTGCCCGCCCCGCGCGCCGTGAAAGGGACGTTCTCCCGATTGCACAGCCTGACCAGGGCCGCTATCTCCTGGGCCGTGCCCGGCAGGACGACCGCATCTGGCCGGGCCATGTCCAGAGAGGCATCGTATTCGTACAAAAGAAGGTCTTCGGGCGAGGTCAGGACGTGTTCCGCGCCCACGATGGCCCGCAACTCCTCCAGTATTCTTGTATCAAGCATGGGAACGCTCCTCGTCACAGTGTGGTGAAGGCTTCAAACGCCAACTTCCATAGATTATAGCACTAACCCCCCTTGTGGTCAAAGTCAAGCTGACACGGAGAAGGGCACGATCGAACTTTTCACCACAAAGGACACCAAGAGGATACAACTTTTGTGTCCTTTGTGCTCTTTGTGGTTATAATCCATGACCAAAATCCAGGCTGGCAAACTGCTCGCCAAAATGTGGGCGGAGTCAAATCTTGCCATCTCGCCCGATTTGTGCTATACTTTTAGTAGAATGATACGGGCCTATAGCTCAGCGGCAGAGCGGCCGGCTCATAACCGGTTGGTCCCTGGTTCGAATCCGGGTAGGCCCACTGCGCATAATACACTCCGAACCACCACCGTATAATACATCGAGCCATCGCTGTCGAGAGCGGTGGCCTTTGTTTTTAAGGAGAGGAAGGCAAGCATTTATGCCTGGTAAGCTGATTCATTTTGAAGTAGTGCCTTGTACGGTTGAAGACTTTCGACGGTTTATGGAGGAGCTTCAACTTCTCCAAGACGGGATATGGGAATCCTCTGATGGCAAACGCTTAGCGTTTTTTGAGCGTCCGCAAATCAGCCTAAAAGAGTTCGTTCACCCCATGGACGGCGGGATTGGCAAGGAAGCTAAAGTTGTTAGCACCCCCACCAAAGGGAGTTGGTGTGCATTTCTGTCTTTGCCCTCTAAGATTACTTTTGCGTGTGCTGGCATAGAAGCCAGGGAAAGGCTCAATGGGCAGACACTCCTCGCCTTTAAGGATGGCTATACACCGATACAGCCTAGAGATAGATACGTAGTAGGGCCAAAATTAGATGAGTTTTACGAGGTGGTGATCAACAGACAAGAACCAATAGGCCCGGCCTTCGAGAAGTTTTGCCAGTGGCTACTCAACGAGCTATACGCGTGGTTATCGGAAGCGCAGGCCGAAACACGCGCGCCAGATGCGGAGACGGCACCACCAGAACGAAGCCCCGACCGGGCGACTGGGGAAATAGAGCAGGAGATCGAACACCTGGACAATCTGCGGGCCAGGCATCAGGCCAATATCCGCAAGCTGGAAGAGAGGCTGGCCTTATATGGTATGGCCCCTCCTTTGCACTTGGTCAACGAACTGGAGCTTGAACAGAAGCAGTTGCAAGAGGTGGAAGCGCAACTGGCCGCCCTTCGGGGGAGGCGGAAATAGGCGACGCTCTAATCGGTCTCCATCTCAGTTCGGTCTCCATCCTCAGATGGAGGCTGTAGAATAGAGGTCTGCATACCGCCGCATTCACGCTCAGAGGGACAATCGTTCTCGTGGGGCAGAGAGACGTTAAAGGTGAGGGTCGTGCCTCGTCTGGGGACTGACTTGATGGAGAGCTGGCCGCCGACCATCTCCACTCTTTCACGCATGCTTAGCATACCCAGATGTGCTCCCTCTTTGTACAGGTCTGCCGCCTGTTTGGGGTCAAAGCCCACCCCGTCATCTCTGATACGCACGGTCAACTCTCCCTCCTTTCGCCCGACCAACATCCACACGTTGCGCGCCCCGGCGTGCTTTTTGATGTTGTTAATAGCTTCCTGGACGACAGAAAAGCAGGTCTCCTCGATTTTGGGCGGCAATGTTTCGCCCAGACCGCTGAGGGAGAGGTGAATCTGCAAGTTTCCTTCCTGGCGCAGACGGTGCACGTAAGAATTCAAGGCCGCCGCCAGGCCCTGAGTCTCCAGGACGAGAGGACGCAGCTCAAAGATCAGGTACCGCACTTGCTGGATAGCTTTCATAGCTTTTTTCCTGATCTGGTCTAACTCCTCAAGGGCTTGTTGTGGGTCTTGTTGAAACACCTTTTCCATCATCTCTACATCCATGATGATAGAGGTCAACATCTGGGCCGGGCCATCGTGGAAATCGCGAGCCAGACCTTTGCGTAACTCTTCCTCCAGAGCGATGAGTTTGTCCCTTTCCTGACGCACCTCCTGGTATAAACGAGCGTTGACGATGGACACCGCCGCCTGGCTGGCCAAAGCGCTCAGCACCTCCTCGTCGCTCTCGCTGAACCGTTCTCCCGTCCGCTTATTTAAAATCTCTATAACGCCCAGGCTTTTTCCTTGGACTATCAGGGGCACGGCGATAAGAGAATTGGTGCGATGGCCGAGACTTTCATCGATAGCACTGAAAAAACGTTCGTCCTTTTGCACGTCGTTCACGATAGCCGATTGACACTGGCAGAAAACCCAGCCGGCAATACCCTTGTAGGCCGGCATACGACGGCCTACAAGGCTACTCTCTCCCACCCCTTGAGTCGCGGTGAAAACCAGTTCATTGGAACTGGCATCCCAGAGAAGCAGGGAGCCGGCCGAAGCTTCCAGCACCGCGACGGCCGAACGCACGATCTTTTCGAGCAGCCGTTGCAAGTTCAACTCGGAGGTCAGATCCCGGGCCACGTCTTGCACCACGGTCAGAGCGGCGATCCGCTCCCGAGCCTGGGCGAGCTCCTGTTGAAGTTCCTCCAGGTTCCTATTTTTCGTCATTGACATCCTTCCAGTTGGTGAGCAATAGAGCCTGACTAATTCCGACATTACATTATACTATATCCGGTCATCCTGGTGGGTGAAGGTTAGGTAGCGATTGGGTTGAGACCAGGTGAATCAAGGCCAGGGCAAAAGGGAAGAGCGGGGCCGCTACCTGGAGCGTAGCCAGGTAACCGCTCCAGTGACCAGAACGACCAGAAAGCCCAGACTGGTGACCCATAGCCCCCAGCCCAGAACCACAGGTTGCCCATAGACCCTGTTCAGCGCCTCGTGAATGGAAAGGAACTGCCACCCAGGTAGAATGACCGCCATCAGGGACAACAAGATCAGCAGCCCGGCCACCGTCTTCAGCGATAGACGCCGAAAAAGGCTCTGCCCAACCAGCAAGACCAGACACAAGATCAGGGCCGCGAACTGGACTCGAAACTCGGCAGAGAGCAAAAGTCCAGGCGTGAAGACGGGCGGCAAAAGGGCCAGCGATAAAGGGATAACACACAATAACATAATTATTTTAATCAAAGGTGCATACCTTAAATCCTTGTTGGCCGCCAGAAAAACCAAAGCCACCGCCGCCCCAAAAGGTGGAAGGTAGAATAACTGACGGATCATCACCTCCGTGCCGGCCCTCACTGCGGGCAGAAACTTGACGAACTCCCCCATGTCTGGGCCAGTGAGGATCAGGGCCACGCTGCGATGGTCAACCCAGGGGCCCCAGTAGCCGATCATGCCTATCACCATGCCCAAAGGCGCCAATTTTTTCATTGGCCGCTTGCTCTCTTTCTCCTTCACCTTTTTTTCTGAAGACTTTCCAAAGCGTTTCTGACCTCCTGATCCTCCCTTGCGCTCTCCTCCAGATAACGCTCGATGAACTCGCTGCGGCGCTGACGGAGAGCCATAGGGGCCACGGTCGTGATATCGGCCACCGTCACTTCGGGGCGGCCATCGGCGGCGGCGTAGGCGCGGGCCGCCTCCAGCGTGACGATTTCTGCCCGGTGGGTGGCGATCTTGAGAGCATCGACGAGGCTCATCACCGCCTGCTCCGCTTCCGGGCTGATGGTCACCTCGGGCAACAGCTCATTAGCCAGGGCAATCTCCTCGGTCAGCAGATCGGTTTCGGCGGCATAATCGGCGGCAAACTGGTGGGGGTTTTCGGCAAAGGCCGATACCCGGCGATAGATCTCCATCCGATCTTCGGCCTCTTTTAGACCGGCGATGACCACCCGCAGGCCGAAACGGTCCATAATCTGAGGACGCAGATGCCCCTCCTCCGGATTCATGGAGCCGACGAGGATGAAACGGGCGCGGTAAGTGCTGACCAGCGGCCCACGACGCACGGTATAACGTCCCTGGGCGGCGGCGTCCAGGATGGCGTTGACGATGTCGTCGTCCAGCAGGTTTATCTCGTCGATGTAAAGGACATTTCCGTGGGCGTGGGACAGGATGCCTCGTTCCAGGCGCACCCGTCCCTGCTCCAGGGCTATACGCTCGTTGATGCCGCCCACCACGTCCTCCAGGCGGGCGCTGAGAGGTAGCTCCACCAGACGCATACGGTCGAGCACGGTGATCTCTTCGCCCATAGCCAGCTTCCTGGCGCACTCAGGACAGACGGCGTCCATCCCTCTGGCAAAGGCAGCCTCCGGCTCGCAGCCATAAGGGCAACCGCTGCGCCGCACCGGGGGCAGCAGATCGACCAAACCCCGCACCGCCGTAGTCTTGCCTGTCCCGCGTGGCCCAATGAGGAGCACGCCCCCTATCCTGGGATTGACCACCGACAGCACCAGAGCCTTTTTCATCTCCTCCTGGCCGACGATAGCCAGAAAAGGGAAGTTGACCACCTCGGC
>DAOULT010000034.1:0-12492 GCA_034417895.1 Anaerolineae bacterium | reverse complement strand
CATTCTTCGTTGGGATACCTTACCCCGGCCGAGTTCGAAGACCAGTGGCGATGCGCACAAGAACTGGCCCTCGATGTTCACTAAGAATCGCTCAAAAGGTGCCCAGTTTTTTGGGTTCACTACAGCCAAAAGCCCAAACTTCCCATTTGTTCAGTAATCGGCACAGATACCTTATGACAATAAGGACATTCATTTCTGGAGGTCGCTCCTGTTCACAATGCTCTCAAAGCGGCAACTCCACCGGCCGGCCCTCCTGGAAAGAGATGGTCGCCGCCAGCCCGATCTCCACCGCCGCCCGTCCATCTATCCCGCCCACGCAAGTATCTTTATCCTGCTGTACACAGTCCACGAAATGCTGGATCTGCCTGCGGTAAGCCTCCCCAAACCTCTCGATGATGTAGGACACCATGTCGTGGGTTATGCCCTTTTTGGTCATAAGCAGGAGGGGCGTCTGCTGGAAATAGCCGATCATCAACCCGCCCTCGGAGCCGAGCACCTCGGTGCGGATATCGTAGCCGTAGAGGGCGTTGCGGCTGACCTCCACGTTGCCCAAAGCACCGTTCTCGAACAGCAGGCTGACCATGGCGTTGTCGATGTCCCCCACCGCATTAAGCTGCGGGAAAACCAGGGTACCGCCCTCGGAGTAGACCCGCTTCACTTCGCTGCCCATCAGCCAGCGGGCCAGATCGAAATCGTGGATAGCCATGTCCAGGATCAAGCCTCCGCTGACGTTGGGGTCGGCATATTCCAGTTTGGGGCAGAAGGGGTCGCGGCCGATGGCCTTAAAAGTGACCGGCTTGCCTATAGCCCCCTCGTCGATCTTCTTTTTCGCTTCGGCGTAACCGGCATCGAAGCGCCGCATAAAGCCGAGCTGGAGTTTGACGCCCGCTTTTTCCACCGCTTCCAGGGCGGCGTCCGTATCTTCCAGGGTCAGGGCTATGGGTTTCTCGCAGAAGATATCCTTGCCAGTCTGCGCTGCCTGGATGATGACCTGGCGGTGCGTGCTGGTCGGGCTGGCGATCACCACCGCCCGGATGTCATCCTGATCCAGCAGGGCGCGATGGTCAGCATACCAGCGGGGGACGCCGTGTTCTAAAGCTCTGGCTTCAGCCAGTTCAGAGCGAACGTCAGCTATAGCCGCCAGGTGAGCGTTTGGCGTCCGATGGGCCAGACAGTCGGCGTAGATGCTGCCCATCCGGCCCAGTCCGATGAGACCCACGTTTACTTTCTGCTGCATTTCCTGAGACCTCCTCCTCTGTTTTCAGTAGATCACGAAAGTGAGGTCTGGAAGTTACAAACGAGGCCCAAAGTAGTTTACAATAAGATCAACTACGTTCAAATCTATTTGACAGCCAAAGGGTCTGGGGTAAAGCCACATTTCTCGAAGCACTCTTTGAGGCTTTCGTAGACAAAGAGGGAGTTCTGGTAAGTCTGGTCGTAAATAGCGTGGTTAGCGGCTACAGGCTCGTTCACCTCAACCACGTGGGTAGTGCGCTTGGCTGCCTCCTGTAAGCTGGCGCACAACCCTACCCCCACGGCGGCCAGCAAGGCGGCCCCTACCGCAGCCGTCTCTACTGTGGAAAGAGACGCCACCGGCAGGCCAGTCACGTCAGCCCGAACCTGGCGCTGAAGGCGGCTCTGGGCTCCTCCTCCTACGGCGCGGATCTCCTGTATGGTACAACCCGTGCGTTGCATACTCTCGATAATGCTGCGCAGGGCGTAGGCAGAGCCTTCCAGAATGGCGCGCGCCAGGTGACCGCGCTGGTGCATCAGCGTAAGCCCGTAGAAGACGCCACGCGCTTTGGAGTTCCATTCAGGAGCCATAGCGCCCATCATGCAGGGCAAAAAGACCAGCCCCTCGCAGCCTGGAGGAACGGCCTCCGCTTCCCGGTTGAGCGTCTCGTAGGAGACGGCCTCTGCTGCTCCACCGATGCCGGCATAAAAGTTGTCCCGGAACCAACGGTAGTTGCCGCCGGACACAAAGCCGGGGTTTTCCAGCAACCAGCGCTCCGGGTGGGCGTGGCAATGGGTTTCCACCAATTGGGAATCGTCGAAAACAGGCTCGTAAGCTGACGCGCATACCGGCTCTGCGGTACCCAGGATATCGGCCACAACGCCAGGCTCGATGACCCCCGCTCCCACACAAGAGGCGTGCTCATCGCCACACCCCACGACCACTAAAGTATCCGTAGAAAGGCCCAGGGCCTCCGCCGCCTCATAGGTCAGCGGCCCCACCACGTCGGTTGCCTTTCGCACCTCTGGCAGCAGGTCGGGCGCAATTTCCAGGGCCTCAAGAAGTGTGGCCGACCATTGCTGAGTGTGGACATCGAACAACATGGTGGAGGAGGCGTTGGAGTAGTCCACAACGCACTTGCCCGTCAGCCGGTATACGACAAAGGTGGCCGAGGGCATAAACTTCCAGGAGCGATTGTATATCTCTGGCCGATGATTCCGCAGCCAGAGCATCTTGGCCGCCGTGTGGGAGGCGTCCAGGTTCAGCCCGGTCACCCGAAAAAGGCGCGGCGGCTCGATCAGGGCAGCGATGTGGTCGCATTCCTCAACCGCCCGTCTGTCCATCCAGAGAAAATGGGGCGCCACAGCCTCTCCATTTTGGGCCACGGGTACGAAGCCGTCTACCGTGCCATCTATGCCGATAGCCACGATGTCGTCAGGCGACACTCCCAACCGTTGGTAGAGGCCAGGGATGACCTCGACCATAGCGCGCCACCATTCAGAGGAGTCCTGCTCCGCCCAGGCTGGCCGAGGATAAACGATGGGGTATTGTACCGTATCGGTGCCGAGGATGTGCCCCTCCTCGCTCCACAGGACGGCTTTCAGGGCTTGAGAGCCTACGTCGCAGCCGATCACGTATCGCATTCCACTACCTCGACGGAAGCAGGCCCTTCGGGTTTTCAAAGCCCGAAGGGCCTGCGCTCTCTACCCTTTCACGGCCCCGAAGGTCAGTCCGCGCACCAATTGCCGCTGCAAGGCAAAGATCAGGATAGCCACAGGCGCGGAGGCTATGGTAGCAATGGCGCACACCTGCCCCCACAGGGTGCCGTGGGGCCTGATGAGGGCCGGGATGGCAGAGGCTACTGGCCGGGTGGCGTCGCTGCTCAGGATAAGCCCGTACAAAAACTCGTTCCAGGAGAAAATTAACGAGAACAGGGCTACGGCCACCACCCCTGATTTCACCAGGGGCAGGACGGCGTGGTAGAAGGCCCCGAAGCGAGTGTAGCCATCGGTCATGGCGGCGGCATCGATCTCCTGGGGTACGTCGTCGAAGAAGCCCCGCATCAACCAGATGACGAAGGGCAGGGTGAAGGTGATGTGAGCCAGGATGGGCGCGAAGTAGGTGCCCAATAACCTGGCGCGGGCAAAAATGATGTACAGGGGCAGAGCAAGCACCACCGGCGGGGCCATACGGAAAGTGAGAATCATGTAAAACCAGCTCTCCTTGCCCGGGATGGGGAAGCGGGAAAAAGCGTAGGAGGCGGGCACCCCTATAATGATGCAAAAGCTGACGGCGGCTATGGCAATAATGAGAGAGTTCACGATAAATCTCCAATAACCTTTAACGAACATAACCTCCGTCAGGTTGCTGAGCGTCGGTTTAAAAAGCCACACCACGTTGGGACTCAGAATCTCGGTTCTGGTCTTGAACCCCAGGCTGAAGACCCACAGCCACGGGAAAAGGAAAATCACCACGATTAAGCCCGTAAGGGCGTAGGACAACCAGGTCAGGAAGCGCTGTGTAGTGGAGATGGCCCGTTTGCGCCTTGTTGTCTGGGTTGGCAATACTGCTGGAGTCGTTTTGGCTGTGTTGCTCATAATTTTATACCCCCTCTCTAGCTGCCTGCCGCGTCAGGGCTTTGTAAAGGTATTCTACCATTATCGAAACGAAGAGGAAGATCACCATGATGAGAGCCGAACCGTACCCCAGGTCCCAGTAACGGAAAGTGTGGCGGTAGGCGTAGACGCTGACGGCTTCCGTTATCGTTCCTGGCCCACCACGGGTCATCACCCAGATGATGTCGAAGATGCGGAAGGCATCTATGATCCGGATCAGCATGGCTACGACCAGATAGGGCCACAACAGAGGCAGGGTCACGCGGGAGAAGGTCTGCATCCGGCTGGCGCCGTCCACCTGGGCTGCTTCGTAAGGCTCTTTGGGCAAGGCCAGCAAACCCGACACCAGGATCACGGCCACGAAGGGCGTCCACTGCCAGGTGTCCACTATGGCGATGGCCGGCAGTGCCCAGGTGCTGCTTCCCAGGATCGCTTCCCTGATCAGGCCGCTGCGATTGAGCGCGATGCCCAACACCCCAAAGTCAGGGTTCAAAGTGAGCACCCCCACCAGGCCGATCACGACAGGCGTAAGCAGCGTAGGCAGCAGCATGATAGGCACCAGGACTCTCGCTCGTCTGACAGCGCCAGACACGAGCAAGGCGATGCCCAAGCCCAGGACGCCCTGCGCCAGTATGGCAGGCACCATATATACAAAGGTCACTTTGAAGCTGTTGTAAAAGTCCTGGTCAAATACCAACCGCCGGTAATTTTCCAGCCCCACGAACTGCCCCTTGGCGGTCGAATCCGTAAAGCTCAGGGCGCGAAAGCTATAGGTCAAAGCGGTGCCAAATGGTAGCAAAATAACGATCAGGAACAAGATAGCGGAGGGGAGTACCCACCACCAGATATAGCGTTTACTGCTCATTTTCCACTCCTCTCATCCAAAATGCAAAGTGCGCGGCACTTTCAGGAGTACCGCGCACCTGTTCACTGTCCTTCTTCGATGCGCTGCTCGGTGACGGCATCGAAGAAATGGCAATCGGAGGGGTCGATAATCAGTCCCACGTTGCGGCCCCTTTCTGGGGACTTTTCCGTAGCAAGCTTGGCGTGCATCTCCAGGGAGCCTGCTTTGAGCGTCAGCACTGAAGTCTCCCCCAAGACCTGTACGTGTTCTACCTCGGCCTGGGCCTGGGCTTCGCCTGCGCTGGCGGGCAGCACTTGCAAATCTATGGGCCGCACGCCGAGCTTAATCTTTTTGCTGTTTGCCCCCCTGGTCAGTAAGCCCTGCACCGCAGGAGCGATGGGCAGGCGCATCAGGTCATGCACCACCAGCTCGTCTCCTTCGATGCTGGTGTCCAGGATATTCATCGGGGGGTCGCCCACCAGGCGGGCCACAAAAGTGTTGGCGGGGCGTTTGTATACGACGCCTGGAGTTCCCACCTGCTCGATTCGGCCCTCGCTTATAACTGCCATGTGGTCCGCCAGCGAGAGGGCCTCCAACTGGTCCGGGGTGGCGTAGATCATGGTGATGCCCAGACTGAGCTGAATGCGCTTCAGCTCTCCACGCATACGGTGGCGTAGTTTGGCATCCAGGTGGGCAATAGGTTCGTCCAAAAGGTAAGCCCGAGGTTTTCTCACCAAAGCCCGGCCCAGGGCCACCCGCTGGCGCTGTCCGCCGGAGAGCTGCCCGGGATAGCGGTCCAGCAACTCGCCGATCCCCAGGAGGTTGGCAATCTCCACCGCCCGTTTCTCCATGGCTTCTTCTGACCATTTGGCCTTCCGCGCAGGGGCTTGCAGAGGGAAGCGCAAATTCTCACGCACGGTGCGCTGCGGGTAGAGAGCATAGGTCTCGAAAGCCATAGCCAGGTCACGTTCCCAGGGGGGCAGGTCGGTAGCTGATTTGCCGTCCAGGAGCACCTCTCCCCGGTCCACAGGTTCGACCCCGGCGATGAGCTTGATGGTTGTGGTTTTACCGGCCCCGGAAGGGCCGAGCAGACAAAAGAACTCACCATCCTGGCACTCAAAACTTACATCACGGAGTGCCTGTATCTTTCCATTGTAAAGCTTTGATAGGTTTTGCACCGTTATCTTGGCCATCGTCACCTCCGTAATGACCGTCGTAGGCCATCTATGATCGGCATTCAGTAGGTCAGGTTCATCCCATTTTCCATCTCAAAGAGGTGCATAGGCTCCTGGAATTGGAGATAGACCGTGGCCTCCAGTTCTGCCTCAAAATCAGGGGGCACCTCCACTAGGAAAATTTCTCCCTCGGCCAGCCGCGCGCTGAGGATGGTTCTATCTCCCTGCGGCTCTACCAGGTGCACCGCGGTCGTTACACTGTCCTTGTCAGGGGACATCCTGACCTTGATGCTTTCCGGCCTGATGCCCAATCGTACCGGCGCTGGACCCTGGTAGGATTCGAGTTTTTTGGCCGTCTGTGGTATCAGAGTCACTTTGAACGAGGGCGACTCGACGATTACCTGCCCATTCTCCCGCCTCAGTTCGCAATCGGCAAAGTTCATGGGCGGTTCCCCGATGAAGCCCGCTACGAACTCGGTGCGCGGACGACTGTACACTTCCTTGGGCGTGCCTACTTGCTGGAGGCGACCCAAGTCCATAATGGCGAGGCGATCAGCCATAGTCATGGCCTCCACCTGGTCGTGGGTCACATAGAGAGTAGTGACCCCCAGCCTTCTTTGCAGGTTGACCAGCTCCTCTCTCATCCTGGCTCGCAGGCGGGCCTCCAGGTGGGAGATAGGCTCATCCATGATCAAGATAGAAGGCTCACGCACGATAGCCCGCCCGATCCCCACGCTCTGTTTCTGACCGCTGCTCAACCTGCGCACGTTCAGAAACAAAATGTCGGTTATGCCCAGGAAATCGGCTGCCCAACGCACCTTCTCGTCAACTTCGCCGTTCGGAAGCCCCTGCACCCGCAAAGGGAAAGCGATGTTCTCGTAGACGTTGAGGTAGGGATAAAGGGCATAGGTCTCAAAGACCATGGCCACGTTTCGCTCGCGGGGCTCCAGGTCGTTGACCAGTACCTCGTCGAACCAGATCTCCCCGGCAGTGATCTCCTCCAGGCCGGCAATCATGCGCAAAGTGGATGATTTACCGCACCCTGAGGGCCCCAGCAGGGAGAAAAACTCTCCATCCCCACAACTGAGGTTCAGATCCTCTACGGCCAGAACATCGCCATATTTCTTCCACACATTTTTAAGTGTTACAGTGGTCATTTTCCACCTCCCCCCTCAACTCACGTGGCTTGCTTCTCTTCCTGCTCGCCGCTGCGGAAGATAAAGTACAGGAAAACCCCCCAAACCACCAGCGCTCCCCATAAAGGGATGTACTGCTCTATGAAGCGCAGCCACACCAGACCGATTATAGCCAGGGAGCGGTAGGCCCAGGTGAGCTTATCACCGATACCCATTTATCTTATCCTCCTCACTCAATCTGTCCCCGGTTTGACGACCACCTTGAGCGCCTGTCCAGTGCGAATATATTCGAACCCCTGCGCGATATCCTCCAGTGGAATGAGGTGGGTGATATATTTATCAGCACTGAGGGTGCCAGACCGGATCATAGCCAGCGCCATCTGTTGGTGCTTATAGGTGGACGCATAGGCCCCAGAGATTTCTAACTCGCCATAATGAAGGTAGTTGCTGGCAAAATTGATGGTCAGTTTGGCCTTTGGCAACCCGCCAAAGTAGACGATGCGTGCTCTCTTCTTAGCCATACGGAGGGCATCCTCCTGGGCCTGGTTGGAGGAACAGGCCACGATAATGCGCTCGGCCCCTTTCCCGCTGGTCTCCTCCAGCACGGCCTCCACCATGTCGCCGCCCTCGGGGCCCAGGTAAGTTATGCGCTCTTTGCCCAACACGCTCTGCGAGAGCTTCTGCCTTTCCTTATTAATCTCAACCATAATGACCTTCTGCGCCCCGCTGGCCCGGATCACCTGGGCCTGCATGGTGCCGATAGGCCCTGCTCCGATAACCACCGCCGTGTCCCCAAACTCCACTTTCAGGCGTTCCACACCGTTCAAGGCGTCGGAGAACGGATCGATCAGCGTGGCGTGCTCAAGCGGGACGTCGTCCGGCACCTTCATCACGTTGCGTAAGGCCACGCGGTGAATGGGCATGTACTCGGCATAGCCGCCAGGATGGGGATGATAGCCCAGAAGCTCGCGGTCTATACACAGATTCTCCCACCCCATGCGACAGTATTCACAGCGACCGCAGGCCAGGGTGGAGATGACGTGAATTCTGTCTCCTTCTTGCACCTCGATTTCCTCACGGGCGCGTTCCCCAATCTCTTCCACGACGCCTCCCACTTCGTGACCCAAAATCCAGGGTGGGCGGGCGCGCTCGTCGCCGTGGAAAAAAGTCCGCGCGTCCGTCCCGCAGATGCCGCAGGCCCTCACTTTCAGTAACAAACCATCATCAGGGCAGGTCGGTTTGGGAACTTCTTCAACGCTAATCCTCTCCACACCCTGATAAACTGCTGCTTGCATACTCCCCTCCTTAAACCAGGGATCCCTTAAAGATTAATTTTCCTCCTCCAACGTTTCCTTGAGTTCTTCCGTAGCCTCTTTGGCCGTCCAACGCTCATGGATCACTCTGGATAGCGCCCGGGTTATAGCGAAAGGGTTGTCATGCTGGAAGATGTTTCGACCTACGGAACAGCCGACGCCACCTGCCTGCATGGCCTGCTCCATGCGCTCCAGAAGCTCCTGGTCGGAGATCAGTGTGCCTCCGGCAACAACCATTGGCACCTGGGTGGCTTCTACGATTTTAGCGAACAATTCCCCATTGCCGGGCCAGTTGGTTTTCACGATGTCTGCGCCCAGTTCAGCGCACAAGCGGGAATTGCGCAGCAGATATTCGTACCCATATTCTTGCTTCAGCTCTTCCAGGGTGGCATAGGCTGATGGATACTCTGCCTCGGCGATGAAGGGCAGGCCCAGCCTTTGGCACTCTCCTCCCACTTCGGCCAGGAAACGGATCATTTGCGGCTCATTCTCGCCGCTCAAGGCCACGTAGACTACCACCGCGTCGGCCCCCAGGCGGAGAGCTTCCTCGACTTGAGCAATCTGCACCACAATGTTCAGGGTGGGACAGCCAGCCGCGGCCGCCGAGAGCATCATGGCAAAAGAGGTATCGCGGTTGAAATCTTCGGCGACCAGGCGGGCAAAGCCCTTGCTTAGCATGAAAACGTTGGCTCCGCCCTGCTGTGCTTCCCGCACTCTGGCCTTCATATCCCTTAAGCCGTCCAGAAAAGTGGGCGAGGTCATGCCATGGTCAAGAGCGCAGATGACGCAAGAGTTCGTTTCTTCGCGGATAAGCCGTTTTAACCTGAATTCCTTTCCCAATGAATACATTTAACCACATCTCCTTAGCATATAGTAGATGAGAGGTGATGCATCAGCCTGCGCCGGTAGTGTCGCCAGGCGAAGCCACCGGTTCCGTTATCACGTAGCAGGGTGAGTGGGTGGCGAGCAGGGGTGAGGTTTCTGAAACGTCTTTGCCGCCCGCCACCCCGGGTGAATTCATAAAAGTTTACTCTGTCTCAGGCAGGATTCTGGCAAACTCCTCTGCGCACCAGTCGAGCGCTTCTTTCGGAGTCTGTTCGCCGCGCAGGGCGCGGTTGATAGCCAGCACCATAGTCTCGGTGATTGGCTCCTCCTCCGGGAAGGTCGGCTTGGAAACCATCGTCACGGAGGTATCTCCGCTCTTCGGATTGACGGCCTCCAGGTAACGCCGGGGCACACCAACGCCCGTCGCGTCCCCTTCTTCCCGCACCTTCAACGCCCACTCGCCGCCCGTCTTCAGGTAAACAGCGGTGGGGACGTAGGAGATGTTGGCTACATCTTCATCCTCGTAGGTGGGGCGCAGTGCCGACTCGCCCCCTTTCATCATCTGAGCGATCTGCACGTCCTTGCCCATCGCCCACTGGATGAACAGCCAGGCCAGCTCCGGTTTCTTCGAGCTGGTGGGAATGAAATAGCTCCAGCCTTCGATCTGGACGATCTTTTCCTCCCCGATGGGCACGCCGCTATAGGCTATCTTGCCAGGCACCTCGGATTGCTCTGGGTCCTCGACGGCAAAGGTGGCGTCATCCCACTGGAGAGCCATGGCAGTCAGCCCCGTCTGCTGCGAAGCCTGCTTCTCGTCCCAGGTGTAGGTCAGCGTGCCGGGGGGGCAGTAGGGGAGAATCTCCAGGATGTACTCCAGGGCTTTGACCGCCTCCTCTGAGTTGATCCCGATAGGCCCGTAGGAGTCGCCGCGGTTGTCCGGCAGATAGATCTCTCGACCGCCAAAAGAGTACAGGACGTTAAGGTAGTCATACCAGGAGGTCACGTGGCGGGCTGCTCCCCAGGTGTTGCCGTAAACATCGTGCTCCAGCACCTCGCCAGCCAGCGTTTCGCCGGCCTTGCGGGTGAAAAACTCGGCGGTATCCTTGTACTCCTGCCAGGTGACAGGCGGCGAAGGCAGCTCGTAGCCGTATTTTTCCATGAAGGCCGCCTTCTCGTCGGGATGCTCGAACCAGTCGTAACGGTACCAGAGGTACATGCTGATGAAGTGGAACGGCAGACCGTAGATCTGGTCTTTGTACATGTTGGTCTCGCGGAACCATACTTCGCTCAGGAGGTCGTTCTCGAAGCTGAAGTTGGGGTCCCGCAGGGCGGGATTGTTGTAGAACTCGTCCACCGGCCGCAGCCAGCCAGCTTCCACGTACTTACCCAGGGTGCGGTGGGGCTGCAATACCATGTCATAGACGCCCGTCTGGCCTGCAAAGTCGAGGGTCACTTTCTCCACGGCCTCTTCGTGGCCCAGGCTTTCGATGACCACTTTGACCCCGGTGATCTCCTCGAACTCTGACTTTAGCTCCTCCAGCGCCTCCAAGGGGGGAAGCGCCTCGCCTATCATGGTCAGCGTCTCTCCCTTCCACGGTTCGGCTGCCTTCTCCAACGACCACTCCTCTTCGGCGGGAGCGGATGCTTCTGCTGGTGTTGGCATAAACCCAGAACTCGCCAACACTAAAGTGACTAGTATCAGCAAGATTAGTAGGTTGGATGCTTTGCTTTTCATGTTCTCCTCCATTCAATAGAAACTACTTACGCCGGCTAACGTCGATGTCCTGCAAGCGGTTTCTCGTTACTCATCACCTCCTTTTTGACATTACGTTTTCCCAAAAAGAGTTTGTAGAATGCGGCGCGCTTGTGATAGACACACTTTCCACATCGCCCACCCAACGCCCTGCGAAGAGTCTACAACCATTATTCGCTATGGAGAAGTTGCTCCCGCCCCATAAGCTCAGAAAGTTGGAGCCGCCTGTTAAACGATCCCCCCTGGACCGGTGCGGTACACTGTTATTTCAAAAGCATTGGGAACATGATATTCGTGTGCCAGGAGTATGGGATGATCCTCGTCCAGATAGTCCACCTGCACAATGTAAAGCAACGGAGTTCCCTGATGTATATCAAGGTGACGGGCTAAGTCATCATCCGCCTCGACGGGCGATAGCTTGGCGATACCGTGGTGGATGGTCAAATCCAATTCTGTCTGGAAGTATTCATATATCGAGCGATTCTTCAGCGAGTGCAAATCGGCTATTCCTTCCCTCAAGAACGAGCTTGGAAAAATATCCAGGGAATAGACCACCGGCTGATCGTCAGCAGTTCGCACCCGTTCCACCACGATCACTTTATCGTTCGGTTCAGTTTTGAGATACTCCGCAGTCTCAGTATCGGCCACTTCCTCACGAATGTCTAGATAACAGCTACCTGGCGCAAGCCCGGCAGAGCGGATCATCTTGGTAATGCCGTAGTTGAGGCTCAGATTTTGGAGGATGGGGGAGGTTCGCACAAAAGTCCCTATACCATGACGTCTGACGATCAAACCTTGTTCTTCTAACACGCGCATCGACTCGCGCAAAGTGGCACGCGAGACACCCAGCATCTCCACAAGCTCCTTTTCAGGAGGCAGTTGTGAGCCAGGTTCAAAAGCCCCGGTGACGATTGCCTTGCGAAGTTGCTCAGCTACAACCTCAGTGGCAGTCTGATGTTGCGCTTTGGAAAGTATCGTCATGCCCAGAATCCTGATGAATAGATGTCTGACGTCCGTATGTCTAGATTATAGCACATCAGAGACGAAATGTCAATAGAACGTTTGTTTTTTTATAGGGCGGTGTCAAAGTCCAACCTGAGCTAACTGCGCTGGCTTGTGGTGTTGCCTTACGATCTAAGCATAGGTGAGATACTATTCATCACTGCTGAAGCCGGAACGGATGAACGAGCTTGGAGACAAGGTGCAGGAGCTTGTCGAAACTGCTTACCGGGCTGAACAAGAGGCCAAGCGTCTATTAGGAGAAGCCAGGCGGCGGGTGGAGGAGACGGTTTTGGGCGGCTAATCGAAGCGTTCAACCGGTTAGCGAGGTGGTATGTATGGCAGATGGGGACTCCCAATCGTTGCGACGGCGCCCTGGGGCCAATATACACGACAGCGCCGGAAATGAGAAAACTGGAAAGGGAGACAACTACAGGAGGAAGCGCGTGGACATCAAGTGCAAGCTACGGTTCCTGATCAAGAAGAAAGAGATAGAAGAAGAGCGCGAGCTAACCTACGATATCATCTACAAAAACGGCTGTCTTCACGGAAATGATCTATACAGGTCTCTACCAGCTTTATTCTTCAATAACCCTGA
>DAOULT010000033.1:0-14061 GCA_034417895.1 Anaerolineae bacterium | reverse complement strand
ACCCTGACCATGCGCTAGATATCTGGGAGCAGGGAATTGGGACTCAATGGGGAAGCGCTACCATGACCAGGAAAGTAGCCGTCGTGGCTATCGGCGGCAACAGTCTGATCAAGGACAAACAACATCGGAGCGTGCCCGATCAGTACCAGGCGGCTCAAGAGACTTGCGCCCACATCGCCGACATGATCGAAGGCGGCTGGGAGGTGGTCATTACGCACGGCAATGGCCCCCAGGTGGGGTTCATCCTCATGCGTTCGGAGTTAGCCAGCCACGTGTTGCACACCGTCCCCCTGGATTCCTGTGGAGCAGATACCCAGGGCGCGATCGGCTACATGCTGCAAAAAGCCCTCTACAATGAGTTCAAAAGGCGGGGGCTTGACAAACAAGCAGCTACGGTGGTTACTCAGGTGTTGGTAGACAGAGACGATCCGGCCTTCCAGAATCCGACCAAGCCTATCGGCCCCTTTATGGAAAAGGAAGCGGCCCTGAAGAAGAAGGAAGAGGAAGACTGGAACGTGGTGGAAGACGCCGGTCGGGGTTGGCGGCGGGTAGTGCCCTCCCCTCTGCCCAGACGCATCATCGAGCGCGATGCCGTCAAACAGCTTATCGAGGCCGGTTTGGTGGTGGTAGCCGTCGGTGGGGGGGGCATCCCCGTGGTCGAGGACGAGGAGGGCAACCTGGTCGGAGCCGAGGCTGTCATCGACAAGGATTATGCCAGCGGGCTCCTGGCCTCCAGCATCGACGCCGACCTGCTTCTCATTTCCACCTCTGTGGAGAAAGTAGCCATCAACTATCGCCAGCCCGATCAAAAATGGCTGGACCGAATGACCGTGGCCGAAGCCCGTAAATACCTGGAGGAAGGCCATTTTGCTCCCGGCAGCATGAAGCCCAAGATCAAGGCTATCATCGAGTTCCTGGAAGGGGGCGGTGAGGAGGCCATTGTCACCAGCCCGCAGAACATCAAGCGCGCTCTACTGGGCCAGACCGGGACGAGGATCGTGCCCTGATATTCAGGTGATGGGTGGTCAGGGGCCCAGAACCTCCGTAGCCAGACAGGCGTAGACGCGGGCGGCGTCGATCACATCGGCCAAGCGTATCTGGTCGTCGATAGTGTGGGCGAAACGTTCCTCGCCGGGACCGAAACCAATGGTGGGAATGTTAGCTGTACCCATAGTGTAGGCCCCATCGGTGGAAAAGGCCCATTGCCCGATGCGAGGCCGGTAACCTAACGTCTCGCGGATGGCACGCTCTACAGCCTGCAACAAAGGATGCTCCTGGGGTAAAGCCCAGGCAGGATAATATTCTTTGAGCCGACAGGGGTAGCCTGTGCGGCTGGCGCTTCTATGCTCGGTGACCTCCACCTGGGCGTTAACCTCCTCGCGGGCGATAATGCTCTGCACCTCGGCCAAAGCTCTGGTTTCGGTTTCGCCCAGGGTAAGGCGCCGGTCGATGTAAAAGGTGCAACTATCGGGCACGGCGTTGCGGCTGCCGGCCGTGTTCTCGATGTGCGTCACGGCCAGGGTGCCCTGCCCCAGAAAGGGATCGTTAGCCAGGTTGGGAGCCAGCAACTCCAGGCCGAAGATGAGCCGGGCCGCGGCGTAGATAGCGTTCTCCCCCAGGTCGGGGGTCGAAGCGTGACAGGACTGACCGCGAATGGTGACTTTCATCTCCAGGCGCCCTTTTTGCCCGCGACTGATCTGGAGATTGGTCGGTTCGCCCAGGACGACGAAATCCGGCTTCAGTC
This sequence comes from Anaerolineae bacterium, assembly GCA_034417895.1. Lineage (GTDB taxonomy): Bacteria > Chloroflexota > Anaerolineae > CAZYHC01 > CAZYHC01 > DAOULT01. The sequence continues at coordinate 12,317 of DAOULT010000033.1, read as the reverse complement.
CTTCCTCCTCGACTAAAACCTGCATAGCCAGCCCCTCACAAGGCTCCTCCTGAACAATACCCACCACGTAGAGGTCGCCCTTCAACTCCAGGCCCGAATCGATGAGGGCTTTGGCCCCGTAGACCATGGCCGCCAGCCCGCCTTTCATGTCGCAGGCCCCACGACCGTAGAGCACGCCGTCCTCGATTTCGGCGCCGTAGGGGTCGCGCTGCCAGGAAGTCGGATCGCCCACCCCTACGGTATCCATGTGGCCGTTATAGAGGAGTTTGGGGCCGCTCCCGGCGCCAATGCGCCCGATCACGTTGCCGACGCGATCAACCCACACCTCGGCGAAGCCCGCCCGCTTCATCTCTGCGATCAGGCGCTCGGCCACCTCGTCCTCCTGGTGGGAGAGGCTGGGGAGGCGGATCAGGTCTTGTAGAAAAGCGATCAGATGTTCTCTATCTTGTGGGGAGAGATCAAATTTCATAATGCTCAACTTTCCACCGACTTTCCAGCCCGGTTTAGCTCAATGATCTCCGAAAGCAGGGGAGCGCAGCACGTTCCAACTCTTCGGGTATGGGATCAGGTATCAACCCTTCTTGCTTAAGTTCGGCCAGAACCTGCTCCATATCTGGCTGCGCAGACATTTTTGCACTCTCCCGTCAGAGAAAGGTACCCGGCGCTTTTGGAAGTGCTCATGAACACGGACAACAACAACGAACGATAGAATTTAACGAACGACGGCGCACGACGGAAGATAACGAATCAACGTGCTCGCTGCATCTCCGTCTGCGGCTCCGTTTGTGCAGATAGCGTTTTAAGGCTCCAGTCTCTTCCCTGGTGCGTATGAACTTCCGTTCGCTGCTTTTCTGGTGTTCGTTGTTGTTCCTTTTGTCAGAATGGCTAATACGCCCCATCGCCAAAGATGACCCTGGGGATAGTGCGCAGGAGGATCATGGAATCGAGGGCTGGCGACCAGTTCTCGATGTAGTAGATATCCAGGAGCACCATCTCGTCAAAGGTCAACTGGCTGCGACCGCTGGCCTGCCACAGGCCGGTGATGCCGGGCGAGGCTTCCAGACGCCGCTTGTGCCATTCCTGGTACTGTTCCACTTCGGAAGGAAGAGGGGGGCGAGGCCCGACGAAGCTCATCTCCCCCCGCAGGATGTTATAAAACTGAGGCAATTCGTCCAGGCTGGTGCGGCGCAGGATTTTGCCCAGGCGGGTCACGCGCGGGTCATCGCGCATCTTAAAGATAGGCCCGGTGGCCTCGTTCAGATCGGCCAGTTTTTCCTGCTCTTTTTCGGCCCCATCGCGCATGGAGCGAAACTTGTAGAGCGTAAACTGGCGTCCACCTTTGCCCACCCGCGTCTGTTTGAATAGAACCGGCCCCGGCGAATCGAGTTTGATGAGCAGGGCGCTGAGGATCATCGCGGGAGAGCAAACGATAAACCCCAACAGGGCGAGGGTGACGTCGAGAGCCCGTTTAAGGACCAGCTTCGAGCCGCTGATGGAAATCCTCTTGAGACCGATCATGGGGATGCCGCCCAGGTCATCGACGTCCACCTGGCTGAGGCTTATCTGGAAAAGATCGGGCACGATGCGGGCCTGAACCCGCTGCCTTTTACACTGAGTCATGATGCTGAGAATTTTGCGATGGTACATCCAGGGCAGGGTGATGATGACCTCATCGACCGCTTCTTCCTGGATGAGGTGGGGCAGGTTATCGAGGCTGCCCAGCCCCTTAAAGTTCCCGATATCCGACTGGCCCTTCTCGGGGTTGTCATCGACGAAGCCCACGACCTGGTAGCCCAAGGCGGGCAGGGCGACGATGGTACGCATGATGGTGCGGCCCACTTCGCCGGCCCCTACGATGAGCACTTTTCTGACCCCGAATCCTCGTTGACGCAACTGGCTCAGGACGATGCTTTTCACCAGGCGGCTGAAGCCCAGGAAAAGAATGATGAAAGTGGCGGCGTAGAGGAAGATCAGGCGAGAGTAGAAATAGGGGCGGTAGAAGAAAAAGAGCACCACCACCATGATGATCCCCGTAGTGGTCCCGTTGATGACGCTATACACCTCGTTGAGCCAGGATCGGCCTCTGGGCTGGTTGTAGACCCCTTCCAGCTTGTAGGTGATCAGCAACACCACGGTCAGGAACAGACCGATGGGAAAATACCAACTATAAGGCACGTAGTTGGCCTCGTCCACAGCTCTAAACCACTGTAGCTCGTAGCGCACCCAGTAAGAGACGGCGAAGGCCACGTTGATAAGCAGGATATCCGCCAGGATCACTAAGCGGGCCAACAAGCGTTTGTACCGCTCGAACATGTCACTCTCCTTTGCGGCCCATAGCCCGACGATAGGCTCCAACTGTCTGATGGGCCGTCTTTGTCCAGGAGAAACGGGCCGCCTGGCTCAGACCCCGCTGACGTATGGTTTGGCGCAGAACCTCATCGTCGAGCATCCTTCTTATGGCTTCGACCCAGGCATCCACGTCCTGGGGAGGCGCGATCAGACCAGCCTGACCGACCACTTCCGGCAGAGAAGAAGTATCGGCCACGACGACCGGCGTCCCACAGGCCATCGCCTCTAAAGGAGGCAATCCAAAACCCTCGTATAGAGAGGGATAAACGAAGACCTCAGCAGCATTATACCACCAGGGCAATTCCTGGTTGGGCACATGCCCCGCCAAAATAACCTGGTCTTTCAGGTTCAAGGTCTCCACTCTGGCAAAAATCTCTTCGTAAAACCAGCCTTTGGCTCCGACTATAACCAACTTTGGTCGTTCGTTCTCTCCCTTCGACGTTTGGCTGACGAGGTGTTTATAAACTTCCAGAAGATGGACGAGGTTCTTGCGCGGTTCCAGGGTGCCTACAAAAAGGATCATTCGTCGGGGCAGACCGCGTCGCTGGCGGAAACTCTCAATCTCCTCTGGAGGGAGAGGGTGGTAGCTCTCATCCACACCGGGGTAAGCAATCCCGATCTTATGGACGGGCACCTGGAGCAGGCGCGCCACGTCCTGTCTGGTATTCTCCGAAATGGCGATAATGCCTTTAGCTCGCTGCACGGAGAGACGGGTGAAGAGGCGGAGATAAAGGCGCTTGAAGGGTTTGAACCCCTCTGGATAAAGGAAAAAACTCAGATCGTAAACGGTGACCACCGCGGGGCAGCTAGAAGCCAAAGGGATAGCAAAGGCCAGAGAATGGAGAAGGTCGATCTTCTCCATTTTCAAGGCTAGAGGTTGCAGCATTTGCTCCCACAAGATCCTCACCGCTGGCTTCGTGGTAGGCAACCTGGACGTTCGTAGCGTCAGGTGGGGAGGGGCGGAAAAACGTCGCTCGCCCAGGAAAACGGTGTAACGGTTATCGCCATCCACCGGAGGCAGGTTAAGGAGCAAGTTATAAATGTAACGATTGATCCCAGCGTTGCGGTATGTGGCAGCCAGGGATAACAAATGAGCGTTCAGGCCAATATGCATGGATGCTCACCCCACAGGGGGCAGGTATCCCACTCCCGCCCATACAGTTTCCACCCTTTTCTCCTCCGCTATATTATACCACAAAGACGGCTCTGGGCAAAGCGGCCCCTCCTGGTTTTGGTGATTTGTAATTACGGCGAAAAAATGATATACTATAACACAGGGTAAAATCAGCATCTTGTGAGGAGGTCTCACCTTGGCATTCTTCGAGGTGATCTATCTACTAGCCACAGTGTTGATGTCGGCCTACGGGTTCAACAGCTTTCTTATGGCTGCGCTCTATCTGTGTCGTCGTCATGAAGCCGTTCCGCGTCCTCCGTTAAGGAGGACCCCGACCGTTACTGTGCAGCTTCCTATCTTTAACGAGATTCATGTGGTGGAGCGTCTGATTGAGGCGGCCACGCGCCTGGATTATCCCCGCCCTAAGCTTCAGATCCAGGTGTTAGACGATTCTACCGACGAAACGTCAGCCATAGCCGAAGAGGTGGTCGCCCGTTTCCGAAACCAGGGCTTTGACATCGAGTCCATACACCGTGATGAGCGGACGGGCTTCAAGGCCGGGGCGTTGGCCAAAGGTCTGGAAACAGCCAAAGGGGAATTTGTGGCTGTTTTTGACGCCGATTTCGTCCCTCAGCCTGATTTTCTGCTCAAGACTATTCCCTATTTCCTGGACCGACCCCGCTTAGGGATGGTTCAGACCCGGTGGGGACATATCAATGCCGATTACTCTCCCTTGACCCGCATCCAGGCCATTGCTTTGGATGCTCATTTTATTGTAGAACAGACGGCTCGCAATCGCTCCGGGCTGTTCATGAATTTCAGTGGCACGGCTGGCGTCTGGCGACGGTCGTGTGTCGAGGAGGCTGGAGGATGGCAGGGCGATACCATTTCTGAGGACCTGGACCTCAGCTATCGGGCCCAACTGGCGGGCTGGGAATTCCTTTTCCTGCCCGACGTGGTCTCTCCCGCCGAGATACCGCCTCAGATCAACGCTCTGAAGCGTCAACAGTTTCGTTGGGCCAAAGGCTCCATTCAATGTGCCCGTAAGCTCTGGCGACCGATTCTGACCGCGCCGGTGCCTCTTTTCCAACGTTTCCAGGGGATGTTCCACCTGACTGCCTATGCCCTTCATCCGATGATGATCCTCATGCTGTTGTGCATGTTGCCTCTGACCATCCAACGCTGGCAGATGGACGTTTCTCTGTCTTTCCTGGGTCTGGCCGCTTTTGGCCTGCCTTTCGTGTATGCTGTATCCCAGAGCACCCTCTACCGTAACTGGCCCCAGAAGTTTGCCTACTTCCCCATCCTGATAGTTATGGGCACCGGTATCTCCCTGAGCAACACTAAGGCCGTCATCGAGGGTTTGATCGGACGCAAAAACGATTTCCGGCGCACGCCCAAATTTTGTCTGGAGAACCGAGAAGACCAGTGGATGGCTAGCCGTTACGTCTTGCCTTTAGGCTGGGATACCATTGGGGAGATTCTGCTGAGCGCTTATGCCCTCTTCACTGCCTGGGTTGCCTGCCGCCAGGATAGCTATTATGCGGTGCCCTTCTTACTTTTTTACGCCCTCAGCTTCGGCTACATGGCGGCCTTGACCGTGTACCATTCCTGGCCGACCATGGGAATCTTTTCTCGTAGAAGACGGCCACGCAGGAAAGAGACGCCCCGCACCTCTTACTCAGCCACCCACCAGAGTTCCTCCTGAACAATCAAAAAGTCCAGGCCATAAAGCCCGGACTTTTTAGCTGCCACCCGTCCAAAAAGCGGCTCGCGCCTCTTGCCCGACAGCCACCAGGATGGTCGGTCACTCCCTCAATCTTCTGCCTCTTTAGCCTCCACCTCGTCAAGGGGAGGCTCTTCCTGGAGAAAGTCAGGCTCCGGCTCGCCCGGCATCACGCTCTCGCCGTGGAAATAGCCCCCTTCGTCGATCAGAAAAGAGGCGGCGTCGACGTTGCCCCACACCCGGCCCGTGGATAGAATCTCCAGCCGCCCTCTGGCGGTGATCTTGCCCCTGACCGCCCCTGAAACCGAGACGTTTTGGGCGGTAATGTCGGCCATTACCCTGGCTTTCTCCCCCACAATGATCGTGCCCGTAGCTTCAATAAGCCCCTCACAAAAGCCCTCGACGCGCAGATTCCCCTCACACTTGAAATGCCCGTTGAAGCTGGCGTTACGACCGATGACGGTCTCCAACCTGTCGCTGCCCGCTTTTCTCTCGCTCCTGAACAATACCAGGCTCCTTTCTTCGCCCCTTTGAGTGGTTCTATTGTAGCACAATCCGGGCAAAATGCAAAGCGCCTAATAATCCGCTGGCCCGCCCACGTCCGGCTGGCCCTCCCTCTGTTCTACCTCTCCCCACACGCCGGGGATGGGACAGCCGCAGAATTCGCATTTCCCCTCGACGATGTGATATTCCGTCACGTAGAAGCCCATGCGCTTGATGATTATCTCGCCGCAGCGGTGGCAATAGGTGTGGTCGCCGGGATGGCCGGGCACGTTTCCGATGTAGGCGTAGCGCACTCCCTCCTCTATAGCCATCTCCCGCGCCCGTTCCAGGGTCTCCACCGGGGTGGGCGGCAGATTAGTCAGCTTGTACTGGGGGTGAAACCGGCTGAAGTGGAGGGGCACGTCGGGGCCTGCGTTCTCCACCAGCCAGCGGGATAGCTCCCGCAGCTCATCCTGGTCGTCGTTGAGGGTGGGCACCACCAGGTTGACGATCTCCAGGTGCACCCCTGCCTGGTAGATGGTCTTGATGGAGTCCAGCACCCGGTCCCGTTCGCCGTCGCAGACCTTGCGATAGAACTCCTGGTTGAAGCCCTTGAGGTCGATCTTGATGGCGTCCACCGCTTGACATAACTCGATCAGCGGAGCGGGGTTGATGTACCCGGCGGAGATGACCACATTCTTGAGGCCCACCTCACGCCCCAGGCGGGCCGTCGCCAGCATGTACTCGTAGAAGATGATCGGCTCAGAGTAGGTGTAGGCCACCGAGCGGCTGCCATACTTGAGAGCGGCCTGCACGAGCGTTTCCGGCGGCAGGTCGATGACCTCCACCTCTTCCGGCCTCCGCTGAGAGATGGTCCAGTTCTGGCAGTACTGGCAGTGCAGGTTGCAGCCCGCCGTAGCCAGGGAAAAGGCCAGGCTGCCGGGCAAAAAATGATAGAAGGGCTTCTTCTCGATAGGGTCGTTGTTGAGGGCGCAGGGGTTGCCGAAGACCATGGTGTAGAGCTTGCCGCCCCGGTTTTCCCGCACGCCGCACTCCCCGCGCTGCCCCTCGGAGATGAAGCAACGTCTGGGGCAAAGCTGGCACCTGACCAGCCGCTCAGGGTGAGGCTCGTGGCAGTAGAGCACTTTGGAGGCTTCGGTTTCGCCATGGCAGGCCGTGCAATCCAGCCCCTCCTGAACTCCGGTGTAATACATGGCCTCACGGGCGTAGGGCGATGCCGGCGGGGCGGAGATATCGACGGCGCTTTCTATGGCCTCCCCGGCAGGCGCGCAGGACAGGTTAGACAGCAAAGCCCCGCCGCCCAAAGCGCACAGGCCCAGGCCGGTCAAAAACTGGCGTCTGGTTATCTCTTTCATAGAACATCACCTCTCTAACCGCCGAACAAAACGCGAATGTGGCTTAAGGAGACCAGGCGCAGCGAAAGCCGGTAGCATCCTCGGAGCAGGGAGGCTCATCTACATCCCCCAACAATTCGAACCGAGAGGTCACCGTACAGCTTACCAACTGGCTGACCCACGAACCGCCATAGGCGAACCTGTCTTCAGTGAACTCCCAGACGTTGCCCACCATGTCAAACGCACCGTAGTAAAAGCTAACTCCATCCGGGTAGGAACCTACAGGCGCGGTCCGTGGGTATCCATCATTCCACTCCAGCCCTCTGTTGTCTCGGCCCCCCCAGGGACATCCACATCCCTCGCCACAGTAGTTCAACCTTGGGCTTGTTATCTCATCTCCCCAGGGGTATCGGCGCTGTCGTTTCTCTTCAGGGTCCCAACCAGCCGCCTTCATCCACTCTTCACTTTTCGGCAACCGCGCACCTGCCCACCGGCAGTACGCCCTTGCGTCGGACCAGCAGACCTGTACCACGGGGTGATCCATTATTTCAGCAAGTTCAGGGGCGAAGGGTCTATCGGGCCCATCAGGGTCCTGCCAATTGGCCCCTGGTATGGGCTGCCAATCCCACAGCCACCCTTTGTCTGTAAATGTATAAATACAGGCCTTGCCTTGATTGTACCCCTCAGGCAATGTCTTATAATCCTGGTCCTCAACGAATCTGGCGAACCACTCATTGGTTACTTCATACTTGTCGATCCAGAAGCCATCCACGTAGACGGGATGTTGATTGCCGTCAATGTTTATGATGAATTCTCCGGCTGGAACGTAGACCATCACTGCCTCATCTTTCTCCCGAAACCCCTCCGCCCCAGGCCCAAGCGTGGGAGTGGGTGCGCTCGTAACGGCTTCGTCTTTCTTCAGGAGGATGGCAAGGACAACGATGATAATAACGGCTATCCCTATTATCCCTATCCCTATCAGGATCGGACATCCATCCTCTGTGGCCGGCCGGGACGGCTCCTCCGGCTTCTGTTTCTGGAGGGCAGCCAATTCCTCTTCTACTTTCCGCAACGCTTCCCGCTCTAATTCCAGTTCGCTGACCCGATGCAAGGGACGGTTCAGCGGGCCAAACCTGGCAAGTATCTCTTCTAACTGACGGATTGTATCCTCATGTATGGCTCGCAGATTCTCCAGGTGCTTGATTCTCTTCTGCACCTCATTGGTTTCCTTCATTATTTCCTCCTTTCAATTCAATACACGTGCAAACTCTCCAACCCCACTGAGCGAGCCAGCCACCCCACCCCCAGGAAGGTGAAAAGCACCGCCGCAAAACCGAAAATAGCCAGCACAGCCACCGGCCGGCCGCGCCAGCCCTTGAGGACGCGGACGTGGAAGAAGAGGGTATAGACCAGCCAGGTGATCAGCGCCCAGACCTCTTTGAGGTCCCAACTCCAGTAGTTGCCCCAGGCCATCTGCGCCCAGATAGCCCCGATGACGATGGTAAGCGTCAGCCAGGGGTAGCCAAAGGCCACTGCCCGAAAGCTAAAGCGGTCGATGGCTGCCAGGGGCGGGAAACGGCCAGCCGATTCATCATCAGCAGACCCCAGCGCTTCCCCGACCAGGTACATCACCCCCGCTCCGCAGGCCACGGCGAAAGCGCCATAAGCCAGCATGGCCGTCAGGGCGTGGAGCGGAAGCCAGATGGTGCGCAGGGCAGGCAGCAGCGGTTGGGCTACTTTTGCGCCGGGAGGAATGACCAGCCGGGCGTAGGCGGCGAGCAAAAAAGCAATGGGCAGAACAAAAGCGCCCCCGGCCCGCAGGCCCATGATCTGCTCCAGCAGCAGGTAGACGAAGACGACGCCCCACACGAAAACCAGGCAGAACTCGTAAGTAGTAGCCAGCGGCCAATGGCCGGATTGCACGCCGCGCCCCACCAGCCCCCCGCTCAGAAGCAGCAGGCTCGCCACGCCCAGGGCGGTGGCCCCTCTTCCCATCCATCTTCCGGGCCATTTGTGACCTGCAATCAGGTTCACGACGTAGACCACCGCAGCCCCCAACAGGCAGAAATAAGCCGCACCGATCAAAATCGATTCATTCATCCCATATACCTGACTATCTTCTCAAACTGGCGCTCAAAGCCGACCGCGTCCCTGTCGGTCAGCCCGGCCAGGGAAACCTCGCCGCCCCTGACCCTGGCCCACATGCGCCGATGAGGGAAGTAGAAAGAAAGCGCCAGCCCCACCACCATCAGGACAGAGGCGAAGATGAGCGGCTCAAAGCTGGGATCGTGGACGGCCATGAGCACGATGTAGTATTCTGGCTCGTCCTGCGCCTCCGCGCCCTGCGTTGGCCCGTAGGAAGAAAGATAGAAGGAAAGTCCCCGATAGGTCAGAGGGTCGTTGAGCCGCACAGTTTTGGAGCAGATCTCACGCCCTTGTTCCAGGACGGTCAAATGGCTGAGGTAGTCCCTGGGGCGGCCATCGGGGTAACGCTCCACTTCAAAGCCGTCGTGACGCACCTGGAAGTCCAGGCCCCGTCCAGGAGCATAAACCTGGCCGGGATTCAGTGCCACCTCGTCCTCCCGCCAGGCGGATAGCCCTCTCCAGGATATAGCGGCCACAATCAGGATGAAGCCCAGGTGAGTGAAAACGGTGCCCAGCCTGGCCCATCGATTGCGGTCGGCGTAGAGGTAGGTTGTCTCGCCCTCCTTCTCGGCCAGCAGGCGATAGCGCCGCCGGGAAAGAGCGGCTTTCATCGTCTCTTCCACCTCTTCAACGGCCAGGCTCAGGACAGCGTGATGGGCCAGCCCCTCGTAGAAAGCGTCGTGCTGCTTCACCCTGGGCCGCGCGCTGATCGCTTTCCAGATGCCGCCCAGACGGTCGATGGTGCAGACGGCCAGATTGACCACCAGGGCCGCCGCCACCAGCCGGAACCAGATGGAGCGATAAACGTCGAACAGGCCCAGGGGGCGATACAAGTCGGTCAGAGCGCCGTATTTATCGTGGGCCAGGGCCAGCCAGCGGGTATGAGCTTCCCCGGCCAGGTCGGGCGTCATCTGAGGGAGCAGCGTGCCGAGAACGGAGCTTAGAATGAAGACGATGAGCAGAACGACCGCCAGTGGAGTAGAGCTGAGAAAGCGCCAGATCGGATTTTTCTTAATCATCTCTCGATCCCAACGTTAAGCCATATCTTCTATTAATTTCTATAACAATTATACTCCAAAACGGCTTCTTCGTCTACCACAGACCCGGCTGCAAAGATTTTGTTTGTGTTTTTTGCGCGCTAACGGCAGGGCGTGGATATGGGGCTGGATCGGGAGGGAATTTTTCCAGCAGGAAGCGGGGCGGGCTGATCGCCCCGGCGATAATCTTCTGTGGATGGCGATAGAGGTATTGATCGTGTGGATCGCGGGGAAACCCCCGCCGACGCCGCAGAGGGCGGTGATTAGCGACGCTGCGGAAGGCTTCCGGGGCTATCTGGGGGTTGGGGAGACGGTCACGATGGGCGCCGCCTCTAAAGAGCCTTGCAGTTGCACGTAAGCTTCGTGGCCGGAGAGCCAGGCTGTGCCGTTTTCGGCCTCGGGATAGACGATCTGTAACCAGCCGGTGGCCGGATCTCGACCAACGACCTCAACCTCCTGGCCGGACTCCAGGTAGCCCAGCGTCGGATAGTCCAGGCCCGGCCCGCTCCTGACGTTCAGGCCCGGCGAGATCACCTGGGCTATGAGGGCGGCCCTCGTGGGGGATGGAGGAGCGGTGGCCGTCGAGGTCGGGGTGGGGGTGGGGGTAGCTGTTGAAGTGGGGGTGACTACAGGCCAGGGGGTAGCCGTGGGGCGTAGCTCTACGGGCGTCGCTGTGGCGGGCACCCTGGTCGGCGTGCTCACAGGCGAGGCGCTGGCAGATTCCTCGGCGGCCAGCCCGGAGGCAGGCTCGACGCTGACGGCGGCGGTCATATTCCAGCGCAGCCGCTCATCCTGCCGGTCGGGTTGAACGATCACGGTATACACGATGTCCCCCTGCTTGTTCTCGCCGAGGGCCTTGATACGAGTCACCCGGCCCTCGATCTCCAGGCCGGGAAGGGCATCGACGGTGATGACCGCCGGGGCCCCCACGCAGATATCGACCACGCTTAGCTCCGTCAGGTCGTCGGTCTCGATTTGCCAGGCGGAGAGGTCAGCCAACTGCACGATAGAGGCCCCAGGCTCAACGTACTCACCAGCCCTGGAGTCGAAGGAGACGACCGTACCAGAGAAGGGAGCGCGCAACTCTGTCTCAGCCAGGGCCGCCTTCGCTCGCTCCAGTTCGGCCTGAGCCGCGGCCACGTCCGCCTGGGCCATAGCGATGGCTTCGGGGCGCTCGCCGGCTTCAAGCAAGTCGAGTTCGGCCTGGGCGCGGCGGATCTCTGCTTCGGCGGCAGCCACGTCCGCCTGGCTGGCTCCCCGCAGCAGGTTGGTCAGGCGCTCCTGGACTTGCGCCACCCGCGCCTGGGCTTCAGCGATGTCCGCCTCGGTAGGCCCTTCCACGGCGATGTTATATCTGGCCCGCGCCGTCTCGTAATTGATGGTGGCCTGTTCCAGTTTTATGGCCTGGGGCAGCAGGCCGATGTCGGCTCGATAGGCCACCTCGTCGTAAGCTTCCTGCGCCGTCTTGAGGGACAGTTCGGCGCGGCGCAGCTCGTAGGCCGCCACTTTAATCTCATCCTCAGTGGGACCGTCCAGCACCTTCTGCAACCTGGCCTGCGCTGCGGTCAGTTCGGCCCTGGCGGCGGCGACCTCCTCTGGATAAGCTTCTTCCTTGACCTGGGCCAGATTGGCCTGGGCGACCTCGACGGCGGCCTTCGCCTTTGCGATCTGCTGCGGACGGGGGCCGGCCCTTGACTCATCCCGTTGAGCCTGGGCGCGCTGGAGTTGAGCCTCGGCCTGGAGAACCGCCGCTTTCTGCTGAGCAGCATCGAGCCGCAAAAGCACCTGGCCGGCCTCCACGCCGTCCCCCTCGGCCACCAGCGCCTCAGCCACCAGGCCGCCGGTCGGCAGGCTAAGCGTGGCGTGTTGCCTTGGCGCCACCTTCGCTTCCGCCACCGCCAGGTTCCCTGCGCGCGCGGGCGCCTGGGTTGTGGGGGCTTCTGGCTCTGCTTTCGGCGCGGCCACCGTCTTCTGCACTGCCTGCGTACCCCCCAGGGCCAGGAATGCGCCGCCAGCCAGGACAGCGAATATAACGATCACGATAATCAATTTTTTCACCTTATACCTCCCGATACTCAGGTGAGCGATCATTTAATGATACCATATAT
>DAOULT010000032.1:0-17313 GCA_034417895.1 Anaerolineae bacterium | reverse complement strand
AGGTTATAGACTTTCTGGTGACCGATGATCGTCTGGCCTATATCGTGGCTGACCGGTTGCGGGTTCAGAAACTCTTGTTGGTAGACCTGCTGGTCGAGTTGGTGGAGAGAAAAGTGATGGACAACCTGTTAGCGGAAGAGATTGTGCAAGCCATACGGCCACGTTATCCGGTTGGGTTTATCATTCATACCTTAAAAATTCTTAGAGAAGGGAAACGACAATGTCTGATATAAAGGTTGAGCAAGAATCCTCTAGCGTTCTGGATTCGATAGTATTGCGTTTAATGGAGGATGAGACTAAACATTCCCTGATGATAGAACTGGTGCGGGAAGGATTTGAGCAGCGACTGATGGAGCTTTACCAGGAATTTCAACGAGGAGACAGTAGCCTGGGATACCTGGCGGAACAGTTAGGAGTGACTTCCTGGGAAGCTGTGCATCTGCTTGAAGAACGAGGTCTGCACACCTCTAACCTGTGAGCAAAGAACCATGAGAGAAGTGCGGTGTAATTTCTGCGGTGCTGCTGAGTTTGAAGAAAAACGGATAGAGTATCTCTACAGCCAGGAGGGAAAATACCTGCTCGTTCCCAATATGCCGGTGGAGGTGTGTTTGAACTGTGGCATGGTTTATTACAACGCCGCCGTTCTGAAAGAGATCGAGCGGCGCTTCTTCGCCATCCACGAAAATGCCGAGCAGCCTGACCACTATATTCAAATGCCGGTGGAAGGTTACGCTATAATTAAAGGATAGCTAAGGAGACCCCAACAATGACGAAAGAGGAAAGGCATAGGAGACGAGAGGAGAGAAAGAAAGCGAGAGAGGAGAAAAAAGGGAAAAGCAAGAAGGAGCGCCGCGCCATCCCCCGCCAGGAGATGCCCCGCCAGTCGCCGGAGGATAGGCGGCAGAATTTCTTCCAGGTAGCCCTGGGCTATTCGCCGCAGCAGGCCCGGCTCGAAGCGGAGCGCTGCCTGCAATGCAAAAAGCCCACCTGCATCACGGGCTGCCCGGTGGAGGTCGAGATCCCGGAGTTTATCCTCAAGCTGCGGGAGGGAGACATGGAAGGAGCGGTGCAAGCTCTGAAGAACAAGAACAACCTGCCGGCCATCTGCGGACGGGTCTGCCCCCAGGAAACCCAGTGCGAGATCAAATGCGTGTTGAGCAAAAAGGGCGATCCGGTAGCCATCGGGCGACTGGAACGCTTCGTGGCCGATTGGGAGCTGGAGCAGGGCGTCACCACTCCGCCGACCGCGCCCTCCACTGGCAAGCGGGTGGCGGTCATCGGCTCCGGCCCGTCCGGGCTGACCTGCGCCGCCGACCTGGCCCGCTTCGGCCACGCCGTGACTATTTTCGAGTCGTTACACGCGCCGGGGGGAGTGCTCATTTACGGCATCCCCGAATTTCGTCTGCCCAAGGATGTAGTCCGGGCCGAAGTCGATTACGTGTGCAGTCTAGGGGTGGAACTGCGCCTCGACGCCGTCATCGGCAAACTCTTCACCATCGACGAGCTTCTGAACGACCAGGGCTACGACGCCGTTTTCCTGGGCACGGGCGCGGGCCTGCCCATGTTCATGCGTATCCCCGGCGAGAACTACAACGGCGTCTATTCGGCCAACGAGTTCCTGACCCGCACCAACTTGATGAAAGCCTACCTCTTCCCGGAGTACGATACGCCTGTCAGGGTCAAGCGCCGGGTGGCGGTGGTGGGGGCTGGCAACGTGGCTATGGACTCCGCCCGCTGCGCTTTACGTCTGGGGGCGGAGGAGGTTTATATCGTCTATCGGCGGTCGGCCAAAGAGGTACCTGCCCGCGCCGAAGAGGTGCACCACGCCGAAGAAGAGGGCATCGTGTTCAAGTTTCTCACCAACCCGGTGGAAATTTACGGCGACGATAAAGGTTGGGTGCGGGGCATGAAGTGCATTCAGATGGAACTGGGCGAGCCGGACGAGAGCGGTCGGCGACGGCCTATCCCCATCGCAGGCTCCGAGTTCGACATGGAGGTGGACATCGTGGTCATGGCTCTGGGCACCCGGCCTAACCCCCTGGTCTTCACCGAGTCCGGCGGCCTGGAGCGGACCAGGTGGGGCACGGTGGTGGCCGACGAGCAAACGGGCCGCACCACCAAGGAGCGGGTCTGGGCCGGGGGCGATATCGTCACCGGAGCAGCTACGGTCATCAGCGCCATGGGAGCCGGAAAACGGGCCGCAGCAGACATCGACCGCCACCTGCGCGGCGAACCGGCGGAGAAGGAAGCTGAGGAGCAGGCGGTCACGACCTGATCGGAGTTACGTTACAAATAAAGAAGCGCAGAGACACAAGAGGTCTCTGCGCTTTTCGTTAATCACGAGGTGGGCAGGGGTTCAGGTGTTTCTACCGGCTGCGGTTCCCGCGCAGGCGACGAGGTTGGGGTGGACGGGGCTGGCGTGGGGATGGGAGGCGGTGGAGACGGTGGAGGCAACGTCTCCCTCGTCTGCGGGGCCTGGGTGGGCGGTGGCGTCGTCGGGCCGGGTTCGATGGTGGGTGGTTCGGTCGGCGCTTCCGTAGGTGTTGGGCCGGGTTCGACGGTAGGCGGTTCGGTCGGCGCTTCCGTAGGTGTCGGGCCGGGTTCGAGAGTAGGCAGTTCGGTCGGCGCTTCCGTAGGTGTCGGGCCAGGTTCGACGGTAGGCGGCAAGGTCGGCGGAACGGTTGCAGTTTCGGTCGGCAGGGTTGTCTCCGTCTCGGTTGGGGCAGCCGTTACCGTTTCGGTCGGCAAGGCCGTCGGGGCCAAAGTAGGGCTTGGCGAGGGCGACGATGGGGTTGGCGTTGGGGAAGGGGCTGGCGTGGGCCTCAGCGGCGTCGGGGTGGCTATGGGCGGCGGTAGCGTGAAGGTAGGGGGCGGGGTGAATGTCTCAGTGGCGGGCACGGCGGTGGGACTGGGCGTGAAGGTGGCTGTGGGAGTGGGCAGAGAGCGCAACCCTTTCTGGGCCATAGCCCGCAGGGTTTCGTCCGAAGCGGCCAGCTCGGCAGCTTTCTGGAAGGACCGGGCGGCCTGCTCGTCTTCGCCCAGAGCCACGTAAGCCAGTCCCATCGAATAATAGGCCAGGGCGCGGTCTTCATCCCTGGCCGTCCGGTTCTCGATGACCTCACGGTATTCTTCGAGGCTTTCCTGGAATTTCCCCTGTAGGAAATAGAGATTACCGAGGTCGATGTGTGGCCGGGCATACTCGGAGTCCAGATCGATGGCCTTTTCGTAATCGGCCCTGGCGGCCTCAAGATTGTTCTGGGCGGCGCAGGCCCGCCCTCTGAAGAGATGCACAACGGCCAGATAGTTGTCGAGGCCAGAATCTCCCTTATCTCCTGCGGCTTCTCCCCCGGCCAGGTCGATGGCTTCCGTGAAGGTCTCCACTGCTTTGTGGTGGGCGTCCTCCAGAAGGTAGATCAGGCCCACGATAAAGGTGATCAGCGCTTTGGCGCGGGTGGTCGGCTGTGCGCTCAAACGTATCGTTTCAAAGCCCGTCGGCTGCGCCGTCCTCTTGATGAGGCTGAAAGTGGGCACCAAAGCCTCCTTTCCGCCGGCCGGCACCCAGCCCCAGACCACGATGTGGGCTCCCATCTCCTTCCCCGTCCGCCTGGCCTTTTCTGCGCCGTCGATAAGCTCTGTTCTCCTCAGAATCACTCCATCCAGGTCAGTTTCCTTCAAACGTGTGGTCAGATTGTCATACAGCAGGTCTATGACATTCTCTCCCACGCTCACTTTCTCGAATCTGGGGCCTCCGCCAAACTCCGCCAGAATGACGCCAAACTTGTCTGAGGGGATCAAGGAGCGCTGTCTGGCCCTATATTCTTGATAGTAGCCCAGGGCCACGATGATCACCGCTCCTGCTATGATGGCCGCCGTCAGCCAGCCTAACCCCACCCTCATCTGCCGTCTATACGGCTTGCTCTCCAGGACAGTCTGTAATCTCTCCTCCAGCCTGGCGAAATCAGCTTTCTCCCCGGCTATCTGGATAGAGAGGTCGGAAGGGATCCTTACCTCGTCGTAGTTGGCTGCTACCTTTTCCAGCCTGCTCAGAATGAGGTTATGAATTTCCAGAAGCCTTTCCAGGATGCGCCGCACCTCCATCATTTCCATTTCCATTTGTTTTTGCATCTGGCTGGTGAGGTGAGGGGCTTTGGCTTTCAGGTTCAGGTTTCTTTCGTAAGACCTCAGAAGCTTTTCCAGGTCTTGCTTTTCTTCAGTAAGCAGTTCGAGGGAGTGGCCGGCGGCCCGCAGGTCAGCGGCGGATAGCACCTGGACGCTCTTTGTGTGCTCGAAGAAGACTCTGTAGTATGGTACGCCGGCCACAGTGTTGATCCTGATGATGTGGCCCGCGCCCCATTGGGGAGAATGGATACATTCGACCTGATCGCCCACCTTGAAGCGGGGAGATTTGGGCATTTTTATTCCTCTTCTTTCACCTCTTCCACAAGGCTGGTAAGATCATAGCCACACTCAGGGCAGACCTCCACGTCTTCTTCCAGGATTTCCAACCCGCATTGAGGACATTCCAGGGTCAGGGCAAATTCCAGGCCGCAGTCAGGGCAGAACGTATCCTCAGCCCCGACCTCAGCGCCACAGTCAGGACAGGTGAAGGTGAACTGGTGGCCGCAGACCGGACACTCCAGGGCCTGACCGTCCACTGCCGCCCCGCATTGGGGACATAACTCTTGCCCACAGTTTGGGCACAGGTCTATCCCATCCTGAAGCTCGATCCCACAACCAGGACAGCTTGGAAATTTTTCCCTTTCCTCGGCTTCTTCCTCTTCCTCGGTTTGCGCGAACTCTTCGGCAAGCTCTTCAGCCTCCTCGAAGAATTCCAGGCCGCAACGGGGGCAAATCGCATCCTCGGCTTCCACCTCGGCCCCACAATCGGGACAGATGAAAGTGAACTCGTAACCGCAGGCTGGACAGGTCAGGTCATCCTCGCTCACCGCCGCCCCGCACTTTGGACATAGGGACTGGGCGCATTCCGGGCAGAAGTCTGTCCCTGGTTCGATCTCTTCTCCGCAACTCGGACACTTCATAGCAGTTGCCACCTTATTGAGCCTCCCATGGCGAATCTGTGTTTATTCCACTTGTTTGCCACCTGCTACGGGCAGTAAGGTCTTAGTGTGCTTCTATTATAACTCAAATGGGAGTTTAGGGCAAAACTGCTGTCAGAATTCCGACAAAAATTATCAGCATCCTGTGGGAATTTAGCAGTTTTTGGTAGGGTTGGCAGGTGATAGTATGGTTTATAATATAAGCAGCGGAAGAAGGAATACCTGAGTACTATGGGTAAGGAGGCTTACTCATGTCTACCAAACGAGACAATCAAGAAAGCAAAGACAAGTTCCAGAACCTGGTTGCGGCCATCCTGGCGATAGGGCTTACCTTGCTTTACTCAATCCTGCTCATGATCTCAATAGTTGCTGCCTTCATGAACTGGCCTAACGCCAAAGAAATCTCTGATAAACTAATACCACTCCTGGGGCCGGCCCTGGCCGCAGTATGGGCCTACTATCTTCTGAGAGGGCGGGATAAGGAACAGAAACAATGAGCACTATCTGATACCACCCTGTCCCCCCCATCTCCAATACCTGTCACGGAAGAGGTTTTGACAGTGGGGTCAAGTTATGATATAAACAAAGATTGTATACCCCTGGTGTTCTTAGTGTCCTTCGTGGTAAAAAATTCTGACACGGATTGCGCCCTCAATAGCGCCGTTCTCCGTGAAATGTCCGTGTCAGCCAATCGCCGCTTGTCGGGGAAGATCAAACGTTGTATAATATATCTATGAGCCCCATATTAGATGAGTGCAGCCTGGATTTGATCAGCCACAGCGAGGCCCAAACCCGGCGTTTCGGCGCCCGGCTGGGTGAGCTGGTACAGGGCGGGGACGTGATCTGCCTGGCAGGGGAATTAGGGAGCGGCAAGACCCGCTTCGTTCAGGGGGTGGGCCTGGGTCTGGGGGTGGAAGAAACTATCACCAGCCCCACCTTTACCCTGGTGAACGAATATAAAACCGCCAGGGAGAGCCTGATCCTGCACCACATCGATCTGTATCGCGTGCAGGGACCGGAGGACACCTGGACCTTCGGCCTGGAGGACTATCTTTATGGGGAGGGAGTGTGTCTCATCGAATGGGCCGATAGAGTGCCCCAGGTCTTGCCCGGCGAACGGTTGTGGATCGCCCTGCGCCACATCGGGGAGACTAAACGCGGCGTTTTAATGAAGGCCAGCGGTGAACGTTACGAGGAATTGCTACACCAGTTCAAGCGCCGCGCCTTCAGATTGTGAGGGAGATTGTGAATAGGGAATGGGGAATAGGGAGTAGAGAGGGAGGACGATGCTGGTAGCCATAGACACCGCTACCAGGATGGCGAGCCTGGCTTTTTACCAGGCGGATCGAGTGTGCAGCGAGGAATCCTGGCTAGCGGGGGCCAGCCACACGGTGGAACTGGTGCCCAACCTGGCGCGCCACCTGAGACGCCTGGGACTTACCCCTGACCGCCTGACAGGCGTGGCCGTAGCCACGGGGCCTGGTTCTTTCACGGGGCTGCGCATTGGGCTGGCGGTGGCTAAGGGTCTGGCTTTGGGGCTGGCTATCCCCCTGGTGGGCATCCCGACCCTGGACGTTCTGGCTCATCCCCAGGCCAACCGCCACCTGCCAACCTGGGCCATTGTCCAGGCCGGGCGGGGACGGATATGCGCCGCCCTCTACCACCGTAAACGGGGACGCTGGCGACGCCTGGGCAATTATCGGTTGACCACCATTGCCGAACTGTGCGCCGAGATCGAGGGGCAGGCCCTTTTTTGCGGAGAAATCGACGCCGAAGCGGTCGCCCTCATCGGCGAGAGCCTGGGGGAAAGGGCGGTCATCGCCTCCCCTGCTTCGGCTGTGCGCCGGGCCGGGTATCTGGCCGAGTTAGCCTGGTCACGCCTGGAACGGGGAGAGACAGATGATCCAGGCCGCCTGGCCCCTATCTATCTTCACCCTCCATATCCGCCGCCTGTCACCCACCCTCCTTCAAGGGACGACCGATCATGACCTACGACGATTTACCGTATATCATCGCACCAATGCGACTGCGCGATGTGGAAGAGGTGATGCGCATCGAGAGTCTCTCCTTTTCCCTGCCCTGGTCGGCTCGCGCTTATAGCTATGAATTACAATATAATGCGCTGTCCCACTATCTCGTCGTTCGCCAGATGGAGGTCGCCAAACGGCCATCTCTGTTGAGCAGACTTCACCGTTCTCTGGCCCCGTCGCCTATCGTCGGTTATGGCGGTTTCTGGTTGATGGGCGACGAGGCGCACATCAGCACCCTGGCGGTGAAACCTGGGTACCGGGGGCGGGGATTGGGCGAGTTGCTGCTGGTGGCTATGCTGGATCGGGCCACGGAGTTAGGGGCTACAGCGGCCACCCTGGAAGTCAGGGTCTCCAACCTGGCGGCTCAGAACCTCTATCGCAAATATGGCTTCCAAAAGGTGGGAGTGCGCCATCGCTACTATAGTAACAACAGCGAGGACGCCCTGATTATGACCATCGAAAACCTGACAGGGGCCACCTTTCAAAGCCGGTACCAGGGTCTTAAAGAGACTCTAAATAGCAAGTTAAGGGCTAGACAAAAATCCCCACTCGGGGTAAAATAACCTTAACCTACGCAGGCAGGATACGGGCAGGAGGTTTCTATGGCGCTTATAAAATTCGTGCGTAACTATAAAGATCTGAGTACCGATCGTGGTTTTCAATTCGAGTTTTTCTGTGATCGGTGTGGCAGCGGTTATCAGACTCGCTTTCAGCCTTCCGCCACCGGGTTGGCCGCCGAAGCCCTGGACACGGTGGGCGACATTTTGGGGGGGGTCTTCGGCCAGGCCGCCCAGGTGGGTGATAGAATTCACTCCGCCGCCTGGGAAAAAGCCCACGACGATGCCTTTGAGGCTGCCGTCCAGGAAGCCAGGCCCAATTTCCTCCAGTGTCGGCGATGCGGACAATGGGTGTGCAAGGAGATTTGCTGGAACCCGCAGCGTGGTCTTTGTAAGAAATGCACCCCGGATTTGCAGGCCGAGTACGCCGTGGCCCAGACAGAAGCAGCCATCCAGGAGGCTCGCCGCGAGGCCCGTGAGGTGGACCTGGTGAGTGAAGAGACCTTGAAGCAGCCTGTTATTATGGCTGCCTGCTCCCAGTGTGGAGCCGACCTGCCAGGACAGGCCAAATTCTGCCCCGAATGTGGCGCCCCCTTGAAGGCGGAGAAATTTTGCATCGAGTGCGGCAGTGAAATTCCGGCGGGAGCTAAATTCTGTCCCGAATGCGGCGCCTCTCAAACTTGAGGAGTTGTTTGAGGAAAGCGGCGCTGTCCAGCCTTATGGCGGGGCTATTCGCAAAGGAGGACAAATGGCAAGGCAAACCTCATGGCTAGACATAATCCCTATCTTCGTTCTCTTCTTGATTTTCCTGGCCCTCACGCTGGGCGCGTTGTACGGTTTGTGGAACGCTCTTTTGAGCGCCCCCGATCTTGTTTACGACGCTTCACCCGTGACCCAGGCTTCGAGCGGCAGCTTTTTCGTCACCATAACGATCACCAATGAAAGCTCCAGCCCAGCTCATCTGGTGACCTTCTGGCTTCACGACCTGGGGACCGAGATCAAAAAATTTGAGGTGGAAAGCCAAAGCCCCTGGAATCGAGAGACAGGCGGAAGGGGCAGGGATAGCCTGCTGATAAAATGGGAACGACTGGCAGGCCATTCCCAGGCCAGGGTGCGTTTGGAGACCGCGCAGCGGGTGGAGCCTCAGCTCGAAAAAAACTTTTCCATCGATTCGGAAGAGGGCGCCGTGCGAGATAAGTCACGGTCCCCAAAGCTCCCCTGGAAGGGACAATTTCTGATATTCGTCTTCGTTTGCGCCGGCTTTATCTCCCTGATCTTGAGTCCTCTCGCTATAGGGGGGATTTTGGATAGACTCGCGGGTCACGGATGATTTTATTTGAAGGAGGCACAAGTGTCTGAATTGAGCAAGCTCTGCGAGGAAATAATCGTTTGCCAGCGTTGTGGTCTGGCCCAGGGACGCACCAGGGCGGTGCCTGGCGAGGGGCCCGAGGGGGCCGATATCATGTTTATCGGCGAAGCGCCAGGCTTCCACGAGGACCGACAGGGCCGTCCTTTCGTGGGGGCGGCCGGCCGCTTCCTGGAGGAACTTCTAGCCAGCATCAACCTCAGCCGGGAAGAGGTCTACATCTGCAACGTGATCAAGTGTCGCCCCCCCGGCAACCGCGATCCCCTGTCCAGCGAGATCGAAGCCTGTCGGCCCTACCTGGACAGACAAATCGAGCTGGTCAAACCCAGGCTGATCGTCACCCTGGGCCGTTTCTCGATGGCCCGCTACTTTCCGAACACCACCATCTCTCGCATCCACGGCCAACCCAAACGAATAGGAGAGGTGATTTACTACCCCATGTTCCACCCGGCGGCGGCTCTGCACCAGCCCCGTTATCGGCGGGACATCGAGCAGGACATGCTCAAGATCCCCCAAATTCTGGCCGAAATGGGAGACATCGAGGAGGAGAGGCCGGAACAAAACGCCCGCCAACTGAGCCTCTTCTGAAACGAAATGAGGTGAAGGATACAATGAGCGTTACTCAACCTAAGATCGAAATCTCGCCGACTATCCCTCTACCGGCGAAAGGCTACGTCATGGCCCGTGCCAGCCGGGGAGAAAAATACTTCATCGCTTCCTGCCAGGAGTTAGGGGTCTACACCCAGGGCGAAACCCTGGAAGAGCTTAAGAAAAATCTGCGGGAAGCGGTAGAGCTATCCCTGGCCGATGGCGAACACGAGGAATATGGCCTGCCGCCCTCGCCGACTATCTGGCTGGTTTACGAGGAAGCTATATGAGTCCTCGCAAGTACCCTGTTATCTCTGGTCGGGAGCTAATCAGACGGCTGGAGAAGGCGTATGGTTACGAGATTATCAGGCAGAGGGGCAGCCACATCCGTATCCGTACCTACATCGGGGGAAAACACTCGCTTACCGTGCCGGATTACAAGGAGCTTGACAGAAAGATCGTTGATGGCATCCTGACCGCCGTAGCCCGGCACCGGGGCCTCAGCAAGAAAGAGATTATCGACGAGCTTTTTCGGTAGAGTAGACAAGGAGTTTCTGATATGATCGATACAAAAGAGTTAGCTCAGGAGCTTGATCTTACCGAAGATGAGTTGATACGTCAAGGTATGCGCGCCTTTATTCTGGAAAGAATACGGCTGTTTTCGGCAGAAAAACAGGCCCGGTGCGCAAAGTTCGGCGTCACCTCTCTGGAGGAGATGGACGAACTCATCCGCAAGGGCCAGGTAGCCGAAAAGGATATCCTGGAAGATTTCCAGGACGTTGATTATCTCGAAGCTCGTATTAAGCGCCTGGAATGGTTCCTGAAACATCTATTATGAACACAAACAATTTACGTATCATCCCCCTGGGCGGAGTGGGGGAAATCGGCAAAAACATGATGCTTATCGAATACGGCGGCGACATCATCGTCATCGACTGTGGGCTGATGTTTCCCGAAAACGATATGCTAGGCATCGATATCGTCATCCCTGACATTTCTTATCTGGTGGAGCGTAAGGATAAAGTGCGGGGCATGATCATCACCCACGGCCACGAGGATCACACCGGCGCTTTGCCCTACGTGCTGCCCCAGATTAACGTGCCTCTCTACGCTACCAGGTTAACGCGCGGTCTGATCGAGGTCAAGCTGAAGGAGCACAAGCTGCTGGAAGAGGTCGAGCTACATACTATCGAGCCTGGCGATACCCTTCATCTAGGCCCTTTCCGGATCGAATTCTTCCACGTCAGCCACAGCATCCCGGACGGAGTGGGGCTGGCTATCGACACGCCCCTGGGTCTGATCGTGCACTCTGGCGATTTCAAATTCGATCACAGCCCGGTCGATGGTCAACTGACCGACTTTGCCAAGCTGTCCGAACTGGGCGGACGGGGCGTCTTGGTGCTGCTGTCCGATAGCACCAACGCCGAAACGCCAGGCTATACTCCCTCAGAGCAGGAAATCAACGAAACGTTTGAGCGCATCTTTGCCCAGACCACAGGGCGCATCATTGTGTCCACTTTTGCCTCCAACATTTCCCGCGTGCAGCAGGTCATCGACACGGCCCATCGTCACGAGCGCCGGGTAGGCATCGTGGGGCGCAGCATGGTCAACAACGTCAAAATGGCTATAGACCTGGGCTACCTGGACGTTGCTCCTGATGAATTGCTCACGGTGGAAGACATCAACGGTCTGCCTCCACAGAAAGTAGCCATCGTCTGCACCGGCAGCCAGGGCGAACCAACCTCAGTCCTGGTGCGCATGGCCAGCAGGACGCACAGACAGGTGAGCATCCTGCCCGGAGATACGGTCATCATCTCCGCCAACCGCATCCCTGGCAACGAGGAACTGGTCAATCGCACCATCAATAACCTCTTTCGGCTGGGGGCCTACGTTTATTATGAAGAACTGGAAAAAGTCCACGTTTCTGGACACGCCAGCCGCGAGGAACAGAAATTGATGCTCAGCCTGATCAGACCTCGTTTCTTTGTCCCCATCCACGGGGAGTACCGCCATCTGGTTCTCCATGCTCAGATGGCGGAGCAGTTGAACATTCCTGAAGAAAACATTTTCATCGTAGAGAGCGGCCAGGTTCTGGAGTTTGACCAGGATGGAGGGTGGATGAGCGAGAGGGTGTCAGAAGATTACGTCCTGGTCGATGGCCTGGGGGTGGGCGACGTGGGCCAGGTGGTTCTGCGCGATCGGTATCTTCTCTCTCAGGATGGGTTTCTCATCGCTGTAATGGCCGTAGACAAGGAGACAGGCGAGGTGCTGGCCGGCCCTGACATCATCTCGCGGGGGTTCGTTTATATGCGCGATTCAGAAGAGCTGATCGAAATGGCTAAAGAACAGGTGCTCTCTATCCTGGAGGGCGGATATCCCAAAGCGGCCCTCAGCGCCAGGATCAAAGAGGCCCTCGGCCAATTCCTCTATAAGCAGACCAAGCGCCGACCGATTATATTGCCCGTGATCATGGAGATATAGTAATGCCTATCCTGGTTGACGGCCACAATCTCATCGGCCAGATGAGCGATATCTCGCTGGAGGATCCTGACGACGAGGCCCAACTGGTGCAGCGTTTGCGGGCCTACCGCGCCCGCACGGGCAAGTCCATCACGGTCATCTTCGACAACGGGGAGTTCTACAGCCCGCCCTCTACCCTGTCCAGCGCCGGGGTGCGAGTGCGCTTCGCTCCGCTGGGCTCCAGCGCCGACGTCCTTCTCCAAAAATACATCCGCCGGGCAGCCAACCCGCGCGGCCTGAAAGTGGTTTCCTCTGATCGGGCCGTGGTGCAGGCCGCCCGCGAGCGTGGGGCGCAGGCTATCAGCGCCTCAGACTTCGCCGCCGAACTCTCGCAACTGGGCGTGGTCAGGGACCCGCCTGAACGCAAGCTGTCGCCCGAAGAGGTGGCGGAATGGCTGAAGATATTCGGCCGCGAAGATAAGCGCCAGAGGCGGAGTTGACTGGTAAGATGGCGGATAAGGCGCCAGGTCATCATGGTAGTAACGACTTAAGTCGTTACTACCTGGAAGCTGTTTATACCCTCTGGCCCAAGTATCGCCGGGAGCTGGCATTACTGGTTACGCTTTTTGTCCTGCCCTTTTTCTGTTTCGCCGACGTGATCTTTGGGAACAAAACTTTCTACGCCTGGGACCTGGGCCTGACCCACTACCCTCAACGGGTCTTCGCCGCCCAGATGTTGCGTCAGGGACAGTTGGCCCTCTGGAACCCTTACGTGCTGTGCGGCTTCCCTCTCCTGGCCGAAGGACAGATGGGGATCCTGTACCCTCTGAGCAGCCTTCTGGCCCTGCCCATCCCCTCCCACCTGGCTTTCACCTTGTTTATCGTGGCGCATTATAGCCTGGCCGCAGTCTTCACCTATCTCCTGGTCCGCTCCCTGGCCGTCAGTCGGAGCGGGGCTTTTGTCGCGGCCCTGGCCTTTGCCCTGAGCGGTTATCTCATGGCCCAGCTCACCAACCTGGGCATTATGACCGGCAGCGTCTGGCTGCCCCTGATCCTGTGTTGTTTTTTGCGGGCGGTACGGTTCAGGAGCTATATCTGGGCAGCCTTGAGCGGGGCGGCTATAGCCCTCCAGATACTCACCGCTCAGCCCCAGGTGGTGTTCTATTCCCTCCTGACCCTGGTTATATATTGCTGCTTCGCCCTGGTCTATCGTCGCGGGACGCTGAGGCCGATGACCCTTCTGGTCATCCTGCTCGTGGCCCTGGCGGTGGCAGGGGGGCTGGCTGCTCCTCAACTGCTGCCCACCGTCGAACTTCAAAGGTTATCCCTGCGGGCCGGGGGACTGGATTACGAGACCATGACCTCTTTTTCTTTGTCTCCTTATCACCTGATCGCTTTCCTGTTCCCCAATTTCCTGGGCAACCCCGTGAGCGGTTACATAGGACTGCCCTTTTTCGGGGAGCACCACGCTTACATTGGTCTCTGGCCCTTGCTGGCGGCGGGACTGGCCTGGCGCAGACGCCAGGAGGAACACGTGCTTTTCTTTGCGATCCTGGCCGCTGCCTCCCTGCTGCTGGCCCTGGGAGGTCAGACGCCGCTCTATCTCCTGCTCAGGTACGTGCCCGGCTTCAACCTGTTCAGGATACCGGCCCGCTGGCTGTTAGTGCTCACTCTGGCGCTGGCCGTCCTGAGCGGCTACGGCTTTGAGGTGCTGCTCCAGGAGGGCAGGCGGCTGGCTCCCTTTTTCAAAAAGTTGATCTTTGTGGGGCTGGTGCTGGCTCCCTGTTCGGCGGCCCTGTTCTTTTTCAAAAAGGCCCTCCTCAGAGGCATCAACTACGTCCTGGCCGAAGTTTACGACGGCATGTCCGTCCACGTGCTCAAGGCTTTGGTCAAGGGCCTGCCCGCTTTTCCCGACGCCCCCCAGTCCAACTGGCTGGCAAAGGCTCTGCCCCCGCTTTTGAATCCTTTGCTTTTCTTCTGGCTGCTTTGGATAGGGGGCGGGCTGCTGCTCTATCTGTACCGGAGCGGGAAGATACCCTGGTCAAGCTCACGCGGGGCTTTTCTGGCCCTGGTGGTCTTCGATCTGTTCCTGACGGGCGGGACGACCATCAACGCCGTGGAGGACCCATCTTACTGGCAGGCGAGGGATTCCACCCTGTTCCTGCAAGAGAACATTGGCCTGTACAGGCTCTACCCTTTGGAGATGGACCATTATCCCCCCCGGTCCCTGGGCGAGCACTTTCCCACCCTGTACAGCATCCAGAGCGTGGGCGGTTCCTCTCCCATCAACCTGGTGCGCAGCGAGGACTTCATGGGCGCGCTGCGGGACTACCCCCGCCTGTTGAACCTGGCGGGAGTCAAATACATCCTGACCGCAGGGCGAGAGCCAGAGCGGTGGCCTAATCGTCTACGCCTGGTCTATGCCGAGGAGGGATTGAACGTCTACGAGAACCTGGACGTATTGCCCAGAGCCTTCGTCGTCTATCAGGCAGAGGTGGCAGGCGCCGACGAGGCCCTGACCCGTCTGAGAAGCGCCGATTTTGATCCTTCGACTGCAATTATTTTGGAAGATCAAGAAGCCCTGGCCGCAGTGGAAGGGGAAGGGGCCAGTCGCCTGGTATCGGATAGCGTTCGCATCGTCGAATACGATCCCCAGCGCGTGGTCATCAAGGCCGAACTGGAACGTGCCGGCTTCCTTTTCCTCTCAGACACCTGCTACCCTGGTTGGAGGGCGCACGTCGATGGAGAGAGGCAGCGGATATACTGCGCTGATTATCTTTTCCGGGCCGTGCCTCTGCCTGCTGGTCGGCACACCATCGAGTTTATCTTTGCCCCTCTGTCGTTCAAGATCGGCCTGGGGTTGAGCTTCGTCACTTTGATAGCGGTTTTGATAGTAGTAATAACCAGGAGAGTTTGATTATGATTCCTCTCAAATTGCGGATGTGCAACTTCATGTGTTATCGTCAGGTAGATAATCTGGATTTTTCCGGCATCCACCTGGCCTGCCTGGCTGGCGACAACGGACACGGCAAATCGGCCCTGCTGGACGCCATGACCTGGGCCTTGTGGGGCAAAGCCAGAGCCAGAAGCGACGACGAGTTGATCTACCTCGGACAGACGGAGATGGAGGTAGAGTTCGAGTTTGAGTTGAGCGGCAACCGCTACCGCATCATCCGCAAGCGGAAATCCGGCAAGCGAGGACGGAGCGTCCTGGAGTTCCAGGTTCAGAGCAAGGGCCAATTCCGCGCCCTGACCGAGCCTACCATGCGCGACACCCAGGCTGGCATCGATGTCCTGTTGCGCATGGATTACGATACCTTTATCAACTCCGCCTTCCTTCTGCAAGGGCGGGCCGACGAGTTCACCGTCAAGCCCCCGGCTGAGCGTAAGCGCATCCTGGGCGAAATCCTGGGCCTGTCCATCTACGACCAGTACGAGGAACGGGCCAAGGAGCGGGCCAAAGAAAGAGACAGGGAGGCGGCCCAGATCGCGGCCCGCATAGAGGAGATGGAGCGCGAACTGGAACGCCAGCCTGAGTATCAAAGAGAAATGAAGCAGGCCCAGAACGACGTGGATGGCTTGAGCGCCGCCCTGCGCAGCGCCGACGAGGAGTTGAAAGGTCTGCGTGAAGAGGTCAGGGCCATCGAGTTCAAACAGACCCAGATCGATGAACTGGAGGACCGCATCGCCCAGGCCCGGCGAGAACTAGATGAACTGAAAGCCAGCATCGCCCAGAGCGAAGAGCGGCTGAAAGGTTACGAGAAGGTTATGGCCGACCAGCAATATATCCAGGAAGGTTTTGCCGCCCTGACTATGGCCCGTTTCGCCAAGGAAACCCTGGATAACAAACGCCTCGAACTGGCCGAGTTGAACGAGCGGCGGGCTGCCCTGGAAAGCGCCATCGAGACAGCCCGACAAGGGCTGCGGACCGAACGGCGGATGCTGGCCGAACAGGTCGGCGAACTGGAGGCCAGAGCCGGACGGATAACGGCCCTGGAAAGCGAGCTGGCCGAGGTGCGCCAACACCTGGAACGTCTGGAGGGGCTGGAAGCCGAACGGGAACGCCAGAGAGAAGAGAGCCAGAACATCTCCACCGAGGCGACCGGCCTGGAAACCCGCAACCAGCAGATTGCATCCGAAGGGGAAGCCCTTGAAGAGAAGGTCAGGCTGCTGGAAAAGGCCGAAGCCCGTTGTCCCCTGTGTGATAGCGAACTCTCGGAGGATGACCGGGAACGGTTGGTGGCCCAGTTCCAGGAAGAGCGCCAGGCCGGGGCCGAGCTTCTACGACAAAACGAGGCCCGCATCGAGGAACTAAACGCCCACAAGCAGGCTCTACGAGAGGAGATAGAAGCCCTTGGCCGCGAGCTGGACAAGAGGGCCGGCCTCCAGAGACAGGAGGCCACCCAGGAGAGAGAACTGGCCGAGGCTCGCCAGGCGGCGGACACGCTGATCGAGCGGCGGGCAGATTTGATCGCCCTGGACACGCGGTTGGACCAGGGCCAGTACGCCGCCCAGGAACAGGCCGCCCTGGCCGAGCTCGGAAAAAGCGTGGAGGCCCTGGGCTACGACCCGGAAGAACATGAGCAGGTTCGCCGTGACATAGAGGTGTTGAGCAGGTTCGACGAAGAATGGGCCAGATTGCAAACCGCCCTGGAGCACACCGACCAGGAACGGGCTAACCTGGAGCGTCTGCGGAACAGCCAGGGGCGCTGGCAGGAGGGTCTGCGGGCAGATATTGAGAAGCAGGAAGCGCTGAGCAAAGAAGTGACCCGCCTGGCCGAAGTGCGTCAAGAGTTGCAGCGTAAAGAGGCTGAGGTCGAGGAGTTGCATAGCGCAGAAGCCCGCGCCCGGCTGGTTCTGGGCGCCGCCAGACAGAAGCTCGAACACTGCCGTTATCTGGCCCAGGAGAGGAAACGCAAAGTCGAGAACAGGGAAAAGGTCATCGAGGAGAAGGCCATCTACGAGGAGTTGAGGCTGGCCTTTGGCAAAAAAGGGGTGCAGGCCATGATCATCGAGAGCGTCATCCCGGAGATCGAAGACGAGGCCAACGCCCTGCTATCCCGCATGACCGATAATCGGATGCACGTCCGCTTCGAGACTCAGCGGGAGACCAAAAAGGGCGACACGGTGGAAACCTTAGACATCAAAATCTCCGACGAACTGGGCACCCGCAGCTATCAGATGTTCTCCGGCGGGGAGGCTTTCCGCGCCAACTTCGCCATCCGCATCGCCCTCAGCAAGCTGCTGGCCCGGCG
>DAOULT010000031.1:0-7318 GCA_034417895.1 Anaerolineae bacterium | reverse complement strand
TGGTGATGCCTGGGGACAGCGTGAACTTGAAGGTGACGTTGATAGTGCCCGTGGCCCTGGAGGCGGGATCGAGGTTTGCCATTCGGGAGGGTGGTCGGACGGTTGGCGCCGGCGTGATCACCAAAATCATCGAGTGAAGGGAGGGACAAGGGACGAAGGACAAGGGACAACCTGAATCCTAGCCCTTTAGACATATGGCCAAAAAGGCAGTACGTATCGTCAGTACCCTTGCCTGCACGGAATGCAAGGAACGTAACTATACCACGCAGAAGAATAGAAGGAACGATCCGGGGCGTTTGGAGCTAAGGAAATATTGTCGCCGCTGTCGCACCCACACCTTGCACCGGGAGACAAAGTGATGTATAATATGGTAGATGGCAGTAGACGAGCCATTGCCATCAGGATACCATCAGCCATAAGTTAGCGGCCATCTGCTAATGCAGGCCAGTAGCTCAATTTGGCAGAGCAACGGTCTCCAAAACCGTAGGTTGCGGGTTCAAGTCCTGCCTGGCCTGCCAGATTATTCCTCAAGACACCGCCTCATGAGGCTCTCGGTTCGGCCTGATGACGCGGTGTCTTGAATCGTAAGCAGTGATCCATCCCCGACAATCCTAAACAGTGAACAATTTTAAGGAGAATGCAGAAGAGTGGCTAAAGCAGCAGCACGGAAAGAGAACTTCATTATCAAATATCTCAAAGAGACTCGGGCTGAGCTGAAAAAAGTAAACTGGCCGACCCGACAGGAAGCGCTTAATCTGACAGGCATTGTCATTGCTGTCACCGCCTTCATGGCAGCTTTGTTAGGGGTGATCGACTTTGTTTTTGCCAAGCTCTTCAGTCTGATCATCCACTAAAAAAGGTGGCCGGAACCAGGGAGCGGAGGCGAGGGAACGGGAAGATGGAAGAGTTGGAAGAAAAGATCGAAGAGGAAACGATAAAACCGGAAGAAGAGTCTGTAGCGCTTGAGGCCCAGGAAGATGTGGCGGTCTCTGCCGACATCTTTGAGGAAGAGATAGCAGAGGAAGAGTCTGCATCGGTCGAGGCCCAGGAAGATGCGGCGGTCTCTGCTGAGGTCTTTGAGGAAGAGATAACAGAGGAAGAGTCTGCATCGCTTGAGGCCCAGGAAGATGCGGCGGTCTCTGCCGAAATCTCTGAGGAAGAGATAGCAGAGATAGAAGCCGGTCTCGCAGAGGAAGAGGAGGAAGGAGAGGAAGGAGACTGGTACGTCGTCCACAGCTATTCCGGTTACGAAAACAAGGTCAAGAAAAACCTGGAACACCGCATCAAGTCTATGGGCATGGAGGGACTGATCAAGGGAGTGGTGGTGCCCACGGAAGAAGAGGTGGAGCTTAGAGACGGTCAGCGCCGCACCACGGAACGGAGGGTTTTTCCCGGCTACATCCTGGTGAAGATGATCATGACCGACGATTCCTGGTACGTGGTGCGCAATACTCCAGGAGTGACCGGCTTCGTGGGGATGGGTAATAAGCCCACCGCTTTGCGTCCCGAGGAAGTGGACAAGATCATGAAACGCATGGAGGCCGCCGCCCCGAAGGTCAAAGTCAGCTTCAGGCCAGGCCAAAAAGTGCGTATTGTGGATGGCCCTTTCGCCGACTTCATGGGCACAGTCGATGAACTCAACCTGGATAAAGGCAAGGTGCGCATCCTGGTTTCCTTCTTCGGTCGGGAGACGCCCGTAGAGCTGGATTTCTTGCAGGTGGAGAAAGTATAAAGTACGATGACCAATTTTGTTCCGGCTGAGTACTGGAGCGATTGGAGCGCGCAGAAGGCGGAAGCGCGGGGAGCGCGGAATAATATAACCACAAAGAGCACAAAGAACACACAGGTTTTATACTTGGTGCTCTTGGTGTCCTTTGTGGTTGAAAAGCGTTTATGGGGAGGATAAATGGCAAAGAAAATCAAAGCGATCATCAAGTTGCAGATTCAGGCTGGCAAGGCCAACCCGGCCCCGCCGGTTGGGCCGGCTCTGGGCCAGCATGGGGTCAACATCATGGCCTTTTGCAAGGAGTACAACGCCCGCACGGCCAGCCAGGCCGGGTCGATCATTCCGGTGGAGATCACCGTCTACCAGGACAATACTTTCAATTTTGTGACCAAGACCCCCCCGGCCACCGACCTGTTGAAGAAAGCGGCCAAGATAGAGAAGGGCTCGGGCGAGCCTAACAGAACCAAGGTGGGGGTTATCAATCGTAAAAAGTTGCGGGAGATAGCCGAACTGAAAATGAAGGACCTCAACGCCCTCGATCTGGCCGGGGCCGAACGCATCATAGAAGGCACGGCCCGCAGTATGGGGATTCAAATCTCGGATTAGGTGAGCGTCTAGACCTGACAGGTTTTCAAAACCTGTTCAGGTCTCTGACCACTAAGGAGAATAGAGTATGTCTAGACGTGGAAAGAATTATAAGGAAGCAATCGAGAAGGTAGATCGCTTAAAAGTCTACTCTCCCGAAGAGGCCGTCGAACTGGCTAAGGAGACCTCTTACACCAGGTTCGACGCTACCGTGGAAGTGCACATGCGCATGGGAGTCGATCCGCGCCATGCCGACCAGCAGGTGCGAGGGATGGTGCTCCTGCCTAACGGCACGGGGAAACAAAGACGGATCCTGGTTTTCGCTGAGGGAGAAGCTCATAAGATAGCAGAGGAAGCCGGGGCCGACTATGTGGGTACAGACGACCTGGTAAAGAAAATTCAGGAAGGGTGGCTGGATTTTGACGTGACCGTTGCCATCCCGCAGGTGATGGGCAAAGTAGGGCGTCTGGGTAAAATCTTGGGCCCCAGGGGGCTGATGCCCAGTCCCAAAACCGGCACCATTGTCCCTGCCGAAGACCTGCCCCGCCTCATAAAAGAGTTACGTCTGGGGCGCGTGGAGTTCAGGATCGACAAGACGTCTAACCTGCACGTCCCTATCGGCAAGGCCAGCTTTTCGAGAGAGAAGCTGCTGGAGAACTTCGCCGCTTTGATGGAAGCGGTGTTGAAGGCCAGGCCCTCGGGAGCCAAAGGACAATACATCAGAAAAGTATATCTGACCACCACTATGGGGCCAGGGATCAAAGTGGACGTTATGCAGGCTCAAGCCTTGAAGACAGCGTAGTAACGACTCTAGAGGCCGCCAGGTACCTGAAATAATATAACAGGCCCAAGACAGCAGGTGCGTCTACAAGACGCTTAATGCAGCTAATGCCTGCCGAGGCAAAGGACTTTTGAGAGGGCATTTTACGGTAGTTTTAGCCTTAGAAACCTTTGTGTCGGGGGGCGCAAAGGTTTTTTGCGTTGTTTAACTATCCTGTTGTGAACATAGAAAGGAGGTGATCCAGATTTGGCTATATCGCGAGAAACGAAAAAAGCGCTGGTAGCCCAATACGTCGATCTGTTCTCGGGCAGCGAGGCGCTCATCCTGGCCGACTATCGGGGTCTGACGGTAGCCGACGTCACCCGTTTGCGCCGAAAAATACGAGAGGGCGGCAGCAGTTTCCATATTGTAAAAAATACTTTGTGTGGAATAGCCTTGCAAAAGGCCGGTCTCCCTGTCCCGGCCAGGATGTTAGAAGGGCCTACCGCCATTGGTTTCTGTCAGGGTGATATCTCTTCGGCAGCCAAAACCCTGTTGGATTTCGCCAGGGAGACCAGGATTTTACAGATCAAGGGGGGGCTCCTGGGCGCTCGGGTGCTCGATGCCGAACAGGTATCGAGCCTGGCCGATCTCCCGTCACGGGAGGTTCTCCTGGCCCAGGCGCTTGCCGGGTTGCAGTCTCCGCTGACTGCTTTCCTGAGCGTTTTGGGCGGCACCTTGCGTAGCATGGTGTACGTGCTTCAGGCTCGTGTCGATCAACTACAAGAACAGAGCTTATCTTAACTCAACTTATATCAGGAGGTTATAGCATGACCAAGGAAGGGATTATTGAAGCTATTGGCCAACTATCCGACGAAGATCGGGGGAAGGTCTTGCTTGAGACCGTCAAAGGCATGACCGTACTCGGTCTGTCGGACTTCGTGAAGTCTTGTGAAGAGGCTTTTGGGGTCAGCGCGGCTGCTCCTATGGCCTTCGCGGCCGGCCCGATGCCTGGCGTGGCCGCAGCAGAGGTCGAGGAGGAGGAAGAGAAGACCGAGTTCGACGTCATCCTGCAAGAGATCGGTCCCAAGAAAATCCAGGTCATCAAAGCCGTCCGTTCCCTTCGCTCAGACCTGGGCCTGAAGGAAGCCAAGGAGCTGGTGGATGGCGCTCCGGCTACCATCCACGAGGCCATCCCCAAGGAAGAGGCCGAAGCGGCCAAAGCCAAGCTGGAAGCCGAAGGGGCCGTCGTCGAGGTCAAGTAGCGCGGTCAACGGATTTTGAAACGGATTTAACAGATGGTATCGTATTATATCTGTTAAATCCGTTTTTTTAATCCGTTGACGGCTCGTCACCAGGCCGGAAAACCGCCGCCGATTTTCCGCTGAAAATGACGGAAAGCAACACCAAATGCCCCCGTCTCCAACAAAAAAGGACTTGACAGGAGGGTGGTAAATGTAGTATACTGTTGGCAGACAATATTACAGGCGTCCAGGGATCAGGATGACTTTGGCAGAATATGTCAAGAGCGAGATAGACAGGCAAGGGCTTTCGATCAGAAAAGCGGCTGAGCGTATCGGCGTCAGCCACGTTACCTTGTTGCGCATTTTCAAGGGAGAAGTGCCCAGCCTGGATACTCTGGGTAAGCTGGCTACCTGGACGGACACCAGTCTGGCCTATATGCTTCAGTTGTTAGGATACGATGTGGAAGAAAAAAGCAACGCCATGAGCAGACTGTCCAGGCTGGTGGAAAACCATCCCCTATATGAAAGATTGATTGCATCTCTTGAGCGTCTGGGGCCGGAGGAGTTGGAGTTGGTAGTCGAGTATATAGGCTACCTGGAATGGCGACTCTCGGACCTGGATAGGGCTGAGAGGGGGGCTGACGATGGCTAGAAAGCAATGGCTCATCATTGGGGGACTTGGTTCGGCAGTGATCGTGGTTTACATTTATCTATTTTTGATGTTGACGGGCTTGCTGCCGGGGGAGGAGGGGCTGGTGGCCGCCGGGTCCGCTCTGCGGGTAAGACGGATAAGATGTACGGCCACGGCTACCTTACGGCCCACCTTTACTTCTACGGCCACTTTTACCCCGACCCCCACTTTCACCCCCACCCCCACCCCTACCTCTACTCCGACAGACACTCCCACTCCCACCGATACCCCGACTCCCACCCCACCGCCCACCTCGACCCCGGCGCCACGCCGGGATACACCTACCCCTGAGCCTACCCCTACTCCCAACGTGGATTTCAGGCTGGTAAAGGTGCGGCGTCTCTCCGCCTGTGAGAATCACGGCAACCATCACATTTACATCACCGTGCTGGATGCAGAGGGAAATGGAATCCCAGACGTGCCTCTATGGGTAAGCTGGGATGGCGGCGGAGTGGAGATCAAAACGGGGAATAAACCTGAGATCTCGCCGGGCTACGTCGATTTTCCCATGTTCAAGGGCAACCACAATATAGAGGTGATGGGACATAGCTGCGAGATGGCTAGAAATATAACGCCCGATATTCCGGTTGATGAACTCTGCGTGGAGACGGGCAACCCCATTGGCAATTCCCTTTACCACTATTCCTACGAGATAGTGTTCCAACGCACTCGCTGAACGAGATTAGAACCCTTTAACCACTCCACACCAGGAGTACCAGGCGTAAAATCTTTGTGTTCTTCGTGCTCTTTGTGGTTGCGATACGGCCTCCTCTTAATGTCTCACGGTCCCCACGATATCCGCTCCAGGGTCCAATCCTGGTCCCCGCTCCCGAAACCACCTCCCAGGTCAAAGAGCTTACGTTGTTCGGAGCCGTCCGACCTCATGGCCCAGATGGCCCACTCGCCGCCCCGGTTGGATACGAAGGCGATGGCCTGGCCGTCAGGCGACCAGGTGGGCAGGCCATCGGTGGCCGCATCGTCCGTCAGGCGGGTCGGCCCCTCACCGTCTACGCCGACAGTATAAATCTCCCAGTCACCCTCACGGTCGGACATGAAGGCGATGATATTGCCATCGGGCGCAGCACCAGGGGCGGTGTCTTTGGGGTCGGAGGTCAGGGCCTTGAGGCCGCTGCCGTCACCGTACATGAAACGGATGCCGCACTCGTTGTTGACGCAGCCAGCGTAGACGACGCGGCTCTGGGGCAGCCAGGTGGGAAAACGGCCAAAGATGGCGCTGGAGCCGTGCTGGAAAGGCCATTCGTACTCGCCGCTGACGGCCACCCCGTAGATGCGCCAGCGGCGGTCCGGTTCTCGCTGCGAGGCGAAGGCCAGGAGGGGCACGTCCTTTGACCAGGCAGGCATGGCGTCCTCGACGTAAGTGGTGATGCGCTGGCTGGTCAGGCCCTCGGCATCGGCCACCATCAGCCCCAGGGCGTCGGCCCGCCAGGAGCGAAAGGCGAGGTGCTGTCCGTCGGGGCTGAAAGCGGGCTGGCTGGCTCTCTCGGCGATGAGACGGCGGTGGAGGCCATCGATATCGGCCACGTAGAGATCGTAAACTTTCTTTTCGGGGTCGTAGATGGGGAAAGCGATCTTGCCGCTTAGAGCAGGCTGGCCGGGGGTAGGCGTGGGCAGGGGGGCAGGGGTAGGAAAAGGTGACAACTGACGACTGGGCGCTGGCATTGGTCCGGCTTTGGAGATGGGGATGGTGGTCGGCGTAGAGGTTGGAGCCTGGGCCGTATGAGTGGGAGATGGGGTGGAAGTGTGGCGAGGCGTGGCGGTGAGCTTGGTAGTGGGAGTGGTGGAAGGAGCAGCCGGAGGGGAGAGGGTGGGAACCACCGTTGGCGATAGCCACAGGGGGCTTACTGTTATTTGAACGGGAGTTGAGACCCTCGGTGTATCCGTAGCCGGGGGCGGGGGGGTGTCTGTTGGCGCGGGAGCGAGGGTGGGAAGCAGGGACACACGGGACACGCCTGTCGGTCTAAAAACGAGCCGATAGACCCGATAAGAGACGCATAGGGTGGTGAGAGAGAGTAAAAGACAGATGAGCGGAATGGTTGTCAGCAGAGTAAATAGCAGCTCAGGCCGCCGGTTCTCAGTCTTCTGATCCATTTTTCCTAAGCTCCTCCTGGCAGGCGATGGTCTGATTTAATTATACCACAGTTTGCGTTGTACGCCACACACACCATGGAATGGGCAAACCTCTCTACCACTAGGGTCTGTCCAGGATTTTAGGCGGCTTTTGGGAGAGGGTGAGAAGATGGCCAAATATCGTCCCACCGTCCGCTGAGCAGAACACTGCGCAAAGCCAGCAC
>DAOULT010000030.1:0-14233 GCA_034417895.1 Anaerolineae bacterium | reverse complement strand
TGGTGATGCCTGGGGACAGCGTGAACTTGAAGGTGACGTTGATAGTGCCCGTGGCCCTGGAGGCGGGATCGAGGTTTGCCATTCGGGAGGGTGGTCGGACGGTTGGCGCCGGCGTGATCACCAAAATTCTGGAATAGCTTGCGGGGTATGTCAGGAAGGGAAAAGAAATGGCCAAACAGAAGATACGCATTCGTCTGAAGGCATACGATCATCGCATTCTCGATCAGTCGGTGAAACAGATCGTAGAAACGGCTGAACGAACAGGAGCGGCGGTGGTGGGGCCTGTGCCTTTACCCACCAGAATCGAGAAATTCACCGTCATGCGTTCGCCTTTTATCGACAAGGATTCGCGGGAGCAGTTTGAGATCCGCACCCACAAGCGTCTGATCGATATCATCGATCCAGGTTCAAAAACGGTTGATACGTTGATGCGTCTCAATTTGCCGGCCGGAGTGGACATCGAGATCAAGCTCTAACTTGCATCTTGATTAAACTTGATTAAACCTAAGGAGGGAAGGTCGCAGATAGCAATATCTGGCGCCCAGGTATCATGAAAGGGATTTTAGGTAGAAAGGTGGGCATGACCCAAATCTTCGATGAAAAAGGCGAGGTGATGCCTGTGACCGTCATTGAGGCCGGGCCGTGCTTCGTAACTCAGAAGAAGACTGTGGCGCGGGACGGCTATGCCGCTATCCAGTTGGGTTTTCAGGAGACCAAACCCAGGCGCCTGACCAAAGCGGAGCTGACCCATCTGCGTAAAAACAATCTACCTCCGTTACGTTATCTGCGTGAGATCAAGGTTGCGGACGTGGAGAAGTATCAGGAAGGGCAGAAGATCAACGTCAGTATCTTCGCGGTCGGCGAACGGGTGGACGTGACTGGCCTCTCGAAGGGGCGAGGTTTCGCCGGGGTGGTGAAGCGTCACGGCTTCAGGGGGGGACCCAAAACGCGGGGACAGTCAGACCGGCTCCGTGCGCCGGGCTCCATCGGGGCCACCACCACGCCGGGGCGCGTCTTCAAAGGGATGCGCATGGCCGGTCGGATGGGCAACCAGCGGGTGACTGCTCAGAGTTTGCAGGTGGTGTTGGTTGACCCGGAGCGCAATCTGTTGGTGGTTAAAGGAAACGTGCCTGGGGCCAACAAAGGGTTGCTCGTTGTTAGAGAAGCGCGCAAGCAAGGATAAAAAGCTAGCAGTTGGCTGCCTATGTAGGAGAAGGTTGATGCAAGTTCCTGTACACAATATAGCCGGGGAAGTAGTGGGCCAGACGGAGTTGAGAGAGGATATTTTTGGGGTACCGATCAATCGAGCGGTGATGCACCAGGCTTTGGTGCGTCAACTGGCTAATGCCCGTCTGGGCACGCACAAGACCAAAACGCGCAGCGAAGTCAGAGGAGGGGGCAGAAAACCCTGGCGTCAGAAGGGCACGGGGCGAGCCCGTCACGGCAGCATCCGCGCCCCACAATGGCGCAAGGGGGGGACCGTTTTTGGCCCGCAGCCGCGTGGTTATCGCCAGCGGATGCCCCGCAAGATGAGACGGCTGGCTTTGCGTTCTGCTCTGTCGGCCAAGGTTGCCGAACAACAGATCGTGGTGGTGGACGTTCTGGAGATGTCCGCGCCTAAGACCAAAGAAATGGCCGCTATGCTGGACGATCTGGCTATCTCCACCAGCGCTTTGATCCTGTTGCCCGAAAAAAATGAGACTGTGGAGCGTTCGGCTAATAACCTGCCTGACGTTAAGACTTTACAGGCCCAATATCTGAACATCCGTGATATTCTGGGCTACGATTATCTGCTCATGCCCTTGGAAGCGGTAAAAGTTATCGAGTCTTTTTTAGGTTGAAAGGCGCTTGTGGGGGCTAACGGAGGTTGTGGAATTATGCACACTTATGAGATTTTGATACGCCCTATTGTCACGGAGAAGGCGTTGATTCTGGCCGATTATTATAACCAGTACACCTTTGAGGTCGACCGGCGGGCCAATAAGCACCAGGTCAAGGACGCAGTGGAGAGAGCTTTTGAGGTGGAGGTCACGGCGGTCAGGATCGTGAACGTACAGGCCAAGATGGGACGCTTCGGGCGGAGAAGAGTGATCGCCAAATCGGCCCGCAAGAAAGCGGTGGTCACCCTGGCCCCAGGCCAGCGCATCCAGTTCTTTGAAGGAGCCGGATCCTAGCAGGCACCCAGATTGGAGAGGGGAGAAGTAGTTATGGCTATTAAGACCTATAAGCCCACCTCGCCGGGACGGCGAGGGATGAGCGTCTCCACTTTTGAGGAGATAACACGTACCAAGCCGGAAAAGTCGCTTTTGGCCCCTTTGCGTCGCAAGGCGGGGCGCAACGTGCGGGGCAAAGTCACGGTCCGCCATCGCGGCGGCGGCCATAAAAGACGCTACCGGATCGTTGATTTCAAACGGGACAAAGTGGGCATTCCGGCCAGGGTCAGTTCCATAGAGTACGATCCCGTCCGTTCGGCCCGCGTTGCCCTGCTGGTCTACGCCGATGGCGAGAAGCGTTATATCATTGCTCCCCTGGGATTAATGGTGGAGGAGACAGTTATGTCGGGGCCGGAGGCCGAGATCCGGGTGGGCAATGCTCTGCCTCTGGCTAATATCCCGGCCGGCACTACGATCCACAACATCGAGCTTCAGCAGGGACGCGGTGGACAGTTGGTGCGAGCGGCCGGCACCTCGGCGCAACTGATGGCCAAGGAGGGGCAATATGCTCACGTGCGCTTGCCTTCTGGAGAGATCCGTCTGATCCATAAGCAGTGTATGGCTACCATCGGTCAGGTGGGGAATACCGAACACGGCAACATCAAATTGGGCAAAGCTGGCCGCAAAAGACGACTGGGGTGGCGGCCGACGGTACGCGGTTCGGCCATGACCCCGCGCGATCACCCCCACGGCGGCGGTGAGGGACGGGCGCCTATCGGTATGCCCTCCCCCAAGAGTCCCTGGGGGCAAAAGACCCTGGGTAAGAAGACCCGACGCCGGAAGGATACCGATAAGTGGATCGTGCGTCGTCGTAGCAAGAAGAGAAGATAGCCTGGTTGGGAGGTGCTTAAATGTCGAGATCGTTGAAGAAAGGGCCATTCGTTGATCCCAAGTTGTTGAGAAGGATCGAGACTATGAACAGGCAGGGAGAGAAACGAGTGATCAAAACCTGGTCACGGGCTTCGACCGTTTTCCCTCAGATGGTGGGGCATACCATTGCCGTCCACGATGGCCGACGCCATGTGCCTATCTATATTACCGAGAACATGGTGGGGCATAAGTTGGGGGAATTCGCCCCGACCAGATACTTTCGGGGACATACCGCCAGAGAGAAAGGCACCCAGGCCAGGAGAAGGTAAGAGAGGGCAGAAAAGATGGATTTCGAAGTTAAGGCGGTGGCTAAGTATATTCCTATGTCGGCCCAGAAAGTCAGGCTGGTGATCGATCTGGTGCGCGGCAAAGGAGTGGATGAGGCCTTGAGCATCCTGCAATTCACCTCCAAGGCGGCGGCCGGACCGGTAGCCAAGGTGATCAGATCGGCCATCGCTAACGCCGAGGAGAATTTTGGACTGGTCAGGGACGATCTTTACATCGCCCAGATCACGGCTGACGAAGGCCCCAGACGCAGGTGGCGTCGTTTTGGGGCTCGGGGGCGGTTTAAGCCCATAATTAGACGCTCTACACACATCACGGTCGTCCTCGCCGAAGCAGAAGGGGCGTAAGGACACAGATAAGCCAGGAGCTAAAGGAGGGATTCTTTGGGGCGGAAGGTACACCCATATGGTTTTAGAATAGGAATTATCAAGGAGTGGAAGGCCAGGTGGTATGCCGAGGGGGAAGAATATGCTGAGCTGCTGGCCGAGGATCGGCTCATCCGGGGCCTGATCCGCGACGAAATGGCTCGGGCCGGCATTTCCAGGATAGAGATCGAGCGTTTCCCCAAACGAGTGTCTATTACCATCCATACGGCCAAACCGGGTATTATCATCGGGCGCAAGGGGGCCAGCGTCAATCAACTGCGTCAAAAACTGGAAGAATTGACCGCCAAAAGTATCCGGGTGGATGTTCAGGAGGTCGAAAAGCCAGAGCTGGACGCCTATCTGGTGGCGGAGAGCATTGCCGAACAGTTGGAAAGGCGTATCTCCCACAAGCGGGCCATGAAGCAAGCTGTCGGTCGGGCTATGCGTCTGGGGGCCAAGGGGGTCATGATCACCTGTGGGGGGCGGTTGGCCGGCACAGAGATGGCCCGCCGCGAGTCGGTTCGGGAGGGACGGGTCCCCCGTCACACCCTGCGGGCGGACATCGATTACGCCCAGGCCGAAGCCCTGACCACTTTTGGCCGCATCGGGGTCAAAGTCTGGATTTATAAAGGCGAGATCCTGCCTGCCGCTCCCGGCGAGGAAGCGGCGGCCAGTTAGCGGCCAGCCACGACCCCTCAACCACAAAGCACACAAAGAGCACTAAGAATAAAAACAAAACTGTTGTGTCCTTTGTGTCCTTCGTGCTCGTTGTGGTTATAACATGCGCACAGGAGTAGATAAAAAATGTTAATGCCAAAGAGAGTGAAATATCGTAAGGCCCATCGGGGGCGCATGAAGGGTAAAGCTTCGCGCGGAGGGCGGGTCTCTTTCGGGGAGTTTGGGTTGCAGGCTTTGGAGCCTTGCTGGATGACCAGTCGTCAAATCGAGGCGGCCCGCCGGGCCATTGTCCGCCACGTCAAACGGAGCGGCAAGCTGTGGATCCGGGTTTTCCCTGATAAGCCGGTTACGGCCCAGGCAGCCGAGACGCGGATGGGAGGCGGTAAAGGTGCTGTGGATCATTGGGTGGCAGTGGTGAAACCGGGCCGCATACTGTTTGAGATCGCCGGGGTCAAGGAAGAGTGGGCCCGCGAGGCCATGCGCCTGGCCTCTCACAAGCTCCCGATCAAAACCCAGTTTGTGACCAGGAGTGATACAACCTTCGGAGGTGGAGGGGGATAATGCGAATACAGGATATGCGGGCCATGACCTCTGACGAGATCCACACTCAATTGGAAGATGCCTATCAGGAACTATTTAATCTGCGCTATCAGCTTAAGGAAGGGCGACTGGAAAACACTAACCGTCTGAGAGAGGTGAAGAGAGACGTGGCCCGGATGAAGACCGTTCTGCGCGAGCGTGAACTGTATGCGATGTGGGAGAGGGAGGGGGCATGAAAGGGCAGCGAAAAACGATGAGCGGTCGCGTGGTCAGCGATAAAATGGATAAAACCGTCGTGGTGGAGATCGAGAGGTTCAAAAGACACCGCCTTTACCACAAGGTAACCAGGGTGGTCAAGCGTTACAAAGCCCACGACGAGGAAAATGCCTGTCGCATAGGGGACCTGGTGCGTATCATCGAGTCCCGTCCTTTGAGCAAGGAGAAACACTGGATTGTAGAAGAGATTGTGGAGAGGGCCCCGTGATTCAGCAAGAAAGCAGATTAAAAGTGGCCGACAACACCGGCGCCAAAGAAATATTGTGCATCAGGGTGTTGGGAGGTTCGACCCGTCGCTACGGCGGGGTGGGCGATATCATCGTGGCCTCGGTCAAACAGGCCACCCCCACCAGTGCGGTCAAAAAAGGGGAGGTGGTGCGGGCGGTCATCGTGCGTACCGCCAAAGAGTATGGTCGCGTGGATGGTTCTTACATCCGTTTTGACGAAAACGCGGCCGTTATCCTGGACGATATGCGGAATCCCAAAGGCACCCGCATTTTCGGGCCAGTGGCGCGCGAGCTTCGCGATAAGGGCTTCATGAAGATCGTGTCTCTGGCCCCAGAGGTGCTTTGAGGGAGAGAAGGAGTGGACACGATGGCTAAGATAAAGAAAGGCGATACCGTAGAAATCATTTGTGGCAAGGAAGAGTATCGGGGGATGAGAGGCACCGTTCATAAAATCATGCCCAAGGAAGATCGAGTGATCGTGGCGGGCGCTAACATCATTAAGAAACACCAGAGACCGACCCGAACCCGCACTCAGACCGGGATCATCGAGCGCGAAGCGCCCATTCACATCTCCAACGTGGCTTTGGTCTGTCCTCATTGCGATCAGAGAACCAGGGTAGGGTACCGTCTCTTCGCCGATGGTAAAGCACGGGTTTGCAAGCGTTGCGGAGAAGCCCTCGACTAAAGGAGTCAGCTATGGCCGGACTGAAAGAGAAGTTTTTGGAAGAGATCGTTCCGGTTATGCAAGAGGAGTTCAATTATCGGAACGTGATGGAGGTGCCGCGTTTACGTAAGATCGTGGTCAATATTGGTCTGGGCGAGGCCCTACAAGATGCCAAGGCGCTGGACGCCGCCACTAACGATCTGATGATCATAACCGGGCAGCGGCCTATCATCACCAGAGCCAGGAAATCTATCGCCGGTTTCAAGTTGCGTGAGGGCAATCCTATCGGGGCCAAGGTCACTCTGCGGGGCAGGCGTATGTACGATTTTCTTGAGCGTCTGTGCCACGTGGCTTTACCTCGACAAAGAGACTTTCGGGGCATCTCGCCGGATGCTTTTGATGGACGCGGCAATTACAACCTGGGTCTCAGAGAGCAGTTGGTGTGGCCCGAAATCGATTACGATTCCATCGACAAGGTGCGGGGGATGCAGATCACCATCGTCACCTCGGCCAAAAGCGATGAAGAGGGCAGACGCTTATTGCAACTCTTGGGCATGCCCTTTAGAAGAAGGCCGGCACGTGGATAATTAGATCAGGAGGAAATCGGGAGGAAAAGTGGCCAAAAAAAGCATGATCGCACGGGAGAAAACGCGCAAATATAAACACCGGGTGCGTAATCGTTGTCTGGCCTGTGGACGGCCCAGAGGCTATATGCGGCGGTTCAAATTGTGTCGTATCTGCTTCCGAAAAGAGGCTCTGGAAGGCAAGATACCGGGGGTAGTCAAATCTAGTTGGTAATCAAGCCCCAGGGGCGCGGCCCTGCCCAGATGCCG
The DNA here is from genome assembly GCA_034417895.1 of Anaerolineae bacterium. GTDB lineage: Bacteria > Chloroflexota > Anaerolineae > CAZYHC01 > CAZYHC01 > DAOULT01. The sequence goes on along the minus strand of DAOULT010000030.1, from coordinate 7,282 downwards.
GGCGCCTGGTCAGGAGGACAGAGAGGTATACAGGAGAGTGTTATCATGATGACGGATCCTATCGCTGACATGTTGACTCGGATCAGAAATGCTATTATGGCTCGTCATAAATACGTGCTCGTTCCCAGCTCCAAAATGAAGCTGGCTATCATTAAAATTTTTAAGGAAGAGGGGTTCATTCGTAACTACGACGTTACCAGAGATGTCCCTCAGCCGATGATCAGGATATGGTTGAAATACACCGAGGATAAAGAGTCTGTTCTGAGAGGTCTGAAACGGGTCAGCAAGCCGGGCTGTAGAGTCTATACCAGGAAACAGGACATCCCCTGGGTTTTAAGTGGGATGGGCATAGCCGTTTTATCCACGCCCAGGGGGGTCGTGACCGATAGACAGGCTCGCCAGCTTGGGGTGGGCGGCGAAGTATTATGTTATATTTGGTAGCCAGTTCACCACCTGGCTACCTAGTTTCGGAGGTGTGGCAATGTCTCGCATAGGTCGGATGCCCATTGACGCCCAGGGCGTTGAGGTAGAGATAAAGGATAACCACGTGAAAGTCAGGGGCCCACGGGGAGAACTGGGGCGTTCTTTCCCGGATAAGGTTTCTATAACCAGGGAGGGCGATCAATTGCTCGTGACCCGCGTCGATGATAGCCGTCAGGCTCGCTCTATGCATGGGCTGAGCCGCTCTCTTTTAGCCAACATGGTCACCGGGGTGAAGACCGGTTTCAGCAAGGTGCTGGAGGTGGAGGGAGTGGGCTATCGGGTGGAACCAAAGGGGGATAACATTGTGATCCAGGTCGGTTATTCTCACCCCGTGGAGGTCGAACCGCCTCCCGGCATCACTTTCGAGGTGGAGAGAGGGGGCAAGGTTTTCAGCGTCCACGGCATCGATAAAGAATTGGTCGGTGAGGTAGCGGCCAAGATCAGGGCGGTGCGTAAACCTGAGCCGTATAAAGGTAAGGGTATTCGCTATCGAGGAGAGTGGATACGGCGTAAAGCCGGTAAAGCCGGTAAAATAGAGTAATCTGACGCTTGAGGGAAGGATGATGGCTGGAGAAGATATTTATCGCAATGTCATGCGCCAAAGGCGCCATCGGCGGGTGCGCAAACAAGTGGTGGGCAGCAGCGAGCGGCCTCGGTTGAATGTTTTTAGGAGCTTGAAACACATTTACGCCCAGGTGATCGACGATAACCTGGGGCATACCCTGGCGGCGGCCTCTACCCTGGAGCCTGAATTGCGGGCCAGGGTTCAGGGTCTTACCAAGATGGAACAGGCCAAACTGGTAGGGGAGCTTCTGGCCGGGCGGGCGCTGGCTCGTGGTCTGAAACGGGTGGTTTTCGACCGGGGAGGGTATCATTATCACGGTAGGGTTAAGGCCCTGGCCGAGGCGGCCCGTACAGGTGGTTTAGAATTTTAGGATACAGACGTAATCAGGAGGATCGATGCCAGAAAAAGCTTTTGGAGAGGCTGAAGAACTGGATGAGCGAGTGATCAACATCGCCAGGACGGCCAAAGTGGTCAAGGGCGGACGGCGTTTCAGCTTCAGGGCTGTGGTGGTGGTGGGCGATAATCAGGGTAGCGTGGGCGTCGGGGTGGGCAAAGCCCGTGACGTGCCGGAGGCCATCCGCAAGGGCAGCGAACGGGCCAAACGGACTATGCGTAAAGTCCCTATGGTGGGCACCACCATCCCGCACAAGGTAGTGGCCCGCTATAGTGCGGCCAGGGTGCTCCTCAGGCCGGCCTCGCCCGGCACCGGGGTGATCGCCGGTGGCGGGGTACGGGCTGTGGTGGAGGCAGCGGGCATCAAAGATATCTTGACCAAGTCGCTGGGGAGCGCCAACATTCTTAACGTGGTTAAGGCCACGATGAAGGCCCTGGCCGAACTGAAGGATATCGAAGAGGAGGCCAGGAGACGCAACAAAGAAGTGGCCGAGTTGACCCCTTATTGGTGGAGGCCAGGCCATGGTTAATAAACTGCGCATTACCTGGGTGAAAAGTAGTATTGGCTATTCACGCCGTCAGAAAGAGACCATCAGGGCTTTAGGACTGCGTCGTTTGCAGGATACAGTGGAGCACAAGGATACTCCCGTTATCCGGGGAATGATCGATAAGGTAAGACACCTGGTGGAAATTGAGGCCCTTAGCGCCCAAGAGAAGTAGAGGGATAAAGATGAAGTTACACGATTTGCGCCCTCCCAGAGGGGCGAGGAAGAAACGCAATAGAGTGGGGCGAGGGATCGCGGCCGGTCAGGGCAAGACTGCTGGTCGAGGCACCAAAGGCCAGAATGCCCGCTCAGGTGGAGGGGTGCGCCCTTATTTCGAGGGCGGTCAATTGCCTCTGGTGCGGCGTCTGGCCCACAAAACTGGTTTTACCAACATCTTCAAGGTTCACTACGAGCCGGTCAACCTTGACCGTCTGGAAGCCTTCCCACAAGGGGCTGAGGTTTCGCCTCTTACTCTGGCCGAAGCAGGGATCATCAAATCCCCTAAAGAGCCGGTAGTTATCCTGGGAGAGGGGGATCTGGACCGGGCCTTGACGGTCAAGGCGCAGCGTTTCTCAGCCAGCGCCAGGGAAAAGATTCTGGCCGCCGGGGGAACGGTAGAGGAGCTTCCTCGCCCAGAACGCAGAGTTCTGCGGCGGCAGCCCAGGCCGGCCCGAACCTCGTCTTAGTAGCCGGGCGGCTGGTTCTCCCCCCACCCGAATCTTGGTGGCTCGTAGTAACGACTTTGGAAGAAACCAGGTTTTTAGCAAAAACCTGGTTTCTAGAGGCGATTGGAGTCGTCACCACGAACCCGTTAAAATAATACAGGAGGAGGTGAGCGGGATGACAGAAGAGGCTGAAGAAAAAAAGGCCGTGGTGGTCATTGACATGCTTTATGATTTTGTCTACGGAGAGCTGAAAAACGAGAGAGCGGAGAAAATTATCCTCCCCCTGAAAGAACTCCTGGCTTATGCCCGAAAAAAAGGTTGGCTGGTAGTGTATGCCAACGATGCCCATTTTCCGGGCGATCCGGAAGAAAAAGTGTGGGGCGCTCATGCCCTGGCGGGAACGCCTGGGGCAGAAGTGATTGAGGAACTGGCCCCACAAGAAGGGGATGTGATCCTGCCTAAGCGCACCTACAGCGCTTTTTATGAGACAGGGCTGGACCTGCTTTTGCGTCAAAATGAGATAAAAACAGTCATTTTAACTGGTCAACATACACATATTTGCCTGCGCCATAGCAGTGCTGACGCTTTCTTTAGAAATTACGCCATCATTATTCCTCAAGATGTAGTGGAGGCTTTTACCGACAAGGACCAACAAGATGGCCTGGAATATCTTAAAATGTGCTATGGTGCGCAGATTTTGAAGACTAGTGACTTGATGGCTGGTTAATTATGAAGTTTGTATGAAACGTTCGATGACTGGTTTCAGGGAGGTAGTGGATGCTACAGGCTGTTCGTGATATCTTTGAGTTGGGCGATCTCAGACGCAAGATTCTTTTCACCTTTCTCATCCTGGTGATCTACAGGTTAGCGGCGCACGTGCCGGTGCCCAACGTTGATGTGGAGGCCCTACGCCGTGTTTTCGAGGCCAATCAACTTTTGGGCCTGCTCGACATGTTCTCTGGGGGGGCGATGTCCAGCTTCTCCGTCATGGCTATGGGAGTTTATCCTTATATCACTGCTTCCATTATCATGCAGCTTCTCATGCCTATCATCCCTCAACTGGAGGAAATGGTCAGAGAAGAGGGAGAGGCTGGCCGTAACAGGCTCAATCAGTACACTCATTTGTTGACCATCCCGCTGGCCGCGTTGCAGGCTTTTGGGCAGGCCAGTTTGTTGCAGAGAAATGGGGTTATTTCCCACTTTGGACTCTCGGGGCCGAATGTGCTCCCCACCCTGGCTACCATCGCCACCCTGACGGCAGGCACGGTGTTCGCCGTCTGGTTGGGGGAGTTGATCACCGAGCAGGGGATCGGCAACGGGGTGTCCCTCATTATCTTTGGGGGCATCGTGACCCGCGTGCCTCAGCGGATAGGCCAACTGGTCGTGGGAGAACGCGGCCTGTGGGTCTTGTTAGTGTTCATGGTCGTCACGGCGGTAACCGTGCTGGGGATCGTCATTATCCAGGAAGGGGAACGACGCATCCCGGTGCGCTATGGTAAGCGGGTAAGGGCCATGCGAGGCAACCGGCTGATGGTGGTCGGCGGGCAGAGCACCCACATCCCGCTGCGGGTTAATTCGGCGGGCATGATCCCACTCATTTTTGCCCAGAGCATCATGATCTTTCCGGGGGTGCTGGCCAGCTACGTCATGTATACCAAGTCCGAGGTGGTGAACCAGATTGCGGCGGTCGTTAATCAGACCTTCAATCCTCAAAGCGACATTTACTGGATACTGTACTTTTTCATGGTCATCGGCTTCACCTACTTTTATACCGACGTGATCTTCAGACAACAAAACCTGCCCGACACTCTGAAACGTCAGGGAGGCTTCATCCTGGGCATCCGCCCCGGCAAACGCACCGCCGATTATCTCAACACCGTTCTCCAGCGTATCACCCTGATAGGAGCCATCTTTCTGGGGGTGGTGGCTATTTTGCCCTGGATCGTCCGCGATGTGAGTGAGACCCAGACCATGCTCATCACCAGTACCGGGTTGCTCATCGTGGTGGGCGTGGTGCTGGATACCATGAGACAACTGGAGGCTCAGCTTGTGATGCGCCACCGTGAGGGATTTTCCAGAAAGAGGTGACATAAGGTAGTGTACATTATTCTGATCGGGGCCCCTGGCGCCGGTAAAGGAACGCAGGCTGCTTTGCTGGTCGAAGCCCTGGGCCTGCCTCACGTAGCCAGCGGCGACCTTTTTCGTGAAAATCTCCAGAATGAAACGCCCCTGGGGCTCCAGGCCAAAAGCTACATGGACAGGGGAGAACTGGTGCCCGATGATGTGACCATTGCTATGGTACGGGAGCGCCTGTCCAGACCTGATTGTGAGGCCGGCGCCATCCTGGATGGTTTTCCCCGCACCGTGGCCCAGGCTAAGGCTCTGGATAAAGTGCTGGCCGAGGAGGGCCGAGCCATCGATATCGTGCCTTACATCAAGGTTGCGGAAGAAACTCTGGTGGCTCGTCTGGCTGGCCGCTGGATTTGTGGTCAGTGCCAGACCCCTTATCATGCCCTGGCCAGTCCGCCCCGGCGGAGGGGGATTTGTGACGAGTGTGGGGGCCAGCTTTATCAACGGGACGATGATAAGCCGCAGACGGTTCGCAAGCGTCTGGAAGTGTACTTTGCTCAAACTATGCCCGTCATCGAACACTATCGCCACCTGCGGCTCCTGGTCGAAGTGGAGGGGGAGGGCAGCATCGAAGAGGTGCAGGCCAGGCTGTTGAAAGCCATACAGGGTCTATCTATCTGAGATGATCATTCTGAAATCGCCCCAGGAGTTGGCCCGTATGCGAGAGGCGGGCCGGATCGTAGCCAGGGTACTGGCCGCCTTGCGGGAGAGAATCAGGCCGGGCGTGATGACCGTCGAGTTGGACGCCCTGGCCGAGGACATCATTGTCAGCAGCGGGGCAGTCCCTTCCTTCAAAGGCTACCGAGGATTTCCGGCCTCGCTGTGTGTAGCCATCAACGAAGAGATAGTACACGGAATTCCCGGCCAGCGGGTTCTGAGAGAGGGCGATATTGTCAGCGTCGATGTGGGGGCCATCTATCGCGGTTATCAGGGCGATGCCGCTCTCACGGTGGGGGTGGGACACATCAGCCCCCAGGCGGAACGATTGATGGAGGTGACGGCTGGCTGTCTGGCGGCCGGCATCGAGCAGTGCCGACCGCGTAAAAGGTTGGGAGATGTGTCCTGGGCCATTCAGCATTACGCCGAGAGCAGAGGCTATGCGGTGGTCCGGGAATACACCGGCCATGGTATCGGGCGGGATATGCATGAGGATCCCCAGATACCTAACTTCGGCCCCCGGAAGCGCGGCCGGCTGTTGAAGCCGGGAATGACCTTTGCTTTGGAGCCCATGGTCACGATGGGGGATTGGCGCACGCGGGTGCTGGCCGATCAATGGACGGTGGTCACTCTGGATGGTCAGTTGTCGGCCCATTTCGAGCACACCGTAGCTGTCACCGAAGGAGAACCGCAAATTTTGACTGTCCTTTAGGATGAATGTGTATCGTATTTTCTCACCGCAAAGGGCGCAGAGATTTTCACGACGAACGTTCGCTGTTCTCGGCGCTCTCGGCGGTGCAAGCAGGAGGTTAGGCCATGAAAGTGAAACCATCAGTAAAAGTTCGTTGTGAAAAATGCAAAATCGTTAAGCGTCGCGGGGTGGTGAGGGTGATTTGTGAGAACCCTAAACACAAGCAGCGGCAAGGCTAACCTGGACCCGGGTGGCTAAGGGGCCAGGACGAGAAGGGAGGAAAGAACATGGCTAGAATTGCCGGAGTCGATCTGCCCAATGACAAGCGGGTGGAAGTGGCCTTGACCTATATCTACGGCATTGGGCAGTCTACCAGCCGTAAGATATTGACTCAGACGCAGGTTAATCCTGATACGCGGGTCAAGGATTTGGCCGAGTCGGAGATCAGCAGGCTGCGTGAGATCATCGATCGCGACTATCGGGTGGAGGGTGATCTGCGGCGCGAGTTGGCGATGAACATCAAGCGTCTGCAAGAGATCAATTGTTATCGGGGCATACGTCATCGACGCAATTTGCCTGTGCGTGGTCAACGGACCAAAACCAACGCCCGTCAGAAACGAGGGCCACGTAGGACGGTGGCTGGTCGTCGTCGCTCGCAGGCTAAGAAGTAACCAGGTCAGCGGCAAGCAGCAAGCGGCGAGCAGCAAGAGCAGCATCTTAAGCTCTCTTGCTGCCAGTAGCTTGTTGCTAGAAGAAGAGGAAGAGGGAGTACAATGGCACAAGGAAAGCGTGGAGGGAAACGAGGGGGACGCCGGGAACGTAAAAACGTTCCGTATGGGCAGGCTCACGTGCAATCGACATTTAATAATACCATCATTACCATCACCGATCAAGAGGGTAATACCATTACCTGGGGTAGTGCGGGGACGGTGGGGTTTAAGGGGTCGCGGAAGAGTACTCCATACGCCGCGCAGATAGCCGCTCAGCAGACGGCCAAACAAGCTATGGACCAGGGGGTACAAGAGGTCGACGTCTTTGTGAAAGGGCCTGGGCCTGGCCGTGAGGCGGCCATCCGTTCCTTGCAGGCCGCCGGTCTGAAGGTCAGATCGATCACGGACGTTACCCCGATCCCCCATAATGGCTGTCGTCCCCC
>DAOULT010000029.1:0-3861 GCA_034417895.1 Anaerolineae bacterium | reverse complement strand
GGTAGGCATTTGAGTCAACCAGGGAGCGCCCTGACCCTATCAGAGCGGCCTCGACGAGCCACATTGCCCCCAAAAGCCAGCAAAATCCTTTGGCAATACCCAGCCACACTTTTTGCAACCGACTACTATTGACTATCTGGGCCAGGGAGTTGCGGGATATCGCAGTTGGTGGTATAATCTCCCTGACCCAGTGCCGCACTTGACGTCTGACTTCAATTGTGCTAATATATGTCAGACTGTCAGACGCAAAAATCTCACACTCCAGTCCAGTCCACCTTAAAAAGTTTAGGAAAGGAGAAAAGTAATGGCTAGTGTAACCTATGAGAATGTGACCAAAACTTTCGGCGAGGTGGTAGCCGTTAACGACCTGGACATCCAGATCGAAGACAAGGAGTTCCTGGTCTTCGTGGGGCCGTCGGGCTGTGGCAAGACCACCTCTCTGCGCCTGTTAGCCGGCCTGGAAGAGATCACCGATGGCAACATCTACATCGGTGACCGGCTGGTCAACGACGTGCCCCCCAAGGACCGTGACATCGCCATGGTCTTCCAGAGCTACGCGCTCTACCCCCATATGAGCGTCTACGACAACATGGCCTTTGGCCTCAAATTGCGCCGCACCGCCAAGAGCGAGATCGAACGACGGGTGCAAGAGGCGGCAGGCATCCTGGGCATTGGGGAGCTTTTGGATCGTAAGCCCAAGCAGCTTTCGGGCGGTCAGCGTCAGCGGGTGGCGGTGGGGCGGGCTATCGTGCGCGAACCACACGTCTTCCTGATGGACGAGCCTCTCAGCAACCTGGACGCCAAACTGCGAGTGCAGACCCGCGCCCAATTGATTAAGCTGCACCAGCGGTTGGAGACGACTTTCATCTACGTCACCCACGACCAGATGGAGGCCATGACCATGGGCACGCGGATCGCGGTCATGAACGACGGGCTGCTTCAGCAGTTGGACACCCCCCAGAACCTTTACGACCGCCCGGACAACATTTTCGTGGCCGGGTTCATTGGCAGTCCGGCTATGAACTTCTTCGACGTCACTTTGGTGGGGACGGCAGAGGAGATGTACGTGGACGGAGGGACCTTCAAGCTGCGGGTGCCTGCGGACAAGATATCGTCTTTGCGGGACCATCTGGGCAAGGAAGTGATCTTTGGAGTCAGACCGGAGGACATACACGCCCGGCCCTACGTGCCGTCCGATATCCCAGAAGCGTCGATGCAGGTTGAGGTGGACGTGACAGAGTTGATGGGCAACGAGATCTTCCTATACCTGCTCACGGGGAAGACCAGCTTTACGGCGCGGGTGGACCCACGGGTGAGAACCCGCTCCGGGGAGGAGATCGAGGTGGCGGTCAACATGGACAACATGCACATCTTCGATCCCGAAACCGAACAGGCCGTCCGCTAGCAACAAACAGTAATCATAAGTTGTGACCCTTTTAGTCGAGGTCAACCGGTCGTACCACAACTTGACCTGATGTGAATAGCAAGCCGTCAGTTCAATTGGGGGCGCTTTTCCTGATCCGCTGATAAGGACCTATCCGAAAAATTAGTGGGGCAGCCATCTTGGCTGCTGTCTGGCAAGATGTCCGCCCCGCTTTTCGGATAGGTATTAGTTGGTCTATGCCAAAATAACGTTGTATTAAGATGGCAATGCCGGACGCCGGCCTCCAGGGCTGGTGTCCGGTATTGATCGTCGTGCCGGAGAAGAGCGATGAGCGACTTTGATTTGATGAAAGAGTTAAAGATAAAGGCTGATACCAGAATCGTCCTTCTGGTCATGGATGGCCTGGGGGGATTGCCCAGGGAGCCAGGTGGCCTGACGGAGTTGGAGACGGCTAAAACGCCCAATCTGGATCGGCTGGCGAGCCAGAGTCTATGCGGGTTAAGTGTGCCTATCGCCCCAGGCATCACTCCAGGCAGCGGGCCGGCTCACCTGGCCCTCTTTGGCTACGATCCTTTGCGTTACGAGATCGGGCGGGGCGTCCTGGAGGCGCTAGGCATCGGTTTTGACCTGCAAAAAAACGATCTGGCAGCGCGCGGCAATTTCTGCACCGTGGACGAAAAGGGGCTGATCACCGACCGGCGGGCCGGTCGCATCCCGACAGAGAAATGCATCGCGCTTTGCGACGACTTGAGAGCCATCACCCTGCCCGGCGTGGAAACCTTCGTCGAAGCGGTGAAAGAGCACCGTTTCGTGCTGGTCTTTCGAGGAGAGGGTCTGCGCCAGGAGTTGCTTGACACCGATCCTCAGCAGGTGGGGCTGGCCCCTCTGCCTCCTGAACCGCTCGTTCCAGAAGCCAGGGACACGGCCTCCCTGGTCAGCCGCTGGATTGCCCGCGCCCAGGAGACGCTGCACGACCAGCATCCGGCCAATATGATCGTCCTGCGGGGCTTCGCCAAGGACCCCGGCCTTCCCGGCATGGGCGATATCTTCGGCCTGAAGTCGGCAGCCATCGCCACCTATCCCATGTATCGAGGGGTGGCTAAACTGGTGGGCATGGAAACGCTATCCACAGGGGAGAGCCTGGAAGAAGAATTTGAAACGCTCAAAGCCAACTTCGACCGCTACGACTTCTTCTTCCTTCACGTCAAGAAGACCGACAGTGCCGGCGAAGACGGGGACTTCGAGCGCCGGGTTTCGATCATCGAGCACGTGGATGAACTGCTGCCCTCCCTGCTGGACTTGAAGCCCGACGTGATCATCGTCACCGGCGACCACTCCACTCCAGCCGTTCTCAAGGCTCATAGCTGGCATCCGGTGCCCACCCTGCTGTGGTCTCGCTACTGCCGGCCCGATGGGGTACAGGAATTCTCGGAACGAGGATGCAGTCAGGGAGCGTTGGGCCGCTTCCCGGCCACCGACCTGATAACCCTGGCTATGGCTAATGCCTTGAGACTAGCCAAATACGGAGCCTGACAACCAAAGCCACCGAGGGCCCAGAGTGCGCAGAGGGAAAAACTTCGGAAGAAACCAGGTTTTTCGGCAAAAACCTGGTTTCTAGATAGTTCAGGGAGTCCATTGAGGTAAGGGAGTCAATGGAGATCGAAGGCTGTTTCACCATCAGCGAGATCAGCGCCTACATCAAGGAAAAGCTTGAAATCGATCCCTTGCTCCAGGACCTGTGGCTGGAAGGTGAAGTTTCCAATTTTTCCCGCTCAGCAGCCGGGCACCTTTATTTCACCCTCAAGGATGAAGAGAGCAGTCTGCGCTGCGTGATGTGGCGCTCCTCGGCGGCGCGACAAACCTCCCTGCCAGAAGATGGTCAGGCCCTCGTCGCTCACGGTCGGATTTCCATCTATAAGCTCCAGGGCCTCTATCAGTTCTACGTTGATGCTATCTTGCCCGCCGGGATGGGGCTTTTACACCGCCGCTTTGAGGCTCTTAAAGAGCGTCTGCGGGCAGAAGGGCTGTTTGAACGTAAGCGTCCTGTGCCCTCTTTTCCTGGCTGTGTGGGGCTGGTGACCTCGCCTACGGGGGCGGCTCTCAGGGATATTTTGCACGTCCTGCGGCGTCGTTATCCTGTGGTGGAGGTCGTGCTGGCTCCCAGTCTGGTACAGGGCGAGGACGCCCCGCCTCAAATTGTGACCGCTCTCCAGGCCCTCAACCACCACCCCGGCGTGGAGGTGATCATCGTGGCCCGGGGCGGCGGCTCTCTGGAGGAGCTATGGGCCTTCAACGACGAGCGGGTGGCGCGGGCCATCTATGCCTCTGATGCGCCTGTAGTCTGCGGGGTGGGCACGAGACCGATTTCACCATCGCCGATTTCGTGGCCGACGTGCGCGCTCCCACCCCTTCGGCGGCGGCGGAAATAGTCGTCCCCGACCGCATGGAGCTACGGGCCACGGTTGAGTTACGGCGGG
>DAOULT010000028.1:0-7387 GCA_034417895.1 Anaerolineae bacterium | reverse complement strand
CCTCATCGTGCCACGGCGGGTCAGGCCGTTCCGTCCGCTCCGGCACAAGCCGGACGATAATGTCGGGTATTTGTTCGTCCGTCTCAGGAAGGAAGAGCGAGAACCAAAGCGCGGGCTTCACGATTGGGGAGTGCTTTTCATCTTTCATGTCATTTTTCATCTCAATTCTAGCCTCCAGTGCTCCCTAGATTTTTGGAGAACGTATCTACGTCATTGACCAGGGAATCAAAGATTTCTTCTCCAATCAATTCTTTCAGCTCCTCATCTCCTCCCAATTCCTCGTACAAGCTACGCGCCTCGTCAATAACCACAAAATCTTCGTTCAAAACCTTCTTCAATTCTCCCCGCAGTTTCCTCCCCAGTGCCCCTTTCTGCCCCCGGACGCACATCACACTGGCCCGGTGGAAGAGTTTCTCTATGATGTAGCTGGTGGCGTTCTCTGGGTATTTCGTTATCCAGCTATCATACAGCTCAATGGCTGCCTGGTGCCGCTCGATATATTCATCTTTCTTTTCCTTGTGTTCTCGCAGGAGATTCGCCATCATCTTGCGCACTATAGGGTCCAGGATGTATCCTCTATGGTCTGAACTCCACCTGACCAGTTTTGTCTCCACCATCCTGGCGATCAAATCCAGGTAAAAACTGTCCGCTTTTTCCGCGTAGCTTTCGTTTTCGAAGCGGCGCAGGCAAAAACGTAAGTGACTGACATTGAACTTACGAGGAATGAAAACATTACGCAGGTATGCTCTAAGTTTTGGCTCTGCCTCTTCCAGAATCACCTGATCAATGATTCTGTCCACAACACCACCTATCTCCCCTAAAATCTCCTTCAGCGCCTCCTTATCACCAATCTCCTTTTCTCGCTGCTGGCTGATGTCGATGAGTTTTTCTAAAACTTCCCTGCTGGTCAGAGGATGGCCGGCGGAAAAACGTAATACAGCTTCAACAATGCCTCTGGGCAAGGCTTCCAACAACTGTTCATATATTCGTCGTCTATCGGGGGATTTCTGTTGTATCTTCTGCAATTGATCCCCCGTCTGCTCCTGGTTGAAGGGTTTCAACTCCACGGCCTCTACCCGGCGGCGGACTTCAAACTTCTTAAAGCGTACACGCTCCCTCCCGGCAAAAATAGCCACCACTTTATCACCGCGCACGACACGTTCTATCACCTGCTCTTCCAGCCAGTAAAAGAGATCATCGCTGGCTTTTTCGGTGGTGTCAAAAATAAGGATGGGCACAATGTGGTGATCTGTCAATAGCCTGATAAAATCGACGAAATCCTCAACTACCTCCGGCGGGCGCTCGTCACCAGAAATGGCCTGGCTAAGGTCTTCCCACTTTTCATACAACTCCCCGCCTTTCGATTCCATCTGTCTTTCCATACTCTTAACCAGGGCGGCCAGCGCATCGAGACGTGCCTGCGGGGAATCGGGCCGGAGATGGTTACCAAAGTTCACGAGGGCGCTTATGCTTTCATTCTCTCTTTCATTCTCATAATATATTTGTGTTATTAACCACGACTTGCCAATCCCTATAATACCGTGAAAATTCACCAGAGGAGTAAAAACGATTCGCCCTCTTTGAATAGCCCTGACCTTCTCCTCGATCAGGTTCAACTCATTAGCTCGGTTGGTGAACTCCTTATCTGTGTAAGGTCTGAACTCAGGGCGCTGTTTGGGTTCTATTTGATTATTGGCAGGTGATTTGTCCATGATAAGTCCTCTTCTAATTATTATTTGATTATGTTATGGCGTCCTTGTTAGACTGCAAGACTGTTCCTCATCAACGGCAGTTTAACAAAGCAGATATTCGAGCTTATTTAAGGTCTCGTTAAAATCTCGTTCTGTCAACAAGCTATCTCTTTGATTGACAGCCCATGCATGAGCCCGGATTCGGACGATTTCCTCCCCCAACAACAGCAGCTTTCTAGGAGAGCCTGCGGCAGCATTGATTAACGCTTTATCTATTTTTTCATTGAAATTTTCCTCGGTGATTGCTCTCAATTCTGTAAATTGAGCACTAGCCATCCCCAGCCTCGAGCGCAAAAGCTCGGACAACTCCTCTTCGGTCCAGGTAATGGGCGGAGGTACTCTAACACGTCCCGTCTTTACACCACGGTACTGCATCAATCGATTCTTCATTTCTAAGGGCAGAAAGAATTTAAAATATATATCAGGTATACATAATAGATCAATAGTATCAAAGAGGTGTTTAAGGCAATTATCAATGCCCTGGGGCGATTTAGTCTCCGGATACTTATCCACCCCATCAATGAGGATGAAAATGGCCTTGAAATTAAGGGCCTCTGTGATACGACTGAAGCCTTTCAATAAGTCAAGATAGGAAACATAATCGGTAAAGATAGAAGGCGGATGTGGTTCCATCTGTGCCACATCCATGGCAAACTCGACAAGGGGATCACCTCTCATAGACTCAAGCGAATCCACTTCCCCCTCACCTACAGGCTCAGGCACCTTTTCATTTTCCAGTTGCTTGATCTTTTCCTCTCTACAGCCAATCTGCTTCTTTTCATTTTTAATATCATTTTGCAACTTAAGAGAAGAATCGCTACCAGACTTGGCTTCCTGCTCTTCTAATAAGTGTAGGTTATCTACGTGAATCTCCAGCATCTTTCTCTCATGAGCCATCTTTTTTTCCCACATTGCCCACTCGAACATTTCTCTATCAAGCTCTTTGCTTCTGGTAGCCTCCTTGAGTCCTGATAATATTTCCAGGGATATCCCTCTCTCATCCATAGCTCTTTTAAGACGATAACCCCATCTTTCACCCGATGGATAGCGCATGAGATAATAGCCGAGAAGCTCTCGATCCAAATCGGATAATGCGAAAAACAAATAGAGATGCTTTACAAGGAAATCAAATAATGTAGATGTAGCGACACGCAATATACACTCCATGTGAGCTTCTAATGAGATTGCAGGGAGATTATTGACTAATCTACTGAAATCTGTGTACCTGATCGGAAAAACGTCCTCTTTGCAATATCCTTTCAGGCAACGTCTTTCCAGCATCAAACGGTTACTCGTTTTACCACTTCCCTGTGGGGCAAAGAGAGCCACCGAATCCAATCCTCGAATCATGTCGAAACTGGGATGTTGGATGAAGTGCTCCTCAAGATTTTCATCCCATTCTGCCGAGACTCCTCTGAAAGGATGGTAAACAAACCCTACCTCGTTTAACCATCCCTGAACCGGATCTTCTACCGAACTTGAGAGCGTTGCCATCTATTACACTCCTATCGGCTTCAAACTTCAAACAACGCTGCCTCTCGTCATTCGAAGAGGATGGGATAGCCAGAAGCGTTGTCATACGAAATGGCCTCTGCTGCCCTGTGCAAAATAAAACAGGGAACGATCTATCTACCTACGGTAGTACAACACAGATCATTCCCTAACGCATTAGGAAACGCCAACGCCTTAAAAACCATTTTAATCTACCGCGCCTGCTATTTTGATTAAATATTTAGACCGCTTCGTCTAGTCAAACGCTAAAAGCACTTGCCTTTGAATTAATTATATCAACTTTGCTCTCTCCCTTCCTCAGCAAAAACTGACATTTCCTGACACACCCTGACAAAAATCTAACAGAAACTTATAATCGACTCACGACCAAAGGTCCAAAGCTTCCATTCATCTCATCATTGGGAACCTAACATCAACTGATGAGCGTTAACCTGTGTGAGCCAAACGATAGCCTAATGCCCGATCCGTGATCAGGTAGATGGGCCTTCTGGGATTTGGCTCGATCTTCTGACGCATCTGATAGATCCGTTGGTCGATGGCCTGGTCGGTTGCCCCCCCAGGATAGACTTGAGCGGAAATGTCGTCTTTGTTACGGGGCACTCCATCGCTTTCGTAGAGGTAGACTAGGATGTTATACTCCAGAGGGCTTAGCTCGATCTCTCTTTCTCCAATGAACACCTGGCCTTTGGCCTTGTCTATCCGAAGAGGAGGGACGGGAAAATCCTTCAGAGCCAACTGCAAGTCTTCAGCAGTGATTGCCAGTTCCTCCTCTTCCCATCCACCTTTTTTCTCTCTGTGGCGACGAATGTAGGCATCGAAAAGCTGCTCGCCAAGATGCAACAGATTTCGCGGCGAACCGGCCGCCCATCTCACCAGGATCCTGTCTATCCTTTCCAACTCAGGGGAGCAGAGAGCAGCCAAACTATCGTACTGCTTCCCGCTGAAGACGTAAAGACGGTTACGTAACACCTGCAACAGATCACCTTCCGTCCACACCACCTCCTGGCAATTCAGGCGGTCCGAGCGGAAGGCTGGCTCTTGCTCCAAATACGCTTTTAGCTCGCCAGGCAGGAACAGTTTCCAGGCCAGATGCGGCAACTCAAGGAGGGGAGTATTGGTGACGAGCGGCCTCAAAAAGGAAACAGCGGTCTTCGGATCGGCTGCCAGTTCGGTAAACTCGTCCACCTGGTCGATCAGAACGTAAACGGCCTCCACTCCTGTAGCTCGGGCCAACTTTACGAATTCATTTAATATATCCAGGGAAGACATCTCGCCGATATCTGGCCCCAAAGGCTCTGTATCTGCTAAAGTGATCAGCATTTGTATCAAAGGGCTATCCATGACAAGGATGTCCCTTATGGATTCGTCAAGACGATACTTCACAATGGCAATAGTCAACTCAGGCACATCGAAGGTAAGAGGCAGCGCGCCTGCTTCTCGCAGGCAACCGATCATGTTTTTAGGTTTTAAGAGTCTTCCTCCGTAGTTAAGCCCAAACCACTTGTAAACGGCCTGTACGTCCGAAGGAAGGCTGTGGAACAACTCCGGCCATTGTTGAAAACATTGAAACAGAGCCTTGACGCCGCCTCTCAGAACTTCAGCGACGTGCTCACGCACCGTAACCTTCGATAAATCTTGAGCAAAACGCCCCAGCAAGCGACTGAAGTCGGTATAGGAAACAGCTAAAATATCGCTATCCTTTCTTTTTGGGCGACAATTACTCTCGATCATGACTCGGTTGGCGCTCTTCCCGCACCCTCTGGCCGCGAAAAGGAAGGTAGTCTGAGGCCTGGCAGCCCGCCCTAATAACTCATCATAATAAACATTGTCTACATAATACTCTGGCAGGTGCTCCTCTCTACCGGCCTCGCTTTCGGCAAAAGGATGAGCAACGAAGTGCTGGATTTTCAGCCATTGTTGTTGGAGGAGAGCCTCTCGTTGGCTAAGCCTGGATGTTTCTTCGATCATTGTGCTACCCCTAATCTCTAAAATCCATAACTCTCTGTCGATGTAAAGAGGCTATCAGGGTCAAACCCTGCGGTCCAAATCTGCTCTCAATGGCCTTAAGAGTGGTCCGGCCATCGCACATATCCAAAATAGCTTTACATTCGAAGGGTACTGGTACAACGTGACTGCCTCGCAGCAGAACGTAACCGAAATCCTCTACTCTAAGGTTATAGTTCCCATAAGGGCGCAGACCCTCGTAGAGAGCGATTGGCTCCGAAGGTGGACGCTCCGCCACCGACAGCGGCCCTGTTATCAACGGGTCTTCCTCCAAGCCCAACTTGATAGCCACGGCGCGGCAACCACCATGACAGCTTGAGAAGGCTGTGCAGGATTGACATTGCTCAGGGATCATCTCCCTCCACTGCTGCATCTCCTTCGAGCGCCAGACCGCTTCTATGGGCTGTTCCAACAGGTTGCCGCATATCAAAGGCGCATGGTTACAAGGCCGCACATTACCCCAGGGATCGATCGTGCAATAAGCCACCCCTGCCAGACAGCCTCTTGAAGAGGAGCGGACAAAGCATTGAGGGATACAGTTGCCGAATTTGACCTTTATCCCTTCGTTCTGGAGACTGTCTATATTGCGGGCCGCTTCCCTCAACCCGTCTTCCGGTAAATCAATGCCCGGCACCTGGATTCCTAAATAACGATTGAAGACAGTATGGTGTGCGCCCAGGCTTTGGGAAAAGTGAGCAATGTCGGCTGCCTGACGGAAATTATGCCGCGTGAGCACAGTGCTGATAGTTACGATCAGTCCTGCCCTGGTCGCCCGCTTAATATTTTCGACCGTCTCGTCGAAAGAGCCTGGCACCATCGTAAAAGCCTCATGAGCTTCCGCTGTGGCCCCATGTAAGGAAACGAGAAGACCCTTGAATTGTGGTATAGCGCTCAGAAGGCGGATTATCCGTTCGGGATAGGGCCAACGGCCATTGGAGAAAACTGTGAAAGAGAGACCCAACTCCCCGATAAAACTCACCACTTCTTCAAATTGAGGGTGTAAAGTGGGTTCGCCCCCGGTCAACTTGAGACGTTCGGCGTAGGGTCGAATGGCGGTGAGTATAGATTGCCAGCCTTCCAGAGACAGCGGCTCGGGGGTTTTGGCCCGCGGTATAAACACGTTGCTACAGCCGGGGCAACGGTTGTTGCACCAGGCACATAACTCCAGAGAATAGATTACTGGTGTCGAGAGCGTATAAATCACGATGCAACTCCCCCGCAAAGGAAAAAGGCAGACATAAAGCCGGAGATGGTCACTGACAGGTCAAGATCATCTCAACTCCCAGGGTATTATAGCACACTTAAGGCCAATCGTAAAGGAAAGTTGATTCCCAGGGATGGGAGCGGTAAGCCGTTCCGGGTCCCTGGCAACCGAGCGGGCCGCAGTCTACCTTGCGTTCTCTCAGAAAATCGAGTATAATAGTGGCGTTGCAATAGAGCCTTTCTGTTAGCGATTGTGAATTGCATACCTTCAAGGTAAGATTAAGTGTCTGGGTCGTGGCTCTGGTTCAATAAGACTTCCTGACCAACCTTCTCTTTCACTCCATATACCTCCTTAAAGCCCTTTACTAATTTCGCCCAGAACAGGCGTTGGCTAAACACGTTCAGATACATCATACTTACAAATAAACAGTTTAATAAATGGCGAGGGTGCATTTTGTTTTGGCGGAGCGCTTAGTCTCCGAATTGACAAAACAAAGGCATTTGGTTTATCTTTCAATCTATGCAGTAAGGAGGTGATGATCAGCTCGAAAATGTTCAAAGGGTTCATTAGACAATTCTAGAATCAAGGGAGGGATTAAAAAATGAAAAAGACCTTTATAGCCTCGTTGCTGGTATTGGCTTTCCTGGTCAATGGACTGGGCCTGGTTAGCGCCCAGGAGCCTATCAGGATCGGGCTACAGGCGCCTATCACCGGCGAGTACGCCTACGAGGGCGAGGGCTTCGTCAAAGTGCTGGAACTGGCGGTGGAAATGGCTAACGCAGTGGGCGGGCTGCTGGGGCGGCCCGTGGAGATCGTCAAGTGCGACGACGTGGGCAAACCGGACGAGTCCTCCAAGTGCGCCACCAAGCTGGTCAGCGAGGGGGTGAACGCCGTCATCGGGAGCTACAGCTCCACC
>DAOULT010000027.1:0-74634 GCA_034417895.1 Anaerolineae bacterium | reverse complement strand
TGGGAGCCAAAAACGGCGTGGTCGAGCCGGACGAGACGACTCGCGCCTGGCTGAAAGATCGGGTCAAAGCCGACTACCAGGAAATACACCCCGACGCCGATGCCCACTACGAACGGGTCATCGAGTACAACGTCGGAGGGCTTATCCCCCAGGTAGCCAGGCCGCACCGCGTGGATAACGTGGTAGCCATCCAGGAGGTGGCCGGCACGAAGATCGACCAGGCTTTGGTGGGCACCTGTACCAACGGTCGCCTGGAGGATCTGGAAATGGCCGCCCGCATCGTGCGCGGTGGGAAGGTCAAAGTTCGGTTTCTGGTGCTGCCCGCCTCCCGTGAAGTGCTGTTGGCCGCCCTGGAAAGGGGCCTGATCGCCGACCTGGTGCGAGCCGGGGCGGTCGTCCTCAACCCCGGCTGTGGGCCGTGTCTGGGCGCTCACGAAGGAGTGATGGCCCCCGGCGAGGCGACCATTTCCACCGCCAACCGCAACTTCAAGGGGCGCATGGGCTGCAAAGAGGCCGACATCTACTTGGCCAGCCCGGCTACGGTGGCTGCTTCGGCCCTGGCCGGCGAGATCGTGGACCCCAGGGAATTTCTCTAAACAGGAGGTTCGATTATGTCTACACAACACAGTTCAAAGGACAGAATAGAGGTTCCCGGAGACTGGTATACCATTGATTTCCATGTGCATTCCCCGGCCTCCCGTGATTTTAAGGGACCTGATTTTAAGGGGCAAGAAGACAGCGAGGACAGATCGTATCTCTGGTTGCTTGAGCAGGCCCAAAAGGCGGACCTTAATATCATTGTGATTACGGATCATAATGAAATAAAAGGTTATCGAAGGCTAAAGGAGATAGAAACGGAACTGAAGAGCACCGAACGAACTCTTGCCAGAGCCAGTGAGCCTGTCCCACATGAGGTTCAGCGTCAGATGAGTCTATTTGATCAACTAATCATACTACCAGGTGTGGAGCTCGATGCTAAACCCGGCGTACATTATCTGATCATATTCGATCCACAAAAGCCTCTTGAAGAGATTGAGAAGTTTTTGGATAGAGGTGGTTATACTAAAGACATAAGGGGTCAGAAGGACGCTTCTCGATATGCGAATTGGTATATGCAAAATGCTTGTCAAGAAGCGGGCGAATTGGGTGCCATCGTTATCGCTGCCCATGTGGATAGTGACAAGGGGCTATACGAGATTACCAAACATTTATCAGGACAGACTCGGATAGAGGCCTTTGTTGACGAGAATCTCTTTGGTATGGAATTTATTAATCCTGTGTCTCGTAGTCAAATCGAAAATTATTTGAAGTACCCTGATTATAAACGCGAGACGCGCCTGGCCTTTGTCCATTCCTCGGACTTTCATGGGCTCGGGCAACAAATTGGCGAAAGACGGACCTGGGTGCGGTTGGATGATGTAAGGCCGACCCCATCTGAGATATTTAAGGCTTTGAAAAAAGCGCTCAGGAATCCTGATGAATATGTAAGTGCGCCTGGACGACCCGGAGTACGCGAAATCCGAAAGCGGCTGGATGACAAGCCTGCGATCGAATGCTTGGATGCCAAATCAGACATCGATAAGCTTTCTCGGTATATTTGTGCCTTTGCCAATTCTGAGGATGGCACTGTGGTCATAGGTCGCGACGACAAGGGAACTTGGGTCGGCATTGAATGTGAAGAGGAGAGTGAGATAGCGAACCGGATACTCACCCTAATTCGCGAGAATGTGAAACCAATGCCAGGTTTTTTTGGAATAGAGGTCTACCCATACTATGGGAAAAAGGTCTTTGCTACAGTAAGGGTTCCTAAACAGCCTGAGATATATTCACTAGCGAGTGATGATAGGGTCTACTTGATAGAGGAAGGCAAGCCAAAGCAAGTTTCTACTGAACAAGTGGTCCAATTGGCTGAGGAAAACTTTCTACAAAAATATACACATCTATCCATAACCAACCGTTTAGCAGAGACATCGAAAAAATTGAGTGGGATAAGAGATAGCCTCGACATTCTGCCGATTGTCCGGAAGATGGAAGCCCAGACAACACTGTTGCCCTATTTGTTTCCACCTCCCGAAACTGGCGGGGTATTGTCGCCTGAGTTGAATGAAGCTATTGACTTTGACTTTCGGTTCAATGGTGCTATTGATGGAGAGGTGATAGTACTAGAGCCTCAAAGTCCGAGGTTGGAAGATCAATATATTCGAATAACTGCCCCATTGGGAAAATGCGATCTGGCAAATTCCGTTTTTGATAAATTGACGCGGTTTGATGGAGATAAAATAGTGATTGCGCCGCAGGGTGCCGTCTATCTAGACTCTCACAGCGGCATAATAGCGGTGTGCAAGCAATCGAAGCCTGTGATTCTTCAGCCTGATGAGAAGTATGATGGACCGGAGCTTAAATTTGTCGTAGCCTATTTGAAGTCTGCAATCGCGATCTGGTACGCGGATAGGTGCCTAGGATCGACAGATATCCTTAGTGAGTTAATCCTAAAGGTATGCGTCCCTTATGAGCCATCACACGAATACGAAGAGCAGGTGCTTAAGTTGGTCGATCAGTTGGTAAGCTTGGAGCACAGATTTTTGAGTGAAGAGCAAGACGCGATAAAGAGTCAGTTTGAAAGTATAGAAGAGTACAGTCCTGAATGGCGGGAATGGCAGGAAAAGAGAGCCGAAATTATAAACAGCCATAACCAGACCGCTGGTGAATTAATGGCAGAGCTAGATAAGGTCTTTTTCGAAGTGTTTGGCTTGACAGATGATGAAATAGAAATTGTGCAGCAAGGAGTTGAAGCTGCCGGGTTGAAAGTCTTCAAATGTAAGGAGAGTTGAGTATGTCGAAAAACGTGCACAGCGGTCGCGTCTGGAAGTACGGCGACGACATCAACACTGACGTGATCTTTCCCGGCAAGTACACTTACACCATCTCCGACCCCCAGGAGATGGCCCAACACGCCCTGGAAGACCTGGACCCCGATTTCGTGCAGAAGGTGCAGCCGGGCGACGTGATCGTAGCCGGGCGCAATTTCGGCTGTGGAAGCTCGCGGGAGCAGGCCGTCATCTGCCTGAAGGAAGCGGGGGTGGGGGCCATCGTGGCAAAGTCTTTTGCCCGCATCTACTTCAGGAACGCCATCAACGCCGGGCTGCCCATCGCCGCCTGCGACGCGGTGGAGGGCGTGGAAAGCGGCGAGGAGATCACCATCGATTTGGCGGCGGGCATCGTCGTCACTCCCAGGGGGGAATACACTTTTCCCCCCCTGCCTCCCTCGGTAATGGAAATCCTGGAAGACGGGGGACTGATCCCCCACGTGCAAAAGAAGCTGGGTATTCAGTTGAATGCTTGAATTGACGCCCAGGCTTCCCCTCCACGTGGCTTTTCGCTATCTGGGCCGCCCCCGGCTGCTGCCTTTCAGCCTGGTGCTCAGCGTTTGCTACCGCTGCAACTCCCGCTGTCGCACCTGCAACGTGTGGAAGAAAGAGGCCGAGGAGTTGACCCTGGATGAGTGGGGCAAAATTTTCGCCCACCTGGGGCGGACGCCCTTCTACCTGACCTTCACCGGCGGCGAGCCTTTCCTGCGCCGTGACCTGGTAGACCTGGTGAGCCTGGCTTACGAACGCTGTCGGCCTGGCGTGATCACCATCCCCACCAACGGCCTGTTGTACAATATCATCCCCGAAGCGGTGGAACGTATCCTGAAGGCTGCGCCCCACGCCCAGGTGGGCCTCAACCTGTCCCTGGACGGCCTGGGCGACCAGCACGACCGCCTGCGGGGTGTGCCCGGCAATTACGAAAGAGCGCTGAGAACCTATCAGGCTCTCAGAGCCTTAAACTACCCGAATCTGACGGTCAGCATCCACACCGTCGTTTCCCGCTTCAACGTGGCCGACCTGCCCGCCATTTACCGGGGATTGACCGCCCTGGAACCGGATTCCTACATCACCGAGATCGCCGAGGAACGGGTCGAGCTGGACACGATGGGCCTCGACATCACTCCTTCGCTTCAGGAATACGCCCCGGTGGCCGATTTCCTCGTCGAGCGCATAGTCGAGCGCCTCAAGGAGCGAAGGTTCAAGGGCCTGGCCCGCATCACCCAGGCTTTTCGGGTGCGCTACTACGATCTGGTCAAACGCATCCTGCGGGAGCGGCGCCAGGTCATCCCCTGCTACGCCGGTTGGGCTTCGGGGCACATCGCTCCCGACGGCGAGGTGTGGACGTGCTGCCTGCGGGCCGAACCCATTGGCAATCTGCGTCACACGGACTACGATCTACGGCCCATCTGGTTCGGGGAGAAAGCGGCGGCCCTGCGACGCAGCATCGCCGCCGGAGAGTGCCATTGTCCTATGGCTAATGCCAGCTACACCAACATGCTCCTTCATCCCCTGACGCTGCTCAAGGTGGCCTGGCGTTCGCTGTTTTGAGTGGGGCCTCCTTTAGCCTGGCTCTACAGCTTCTACAATGGCTTGAACCAGTTGGGATAAGGTGTAAGGTTTCTGCAAGAATAGAAATCCTCTTTGGCGTATGGTAGATAAGCGCGCCTTCTGACCTGTGTAGCCACTGCTCAGCAGCACCCGCAGGGCCGGTTTGCGAAGGAGGAGTTCGTCAACCAATTGAAGACCATCTCTACCAGGCAGGACCACGTCGCTAAAGACCAGGTGGAAGTTCCCCTTTTCTCGCTCAAAGATATCCAGCGCCTCTTCCGCACTGGCGGCCCCAAATACGACGTAACCACTTTCACGCAGCATGGTCGTGGCAAAAGCGCGGACTCCCTCTTCATCCTCCACCACCAGGATCCGCTGGCCGTGGCCCTGAATGGCCTGGAAAAAGGTCGGCTCTTCTTCCGGTTCCTCTTCTGGCTCCGCAGAAAAAGAGGGCAGATAGGCTTTGAAGGTCGAGCCTCGTCCGGGTTCACTGTAGACATTTATCCACCCTTCGTGCTGTCGGACAATGCCATACACCACGGCCAGACCGAGGCCGGTCCCCTTCCCCACCTCCCTGGTGGTGAAAAAAGGTTCGAAGATGTGCCGAAGGGTCTCTTGATCCATGCCCACTCCCGTGTCCTCCACCGAGAGACAAACAAATTTGCCGGGCCGCGCTTCGGGGATAACCCGGTAGTAGTCTTCGTCCAGGGTCACGTTTTCGGTCTTGATGATGAGTCTGCCGCCCTGGGGCATGGCGTCCCGGGCGTTGACCACCAGGTTCATGATGACCTGCTCGATCTGGCCTGGGTCGGCTGTGATCCATTCGAGCGCCGGTTCGAGAACGACGACCAGGTCGATGTCCTCGCTGATGAGAGGCCGAAGCAGCTCTTCCATGTCGGTGACTGTGGCGTTGAGGTTCAACTTCTGCGGTTGAAGCATCTGCTTGCGGCTGAAGGCCAGGAGCTGCTGAGTCAGGGAGGTGGCCTGTTCCCCGGCCTTCTTAATCCTTGCAATGTCCTCGCGCAGCGACAGCAGGTCGCCCTCGTCGAGGCGAGCGAGCAGGAGATCGCTGTAACCGATGACGATCGTCATCAGGTTGTTGAAGTAGTGGGCCACCCCGCCGACCAATATTCCAATCGCTTCCATCTTCTGGGACTGGAAGAGTTGGACTTGCAGCTTTTCTTTCTCCTCCTCCACCTGCTTGCGCTCGGTGATGTCTCGGAAGACCAAAACGACGCCGGTGACGTTTTCCCTGGCGTCTCTGATGGGGGCTGCGCTGTCGTCAACGGGTATTTCTGTTCCGTCCCTGGCAATGAGCAGGCTATGATTTGCCAGACCGACCACCACCCCCTCGCGCAGGGCCCTCATGACCGGGTTGTCCACCGTGTTGTGTGTTTCTTCATTTACAATTTTGAATACTTCTGTCAGCTTTCGGCCCATGGCCTCTTCCTGGCTCCAACCTGTCAGCGTCTCGGCCACGGGATTCATGAAGGTTATGGCTCCATCGGCATCGGTGGCAATCACCGCGTCGCCTATACTTTTGAGGGTGGCGGTCAGCCATCGTTCGCTCTCTTTCAATTTCCTTTCCATCTCGTGCTTGTAAAGAGCCGTCTCGATGGCGGTATGTAATTCTCTTTCTTCAAAGGGCTTGATTATGTAGCCAAATGGCTCTGTGACCTTGGCGCGCTGCAAGGTGTCGTCGTCCACGTAGGCTGTGAGATAGACCACCGGAATATCGAACCGATCCCGGATTTGTTCGGCGGCTTCCACGCCATCTGTAGCCCCTTTTAACTTAATGTCCATCAGCACCAGATCTGGGCGGGTGTTTGCTGCTTTTTCAATGGCTTCCTCTCCAGAAGAGGCCATCGCCGGAACAGCGTAGCCCAAACTTTTCAACCTGGTTTCTATGTCCATGGCCACGATGCCTTCGTCTTCAACCACCATGATCTGGGTCTTTGCCATTGTTAGCTTCTCCTTTCATACTGGGGCAGCAAACGTGATCTTAAATGCTGTTCCCCCACTGCCATCAAGTTCGATAGTGCCTCCAAGCTGATTGACTAAAGTATTGACCAGCTGCAAGCCCAATGATTCTGTCTCGCGGAGGCCCCAATCCTCCGGTAAGCCAATGCCGTTGTCACTGACCAGCAGGGTAAACTGGCCGGCATTATCTGAACGAAGTTCGACGTGGATTTCGCCGGCTCTGCCATCTGGAAAGGCATGTTTCAGGGAGTTAGAAATAAGTTCATTGAGGATCAAACCACAAGGAATGGCTGTATCTATATCCACAGCGAAATCATCAACGCTGGTCTTCAGTCCGATGAGACTGGAATTGACTCCATATGACTGGAATAAATGATTTATCAGGCTGCTAATGTATCCGGCAAAGTCAACCCGGGCCAGGTCTTCGGATTGATACAGTTTTTCGTGGACGAGGGCCATGGACCTGACGCGGTTCTGGCTATCCCTGAGCATCTCCAGGGACAGGGCATCTCCAACGTTTTGGGATTGAAGGTAGAGCAGGCTGGAGATGACTTGCAAATTGTTCTTGACCCGGTGGTGAATTTCCTTGAGAAGCACTTCCTTCTCTCGGAGTGAGGCTCTGATTTGCCCCTCGGCCCGCATCCGCTCGACGATTTCTTGCCGCGCCTGCTCGTACAGCCGCGCATTCTCCAGGGCCACCGCCGCCTGGTCTGCCACCGCCCGCCAGAGGCGAAGTTCGTCGTCGCTGATGATTCGCTCCTCAACGACATCGTAAAGCTGTATCATCCCCACAGGCTTCCCCTTGATAGAAATGGGTTGGGTAACCAGCGTGCGCGCACTCCATTCGGCCAACTCATCCCGGTCCCTACGATCGAGGGTGGGGTCGCTGAGCCGCACGATGGTGGATTGGCCCTTGTCTACTGCGCGGGTCTCGCTCGGATAGTCGGCCAGCCGGGCGACTGGCCCCGTTCCGGGGGGCCAGATCGAATCGCCGTATTCGACTATTGAACGCGTTTCCCCCTGCGGCTGATACCAGGCCGAAAGAGAACACCAGGAACCACCGCCCACCTCGACCAGCCGGCCCGCCAGCTCGAGGAGCACGGCGCTCGAATTGGACCACAATGGAGATTTCAGCCACGAAGCTGCCTCTTGCAGGGCTTGCTGGCAGCGCAGCATGGCATTTTCGTCAGATGCCAGTTCAACTTTGGTGCTCCCGATCTCAGCCAGACCGATTATCTCCTCCCCGGCCCGCAAGGGAAACATCAGCAAAGCCACCAGGCCCATTTCAAGCATCCAGGTTAACTCCGGGTCGTCCATGCCCACCTGGACTACTTCAGGCTGGCCGCTGGTCAGAACTCGCTCGGTGGCTGGAAAGTCGCTCAGAGGATAGGGTTCTCCACCGTCGGGCCAGACGGCGCGTGTATGTTCGGCCAGAGAGCGGGTCTGCTCTGCTTTCCGATCTCGTTCGGCGATGCGGCAATTGTGGAACCCGCTAAGCTCCGTCAGTTGGTCGGCCAGGGTCAGCAACACCTGGCCCAGGTCGAGCGTGGAGGTGAGGGCCGCGCTGGTCTCCAGCAGCGTTTCGGCTGTCTGGCGCTGACGCTGTTCGCTCCCGAACAAACGAGCGTTTTCAACGGCCACCGCCGCCTGGTCTGCCACCGCTCGCCACAGGCGGAGTTCGTCGTCGCTGACGCGCCGCTCCTCAGTGACGTTGTAAAGCTCTACCAGCCCGATAGGCTCTCCTTTGACGGAAAGGGGTTGGGTAACCAGGGTGCGCGTCCCCCATCTGACCAGCTCGTTCCGGTCCAAAGGCTCGATGGTGGGGTCGCTAAGCCGCGCGGTGGCGGATTCGTTCTTTTCCATCAAGCTGACCGCAACCAGATAGTCTTCCGGGTGATAGGATGGTCCCATGCCAGGAGACCAGACCAGATCGCTGTACTCGGCCAGGGTCCGCACCTCCCCTTCTGGCTGATGCCAGGCCGAGAGGGAACACCAGGAACCGCCGCCCGCCTCGGCCAGTCGGCCCGCCAGGGTGAGAAGCTCGTCGTCCGCATTGGCCCACGGCGGAGATTTCAGCCCCAGGGCCGCCTCTTGCAGGACTTGCTGGCAGCGCAGCACGGCTTTCCCGTCGGAGGTGAGTTCGACTTTGGTGCTTCCGATCTCAACCAGGCCGATTATCTCCTCTCCGGCGCGCAATGGCAACATCAGCAAGGTCGCCAGGCCCATTTCATCCATCCAGCTTAACTCTGGGTCGTCCATGCCAGCACGGATTACTTCAGGCTGGCCGCTGGTCAGGACTCGCTCGGTGGCTGGAAAGTCGCTCAGAGGATAAATCTCTCCGCCGCCGGGGGGCCAAACGGCGCGTGTGTGCTCGGCCAGGATACGGATCTGCTCTGCTCTCCGGTCCCACTCGGAGATGGCGCAAATGTGGAATCCGCTGATGTCCAGCAGTTGACGGGCCAGGGTCAGCAACACCTGGCCCAGGTCGAGCGTGGAAACGACCGCTTTGCTGGTCTCCAGCAGCATCTCAGCCCGCTGGCGCTGACGCCGCTCGCTCTCGAACAGCCGGGCATTCTCAATGGCCATGGTCGCGTTCCGGGCGATGGCCTGACAGAGAGCGATCTCCTCAGACGTGAATTCTCGTCGCCGCCGGCTCTCCCACAGCTCGGCGAAACCAATGACCTGGCCTCGGGTGTAGAGCGGGATGTCCAGGACGCTTTTGGCTCCATATTGCTGCATGTGCTCCCGTTCGTATTCGTCCAGGTCTGGGTCGTCCACGTGAGCAGTTGAAGGCCGACCGGCTTGCAGAGCTTTCAGAAACTCAACGTCGGTTTCCACGTGGGTGACGCCCAGGTCCGACACCCGTTCCTGCGCGCAGGCGTGCGGACCGAAGTACTCAGCCACCACGGTGCTTGTTCCTGCCTCTGGCTCTGCGGTGCAGATATAGGCGCTGGTGGCGTCTATAACCAGGCCCATCTGCTCGGCAATACGGCTCAACACGCCAGCCAGGTCCAGCGTCGAGGTGATGACCGCGCCCGCTTCTCGCAAAGCGGCCTGCTCTTTCAGTCGCCGCCGGGTCTCGACCTCCGCTCTACGCAGGGCCTCCTCCGCCCGCTTGCGCTCAGTCAGGTCTCTCCCAACGTAAACCGTCCCCCACTCCACGCCATCTTCATCTCGCATTACGGACCCGGCCAGAGAGATAGGGATCTTTTTACCATCCTTCGTCTTAAAGGTGGTCTCCAGGTCAGTGACAGGCCCACCGGCCAGCAATCTCTTAAGATGTGAGTCCTGGAGTTTTTTCCCCTCTCGTGCCAGGATAATTTCCGATGGCTGGTCGATTAATTCGCTTTCCTCATATCCGAGGAGGTCTAAGGTGGCCTGATTAACCGTCACTATTTTCCCCGCCGGGCTGACCAGCAGCAGGGTATCTGCCATAGTAGATATGATACTTGCTGCCGCGGTTGCCGGCGTGAGGGCAAATAGTTCGTATCTCCACATTGCATACGCCACGAAAACGCATTCAAAAGCAATTCCCACTGAAGTTAATTCTGGAACCATGATTTTAAGATAGGGAGGTAATAATTCTGTAACGGAACCCATCACCGCCGATATTAAAACACCCAGGAATATGTACCAACTTTGTCGCTTTTTCGTCTGTTCAGTGGCCTTCAGGTAATATTGCAGGCATAAATATAAAGAGAGAAGGACGATCCCCATACTCCAAATGCCTAACACGCCGTCCATTATTGGATTCTCGGGCTGGGTGTACGTCCAACCCCAATAAGCCTTTACTGGCTCCACTCCGAACAGGTTGATCAGGTGCAGGAACGAAAACGTTGACGCCGGGCCATATAATAGAAAGTAGGTTAATTTGTTCTCAAGAAGTTTGGTTTTCTTTGAAAAAAGCAGGACAAAATGCAATTCCGAAGGCAGTATAAAGGTCCACAAAAAGCCTGCCTTCAGCCAAAAATAGGCCGTAGCAAAGGTTTCTGCCTGACGGTACCCAAATTCTGTAAAAGACGCATAGGCTGCCGACAGGCAAAACAAAAAGAATACCCGGTTCAATGCATTTCTGGGATTTCTATAGAGCACGAAGTTGCCCAGAAAGGCAGCCATCACAGAAGCCAGTAAGGAGGCTAAAGCCAAGACGCTCACCTCTCTACCTCCTATCTACTCGGTCACGTCAGCTAAGGAGGGGTCAGGCTCCTCCAAAGCGATCACCTGACCATGCAGGTAAGTCAGGGAGGTACAACCACCACGTCAGCCGCCAGATAATTGGCTGGCGACTGACATTCATCTTCCACCGCCACGATCTGGGTCTTTGCCATTGCGAACTTATCCTTTCATACCGGGGCAGCAAATGTGATCTTAAATGCTGTTCCCCCACTGCCGTCAAGCTCGATAGCGCCTTCAAGCTGCCTGACTAAAGTGTTTACCAGTTGCAAGCCCAACGATTCCGTCTCGCGGAGGCTCAAATCCTGCGGTAAGCCAATGCCGTTGTCACTGACTACCAGGGTAAACTTACCGGCCTTATCCGAACGAAGTTCGACGTGGATTTCGCCGGCCCTGCCGTCTGGAAAGGCGTGTTTCAGGGAATTGGAAATAAGCTCGTTGAGGATCAAACCACAGGGAATGGCCATATTTATACTCATAGAAACATCACCGATGTTTACCTTCAGTTGAGTGATGCTCGAATTGACTTTATACGACTGGAACAAATGACTTACCAGGCTGCGGATGTATTCAGCGAAGTCAACCTGGGCCAGGTCTTCGGATTGATACAGTTTTTCGTGGACGAGGGCCATGGACCTGACGCGGTTCTGGCTATCCCTGATCATCTCGAGGGCCAGTTCGTCTCCGATATTGTAGGACTGAAGGTAGAGCATACTGGAAATGACTTGCAGATTGTTTTTGACGCGGTGGTGAATTTCCTTAAGAAGCAACTCTTTCTCTCGGAGCGAAGCCTTGATTTGCTTCTCCGCTCGCCTGCGCTCGGCGATTTCTTGCTGCGCCCGTTCGTACAGCCGCGCGTTCTCCACGGCAATAGCCGCCTGGTCTGCCACCGCTCGCCACAAGCGTAGCTCGTCGTCGCTAACGCTTCGCTCCTTGGCGGTATTGTAAAACTGTACCAGCCCGATAGGCACTCCCTTGATGGAGAGGGGTTGAACGACCAGCGTGCGCCCTCCCCATTTGGTCAACTCGTCTCGATTAGCAGAGCTTATGGTGGGGTCGCTGAGCCGCAAGACCATGGAGACGCCCTCTTTCAGTGCACGGATCGAAAGCGGATGGTCGGCCAGGTGATAGGGTGGTCCCTGGCCGGGAGGCCAGACCAAATCGCTGTACTCCACCAACGTCCGTACTTCCCCTTCGGGCTGATACCAGGCCGAGAGAGCGCACCAGGAAGCGCCGCCGGCCTCGCTCAGTCGGCCTGCCAGGGCCAGAAGCTCGTCGTCCGCATTGGTCCATAACGGAGACTTCAGCCAGGAGGCCGCCTCTTGCAGGACTTGTTGGCAGCGGGGCACACCTTTCTGGGCGAATGTGAGTTCGGGGCTCCCGATCTCCGCCAGACCGATTATCTCCTCCCCGGCCCGCAACGGCAACATCAGCAAAGCCGCCAGGCCCACTTCGCTCATCCACGTTAGCTCCGGGTCGTCCATGTCAACATGGATGATTTCGGGCTGGCCGGTGGTCAGAACTCGCTCCGTGGTTGGATAGTCGCTCAGACGATAAGTCTCTCCGCCTTCGGGGGGCCAAACGGCGCGCGAGTATTCAGCCAGGGTCCGGAACTGTCCTGCTTCCCGCTCCCACTCGTAGATGTCGCAAATGTGAAACTCGCTGATGTCTAGCAGTTGGTCGGCCAGCGTCAGCAACACCTGACCAAGATCGAGTGAGGAGGCCACGGCCTCGCTGGTTTGCAGCAGCATCTCAGCTTTCTGGCGCTGATGCCGCTCGCTCTCGTACAGCCGGGCGTTCTCAATGGCGCTGGCGGCCTGGTTAGCCAGCAGTTGGGCCAGCGCAATCTCCTGGTCCGTGAAAGCGCGTTTTTTCCAATCTTTCACTTCAACCAGCCCCACCACGCGATCCTGGAATACCATAGGCAGCATCAGCAGAGTCTTGATTTTGGCTTTTTGCATAAGGGCTAATTCGGCGGGATCGATATCGGGCTGATTAACCGCTATCCAGCGGGCGCATCGTTCAACCAAAACCCGTTTTGTCAGGGGGTAATCCGAGAGGTGATAGACTTCTTTCAGCGTGCTGCTCTCGTTCCAGCGCTCGGGGGGGCCATACTCGGCCATCAGAGAAACTGTATCGGCTGCCTGCTCCCATTCGGAGATGGCGCAGGCTTCGGCCCCCAACAGGTTAGCCATTTCCCTGGCGACGGTGTCCAGCACATACTGGAGGTCCAGGCTGGAAGTGATGGCTGCGCCGGCAGATTGTAAGGTTAGCAGATCACGGTTGCGTTGAATAATTTCGGCCTCCACCCGCTTGCGCTCGGCCAGCTCCTGCCGCGCCTGCTCGTACAGCCGGGCATTCTGGATAGCGATGGTCGCGTTCTGGGCGATGGCCTGGCAGAGAGCGATCTCCTCAGAGGTGAACTCTCGTCGCCGTCGGCTCTCCCACAGCTCGGCGTAACCAAGGGCCTGGCCTCGGATGTACAGCGGGATGTACAGGATGCTTTTAGCTCCATATTGCTGCATGTGATCCCGATCGTATTCGTCTGCATCTGGTTCGTCCACATGCCCAACCCAATGTTGACCGGCCTGCAAAGCTTCCAGAAACTCAACGTCGGTTTCCACATAGGTGACGCCCAGGTCCGACACCCGTTCCTTCGCACAGGCGTGCGGGCTGATGTACTCAGCCACCACGGTGCTTGTTCTTGTCTCCGGCTCCGCAGCGTTGATATAGGCGCTGGTGGCGTCTAAGGCCCGGCCCATCTGCTCGGCAATACGGTTCAACACGTCAGCCAGGTCCAGCGTCGAGGTGATGACCGCGCCCGCTTCTCGCAGAGCGGTTTGCTCTTCCAGTCGCCGCCGGGCCTCAGCCTCCGCTCTACGCAGGGCCTCCTCCGCCTGCTTGCGCTTGGTGATGTCCGTCATCACTCCTCGCAACCCAATGAGCCTGCCTTCCCTGGAAACCGGGCGGCTGGAAGTGCGCACCCAGCAGATTTCGCCGGATTTGGTCACAATCCGATACTCACTTGGTTCGGTTTGACCAGAAGCGACTTTCTGAAACTGCTTCACGATATAGGGCAAATCGTTTTGGTAAATGAACTCAGCAAACGATCTATCTATGATCTCCGCCGGGCTGTATCCGCTGAGCGATTCTATGGCGGGGCTGATGTAGGTTATCACTCCCTCCTCGTCAGTAGCGTAGATGATATCATTTACGTTTTCTACCAGGTCGCGGTACTTCTCTTCGCTCTCCCTCAGCGCTTCCTCCACCCGCTTGCGCTCGGCGATTTCGGCCCGCAATGCTTCGTTGGCTTCTGTTAGTTCTGTGGTCCGCTCCTGCACCCGGAGTTCTAACTCATCGTGCGCTCGGCGCAGGGCTTCCTCCGCCCGCCTGCGCTCGGTGATGTCGCGGAAAATGCCCCGGGTGGCTACGGGGACGCCATCCTTGAAGCCACAATTGACGCTCCCTTCAACCGCCACCGCCCTGCCGTCCCTGGTCACGAACGTGGCCTCAACGCGATCAAACTCTTCTCCGGCCATCACCCGTTGAAATATCTCCATGCAGTGTGCCTGGCTATCGGGGTGAATGATGTCGAACAAGGAGAGGCCGGGGATTTCTTCCTCACTATACCCCAGAGTTTCCCGCCAGGCGCGGTTGACATACACCAGAGAACCGTCGAGGGTCACGCTCTGGATCAGGTCGTTGGCGTTCTCAAACAGGTCCCGATATCTCTCTTCGCTCTCTCGCAGGGCCTCCTCCGCCCGCTTGCGCTCGGTGATGTCGTGCAAAACAGCCAGGCGACCAGTCAGGCGATCGTGCCGGTCGTACAGGGATGAGATGCGCAGGTCAAAGTAGCGCTGCGTCTCACCTTCCCCCAGGACGATCTCTGCCCGTTCCTCTGTCACGCCCCGGAAGCGCTCGAGCAGTTCGGCGTGGTCAGCCAATACCTGAGCAACTGGTCTGCCAATCGCCTTCGTGGAGGAGCCAACGATCCGCTGCGCCGCCGGGTTGAGATTTACGATACGGTTCTGGGCGTCCAGCACGATCACCCCATCGCCCAGGCCCTCGATAATGGCCTCGCGTGCCATAGGAACGATGTCTAAGAGGTGGAAGCGAAAGAAGCCCCCAAATATTGCCAGGCCGGTTATGGTGAAAGCTATGGGGACAAGATCAAGGTGGGGAAAGGGACTCAGGCCGGAAAAATATAACGCCCGTCCTATCACCGGGGCGCTCATGCCAATTAGCATGGCGATAATCTGTTTACGGTATAGCCCTGGCGTCCGAAGGAACATCTGGCCGAGCAGGAACATACTGATGAGTACCAATGAGTAGCTATACACGTCCGAGATGAAGACCCATGTGCCAAGAGTTACATCCAGCACCGCGAACGGGCCGCTGGTATTCAGCTTGACCTCGCTCCAGATCAGCCCGTGGAGTTCGTTAGTCCAGGTCAGCGCCACCCAGAGGAGCGGCTCGATAGATAGCAGGGCCAGATTGCGGCGGGTCAGCCATCGTACGCGGCCAGTGTAGTGCAGAGCAAAAACCAGGATTAAAGGGTCCATGAACATCTGGCCCAGGGATTGAAACTTGGCCCAAAAGACCTTGGTCGGCAAGTCTGCGCCTGCCAGTTGCAGCGCGTACCCTAGCGACCATCCAGCTACACTCAGCATGATCAAGATGAATGCCGCTGCGCCCGGGGCAGAGCGGCGTCGCCGTGCGGAGAACGCCGTCACCGCCGAGATGACCACGGCTAAAAGCAATGGGATCGTATAAGGTGTCTCTTGCCAGGTCATAGGAGGTTCCTCCTCGGCTCCTCACCTTTCACCCCTCGCTGGGTCACCCACTGACTAGCCAGGCTATCTCCATAAAAAACACATAAGCGCCGCGGAACACACGTGCCACAGCGCCACACAGGAAGCCTCGGGGGTAGTTACCTGGTGGGGAAGTTGCTCTCTGCTCGGGTTTCCATTAGTCCGTCGTCGCTAAAGCTCCAGGGCAACAATGACCCGGCCCCAGCTCGCCCAACGGCTGAATTGCAACTCAGAGCAGCCTGGACCGTGTCTGCTGGCGGTCAGATGGCCAGGGTCAGGCTTGTTGCCTCACCGGCGGGGAGAATCGGATGAGGCCTTGCTTACTCAGGGCTGTGATAAGATGTTCATAAGTTCTAAAATATTATATCATGGCTTCATGCCTCTTGCAAGTGTTACGGTTCCGTTCACTTAAGTGTTGGCTTAAGGGCCAGATGGTGGTACCAGCGGCTCTTTAAATATTATACCACAAAAAGGTTATTATCGGGTAAAGATCAAGTTAAGGTTTGGTTAAAAATTTAGAGGGGCCGTAGAGTTGCGCAGCTATCTACCTGGTTTGGGGGGCACACGGCAGGAATTGGGGCTCAGATGAACGGCCCTGTTCCTCGCTCTGGTTTTGATCGCTCAGAAAGGTTTACTCTCGGACAGTAATCGTGTCTGTGAAAGGGCCGCCCCCATCAGCCATCTCTGAACTTCGTTTGCGTCTTTTCGTGTCCCACGAAACAGGCCAGGGCCAGACAGGCCAGGATGTAACCCACATAGTTCTCGTTGAGAAAACGGGAGAAATAGAAAAAGATAAGAAGAAAGAAACCGTAGCCGTAAAACATGGCCTGGAGGGTGTTATCTCTGACCTGCCGCCAGAGGAGGAAGAGGAGAAGAGGCAGACCAAAAAGAAGCTCAAACAGCCAGAAAGGGAAATAGCCGAGCCGCGACTCGACCAGCCCCAGGGCCAGGATCAGGTTGGCGAAGCCCCAGCCCCGTATCTGATAGGGAACGTCCGCCGTGCCGCTCGACCAGCGCCAGATGTCGTCCACCATGGCCTCCAGGTTCCAGAGAGCAAAAGGCAGCACCAGGAGAACGAAGACCACCACGCCGGGCAGGATTTGCGGTAACAAGGTTTTTACCTTCGCCTTTAAGGGAGACTCTTCCTCGCTCAGCAGGTCGCCCATCAGGTAGAGGAGATAGAAAGGGGCCAGAAACCAGGCTGTCGGTTTGCTGGCGCAGGCCAGGCCGAAAGCTACCGCGGAGAGAGTGCGGCGCCCATAGCGCAGAAAATAAACGCTCCAGACCACCCAGAACAGGACAAAAGAGTCGTTCTGGCCGTAAATGATGTCGTTGCCCATGATGGGGTTGAGGCCCAGGGTCATGGTCAGGCCCAGGGCGGCCCGGCGGTCGTCCGTCAGCCTGGGGGCCAGCGCCAGCATGACGATGAACAGCAAGAGATAGACAAAGCGCTGATCGTACCAGCCCGGCAAAAGATGGCTGAGAAGATAAAAAGGGGTAGAAAAGATGAACGTCCAGGGCAGGTAGGGGTAGTGATAAAGAGCGGTCCTGCGGTCCAGCCCCCACTCGGCCATAGGGGTGTCCAGGTAATCCTCGACGTAAGGGTTCTTGCCCGCCAGAATGTACTTGATGGTCTCTTCCGTCTGGATGACGCCGCCGTCGTGGGTGAAACTGGCCGGGCCGCTTTGATGGCGCATCAGGATCAGGAAGCCGGTCTGAGCGATCACGGTGCTCAGCACGATCAGCCAGACGAGGGCCAGCTTGAGACGGTATTCTTTCTCCTCGGCCAGATGGCAGGCATCGACCACCAAATAGGCGAGCAGCAACCCGAAAGTGATGGTGGCGAGCAGCAGGCTGACCGGGTCAGTCATCCAATCGGCGAGCAGCCCCAGGCTACGTTCCGGTAGCAGCCACCCAAAGAGGCGCTGGACGGTTTCCACCGGCCGGGGGGCCACCAAAGCATCGACCAGGGTGTCGATGCGCACTCTGGCGATCAGCAGGATGAACAGCAGGATCACGTCGAAGGATTTTCTTCTCATCGGTGTGCCGTCTCTTCAGCAGCTAAATCCCCTTATAGGTCCATATCCGATTGATCCCAAAATTCCAGAACAAGACCACCACGGTGGCGATAACTTTAGCCAGGTTATAGCCCCACAGCGGAGCAGTGAGTACGTAGGTGCTGAGCGACCACAGAATGCCCGTGTTTATGACCCACCCGACGATGTTGACCAGGGTGAACTGAGCCAGTTGGGGAAGGAAAGGACGCTCCCTGGATTCGGGAAAGGTCCACAGCCTGTTCCAGATGAAATTGTTGAACACTGCCGCGCTGAAAGAGCAGGTATTGGCCGCTACCAGGCTAAACCCAAAAACCTGAATAAGCAGATTCAACAGCCCGAAATCGACCACCGTGCCCGAAGTGCCGACCAGGGCAAATTTTATGAACCGCTCGATTTCCTGAGAATTAGCCAGGGCGTGGTCAATCAGCCTGGCAAGCCCGGGATGGCGACGGGCCAGGGTCAGTACTCTGGACAACACGGGATTGGTCTGCATCAACTCAAACAGTTTAGACGTTGACATAAAGGAAAAAAATCACCTTTCGTCAGGTGGCTGGCGCTGCCAGAAACCTCTCCACGTTCTCCGCGCGCTCTGCGGGTTTCATCGAAGCGTGTGAACGAGCGGCTCATCCGTGACATCCGTGAGGGAAATCCGTGTCTGCTCGTTCATACAAACTTCCAAAGGGCCAGGCCCCCTGGGGATCACGTAAAGCAGAGCTAACAGGATGGCAATGTGCATGTACATACCGTGGACGTACAGGTTATCGAATAAGTTATGGACGGTCAGGTGGGTGATGACGCCCAGGATGCCTGTGGCTACGGCCTGGGCGTAGCCGGTCGCGCCTCGCACCGTCTGCCAGGCCTGCCAGAAACAGGCCCCCCACAGCAGAAGATAGGCGCTCAGGCCCACCAGGCCGGCCTCGGCGGCGACGTTGAGGTAGTAATTGTGGGCGTGTCCTAGCGGCTCGTCCCAGCCGGGCAGGGCGTACAGGGGATAGATGGGCACGTAATTACCCATCCCCACCCCCAGCCAGGGATGGGCGCTGAACATATACCAGCCCGCCTGCCAGTGGGCCATCCGTTCCACCACCGCCCAGTTCCCCGCAGTAACCT
This sequence comes from Anaerolineae bacterium, assembly GCA_034417895.1. Taxonomy (GTDB): domain Bacteria; phylum Chloroflexota; class Anaerolineae; order CAZYHC01; family CAZYHC01; genus DAOULT01. Next base: position 56,085 of record DAOULT010000027.1, on the reverse strand, counting down.
CCACTTCACGGACGTCGAAAACGCGCAGGTAAGGTTGAACGAGGGCGAAACGTTGAGTTATAAACTCAGGCAACAGCTCCAGGCTGCCCAGGATCAGCACGAAAATGAGCACCACCACGGCCAAGGCAAACAACACGGCGGCCCGTCGGCTGCGCACCACACTGACCACCACGAACGCAGCCCCCAGGCCCAACCAGGCTCCTCGCGACCAACTCATGATCATGGCCGCCCCCATCAAGGCCAGGGCCACGCCGTAGAATGCAGTCCACAAGCCACGCCTCACAAAGCTGGCTGCCTGGCCCTTAGCCGCCTCGCCAGGGGCAAAGGAAGCAAGCAACAGACTATAGGCCAGAGGAAGCACCAGCCCCAGGTATCCGGCGAAAGGGTTAGGCTGCGCAAAGGTGCCGGCGGCCCGCATGAAACGCCCGAACAGGACAAAATGCTCCGGCCCTACCCCGCCGAAGAACTGGTAAAAACCCACCACAGCCTGAAGGCTGCCCGCCGCCAGCATACAGGCTATCACTGTCCTGGCCCGGGGGCGGTCGATGGTGGCGGCTACAAAAAGATAAAGGGCCACCACTTCGATCCATTTCAGGGTCTCCTTGACGCTGTAGGGAAGCGAGAAAGTGTTCGACCACGACAGCAGGATAGCCCCCAGAAACACCAGCAAGGGGAGCAGCAGGGGCGGGTGAGGAAACCTCACCTCACGGACGGCGATCATTCTGACCAGCCAGGCAGCCAGCACCAACCCTACCAACGCCTCGGTGACGCCCACCGTAAAGCGACTGAGCTGAATCTCGCGGATGGCCCCAAAAGGCACGGCGAAGATCAACAGGTAAAGGCCGTACTCAGGGCGGATCAGAGTCAAGACCAGGACGATGCTCCCCAGGATGAGAGCCGCCGCCCACGTCAGGGGCAAAAGAGCAATAAGCAGGCTCATCGCCAGGATGAACAGAAAGAGAACCACCTTGCTTCCCAGGCGCCTGGCGCTTCCCCAGAAACCAGGTTTCTGCCCATAAACCTGGTTTCTTCCAGTGACTCTACTTGGCATTCGCTTGTTCAGACCTTGTCCCTGAACCATCCTATGGTCTTTTTCAGCCCTTCTTCCAGGCTAACCCCAGGCTCCCAATTCAGCGTTTTTTGGGCCTTGCCAATGTCGGGACGGCGCACCTTGGGGTCATCGACAGGAAGAGGTTGGTAAGCGATACCGGCCTGGTTTTTGGTCAGGGCATTGATGGTGTGCGCAAATTCCAGGATGCTCATCTCGCGGGGGTTGCCGAGGTTCACAGGTTCCACCTCGTCAGAGAGGAGAAGCTTATAGATACCATCGATCAAATCGGAAACGTAACAGAAACTCCGGGTCTGGGAGCCATCGCCGTAGACCGTCAGCGGCTCGCCCCGTAGAGCCTGGCCGATAAAATTGGGCACCACCCGGCCATCGTTGAGACGCATCCGCGGGCCATAGGTGTTGAATATCCTGGAGATGCGCGTTTCCACGCCATGAGAACGGTGATAGGCCATAGTCATGGCTTCGGCAAAGCGTTTGGCCTCGTCGTAGACCCCGCGCGGGCCAATAGGATTGACGTTACCCCAATAGTTCTCTTTCTGAGGATGCGCCAGGGGATCGCCGTAGACCTCCGAGGTGGAGGCCAGCAGGAAACGGGCCCCTTTAGCCAGCGCCAGACCCAGAGCTTTGTGCGTGCCCAATGCCCCAACCTTGAGGGTCTGAATAGGCAATTCCAGATAGTCAATCGGACTGGCCGGGGAAGCGAAATGAAGGATGTAGTCTAACTGGCCTGGGACGTAAATGTAATTGGTGACATCGTGCTTGATGAATAAGAAACGCTCGTGTCCAAACAGATGTTCGATGTTGCGCATCGAACCTGTGATCAGGTTGTCCATAGCGATAACTTCGTGTCCTGCGGCCAAAAGCAGGTCGCACAAATGCGAACCCAGAAAGCCTGCCCCCCCGGTGATCAACGCTCTCATTCAACCCTCCTCGCCATGCGCTTTTAAATAGTAGTATACACCAGAGAGACGCGAAGGTCAACAGTTGCAAAACGAGGGTGGCACGTACATCAGCGCCACGAACACGGTGGCCTGGTCAAGCCCGGAAGTCTCCATTGACGTGGACATCGAACGGGGGTATAATCCAACCTGGGGGTTGAAGATGAAGGGCAACAAAAGGGTCACAGCAATTCAAAGGTATAGCTGGACGCTCCTCCTGGTCGTGGTGTTATTCTCTCTCTCCTGCCAGTCGCTGTCCTCTTTCCTGCAATTTGAGCCGACGGCCACGCCCATCCCGCCCCGTTCCGAAGCGGCGGCCCAGGCTTTCCTGCAAGCCTGGGAACTCGGCGACTACCACGCCATGTACGACCTCCTGTCCTCCGGGGCCAAAGCGGCCATCAGCCGCCAGGCTTTCGTCGAGCGTTACCAGGACGTGGCGGCCGAGGCGACCATCATCTCCGTCGCCACCCGGCTGCGTTCCGCGCTCCAGAAAGGCGACCGCGCTCAGGTGGCCTATAGCCTGACCCTGGACACGATCCTGGTCGGCCCCATCGAGGCCGAGAATACCATGACCCTCTCCCTGGAAAGCTCCCCGGAAAGCGACCAGGAAGGCGCCCGCTGGGGGATAGACTGGTCTCCCAGGCTCATCCTGCCCGAACTGGGCGACACCATGCTGTTGCACATGATCGACCGCATTCCCTCGCGGGGCAACATCTACGATCGCGAGGGGCGGGGCCTGGCTACCGAAGGAGTGGTGGTCGTGGTGGGGGCGGTACCTGGCCGCATCGAGGACGAAGCGCGGCTTCTGGCGGAGTTGAGTCGCATCACCGGCCTGGAAGCGGAGAAGATCAAGGCCAGATACGCCGCCGCCCGGCCCGATTGGTTCGTTCCTATCGCAGACATCTCGGTGGAAACCTACGAGGCCCACGCCCACGTCCTGGATAACCTGCCCGGCGTCGAACTCCGGCAGGATTACGTCCGCGCCTACCGTCCTGGCGGTCTGGCCGCTCACCTGATAGGCTACCTGGGGCCGATAGACCAGGCCGAGCTGGCCCTGTGGGCCGCCAGAGGCTATGGCGGAGATGAGTTGGTGGGCAAGGCCGGCCTGGAGCGTTGGGGAGAAAAATACCTGGCCGGCCGACGGGGAGGGGTGCTGACCGTCATCACCCCCCAGGGCGACCTGGTGACCACTCTCCAGGAACGGTCTGCCTCCCCCAGCCGCAGCATCTACAGCACCATAGACCGCGATTTTCAGGAGAAGGTGCAGGCCATCCTGGGCGAGCGGGTGGGAGCTATTGTGGCCCTCGATCCCAGCAGCGGCCAGATATTGGCTATCGCCAGTTCTCCAACCTTCGACCCCAACTTCTTCGCCGCCAAGATGACGACCGAACAGTGGCAGGCCCTGCTATCTGACCCCAGCCAGCCCCTCCTCGACCGGGCCATTCAGGGCACATACGCCCCAGGCTCGGTCTTTAAGATCGTGACCACGGCTGTGGCCCTGGAAGAGGGAGACTTCACGCCAGACTCGACCTTCGAATGCACCGGCACCTGGCAGGGCCTGGGGCCAGCCTGGACCAAGACCTGCTGGCTGAAACGAGGACATGGCACGATCAGCCTGAGCGCGGGCCTGACCGCCTCCTGCGACGTGGTCTTCTACGAGCTGGGCCAGTACTGTGACGAACGCGACCGCGCTCTACTGGCCGGCTACGCCCGACAGTTCGGCCTGGGCCGTCCGACCGGCCTGGAAGGTTTCGACGAGGCGGCCGGCCTGGCCCCTGACCCGGCCTGGAAACGAGAGGCCCTGGGCGAAGCCTGGTTTCCGGGCGATTCGGTCAACCTGGCTATCGGGCAGGGCTACATGCTGGTTACGCCCTTGCAGGTGGCCGTCATGCTGGCGGCCATAGGCCACAGGGGCATCCTCTATCACCCTCAAGCCATTCTCAGAGTGGACGCCTTACCAGAGGAGCCGGAACAGACCTTTGCCCCGCAGGAGATGGGCCGCCTGCCCCTCAGCGCGGAAAACCTGGCCGTCATCCAGGAAGCGCTGCTGGGGGTGACCACCCAATCCTACGGCACGGCTAAAGAGGCTTTTGCGGGCCTGGAAGTGCCGGTGGCCGGTAAGACCGGCACGGCTGAAAACCCCGGCGACGAACCTCACGCCTGGTTTGCTGGTTACGCCCCGGCCGACGACCCCCAGATCGCCGTGGCCGTAGTGATCGAGCAGGGCGGCGAAGGCTCCAAGGTGGCGGCCCCCATCTTCCGGCAGGTAATCGAGGCTTTCTTTGGCTTCGAGATCACTCCAGCGCCGACCCTCACGCCCGCTCCCTGATTCCACTTATCGAGTCCATTAATTACGTACCCCCTGACTGCCGTTACTTCAGGATGAACTTCCTGGGACGGGCGCCCCTGGCAGTCACCTGCCTGGGATGGTAGTACACAGTTGTGCATGAAGCGTGCCTCATCAAGAGCCGCTTGAAACTCACCCCCATCCTGACGCACGCCCCCGGCAAATACAAAATTTGCGGGCGAGAGGAGTTTGTGGTATAATCAAAAAGCTCTGAGGGTACTTTATCGTCGTCCTAAACAAAACCTCGCGGCTGAGACAGAGCCCGAGGCAGCGGCCAGGGTGGATCTGGCACCCCGACGAGAGGTAGTATAGAAATCTGGCCGGAGGCAAATCCACTCTGGCGAGATTATTGTTTTTAGGCCTGTTCCATTATACCACTGCGCGTTGAGCAAACTCTATATGAGGAGGAGAATCGGTGGAAGCCACGTCCTCAGACGTTGGATTCGAAAAGATCTGTGTTCTGGGCCTCGGATATATTGGCCTCCCCACAGCGGCGATGTTTGCCACCCACGGTTTCCAAGTAGCAGGCATAGGTGTCAATGATCGGAATGACACTTTCAAACAGTAGTAGTTCTTTATCTGCTGGGATAGTCATTTGTACATTGAACCGTCCGGATGATCTGGTGGCCTGCTTGCACTCCATTGCCAGCCAAACCCGGCCAGTTGACCAGTTGATCGTTGTGGACAGCAGCGAGCCGCGCATGGATACCTTCCCTGCTTTCAACAGCGCGTTTTCCAGCCAGTATTATTTTCCTGATACGCAGTTGGACTACCTGCATACGGAACGGGGACTGACATTACAACGCAACCGGGGCATTGCACGGGCCAACGCCGATATCGTCTTCTTTTTCGATGACGATGTGGTTCTTATGGCGGATTACATCGCTAAAATGATGCAGGTGTTTGAAGCACACCCTGAATACATGGGTGGCATGGGAACGATCCAAGGGGTCACCGTCAATACGCGAGACATTCGCTATATCTTACAGCGCCTATTCTACCTCCAGCGACCTGGAGGCTCCGGCAGGTTACAAAAATCAGGATTGCCGACCCATTCCTATGGACGCCCAGAGTTCCTTGAGGTTGACATTTTAAGTGGGTGCTCGATGGCCTATCGCGCAGACGTTCTTCAGGATTTTGCGTTTGACGAAGCACTCTCCGACTACAGCTTTATGGAAGACGTTGATTTTTCCTACCGTGTCTCCAGGAATCATAAGCTGTTTTACAATCCCGAAGCTGTCCTGATTCATAATAAGCCTCGGTTACCGGATCAAAAAATCGCTGCCAGGTATAAAATGTATCTAATTAATCACCATTATCTTTTTTTTAAGAATGTGTATCCTAGCTGTCGGTCATGCATTTTCTATTACCTGTGGGCGACGCTTGGATTGCTGGTGCTGTCCTTCTGCAATCGCAACCCGAGTCGCAGCCTGCGTTGGGCAAAAGGTTGGTTGGAGGGAGTTTGGGATATCGTTCGTGGCAAGGGAGTAGCGCGCACATAAATGGATAGCCAATATCGAATCGGCAGCATTGCGGTCAACGTGGCCCCGTCCGCCGATAGCAAGCGGGAAAGACAGCTCAAAATTCGTGTGTTCTGGCAACTTGACGGTTTCCAGGCTCAGGGACAGGGAGATGGAGATAGGGCCTCAAATATAACACATACTCTGACTATTCGTGACTATTCTAAGCTCCCCATCGGAAAGAGTACAGCAGGGCGCATTGTGCCCGGTTATTGCTTCTTTGATGACCACATTTACGTGGATACCCAGCAGGAAATAGCTATACGTGTGACTGAGGGGGCATTGGATTTCTGGTGCTCCCTATATGGGGTCTTGTCGTTACCGTTTCTGTTGCAGGAACTTCTCCTCCAGCAGGATAAAACCTTTGTCCATGCAGCCGCCATCAGTGTGGATGGGACAGGCATCTTGTTGCCGGCCTTCGGTGGGGTTGGGAAAACGGCGTTTGTGGCGCAGGCTGTGCAGGATGAGCGAGTTCAAATCCTGGGCGATGATCTGGTGATCCTGACCCGGCCCGGGCAGCTTGAGCCGTACCTGCGTCCCTTTGCCCTGTATGCATACCACCAACCGTTATTCCCCTGTTTTTTTGCTGAGAATCAGATCAAATGCAAACCTCGAACCTTTTCGTGGCGTGTGTACAACAAATTGCGGTACATGCTGTGTGACCACCTGGGCATCCCGTGGCAACCACCAGACAACATCATACGCGGTAATGGCTACATCGCAGTGGCGCCGCGCCGTGTATTGCCAGAACGTTCGTTGGCAAAAACTGCTGTTCCACTTGACCACGTGTACTTGCTGGTGCGAGATGGCAAAGTGGATCGAATAACCGTGAATGCGCTGGACCGAGAACAACTTGTCGCTTTCATGCTAGATGTAACGTACCATGAATGGCATAGTTTGCTTCGCTTCTTGTACTCCTGGCTGACCCATCGCCATGTATCCGTGCGGACCTATCTCCAACAGGCCGAGGATATATTGCGCCAATCGCTCAACGCCGTTCCATCAATGCAGCTCGTTTCGATTCCTTTGAAAATGCCGCCCTCCGTGGTTGGTGAGCAGTTGTGTGACTTGATCCTCTGAAGTGAGAGGGGTTTTGTTAGAGAGCTAACCATGCGAGACCTGACTACCAGGAAAGGCTTGTTCATTTCATATCAGAAGGGCAGCTACTTCGCACCACACTGGGTTGACTATTTAGTCAGCTTAGGATTCGATCACCTTTCCGTTGATCCGCGGGACAAACAAGGGAGCTACCGTTTGATTGAACAAATGCATCAAAAAAAACATTATGAGTGTTTGTTAATGACTGCGGGTCTCATTCCATTGAAAATGCACCACATCAAGTCCTTGCAGATCCCGCAGAAAATTCTATTTTTGACCGATGACGAGTGGCGGTTCCACGAAACGACCAGGCACTATGGTCAATGTTTCGACTGGTGTGTTACCACTTCCAAAGGCAGTTTGCCCTGGTACAAAGAACACGGTTTCCAAAACGTTATTCTTTCACAGTGGGCGTACAATCACAAGGTCTTTCGTCCGGTGGAAATTGCCAGGGAATACGATGTTTCGCTGATTGGTGCGCCGCATTCGAACCGGGTTGAATTGGTTCGCTATTTGGTAGGGCATGGCATTGATGTCCGCTTATTTGGTCCGGGCTGGGGTAGTATCCCTGATCTTAAAGATAGATGGGGCGGATATCTTTCAGTTGAGGATATGGTGCTAACTATTTGCAAGACACGCATCAATCTCAACCCCGCCAGATCCTCCGTAGGTGGAAGCACCCAACTGAAAGGGAGCACCTTCGAAATCGCTGGATGCCGGGGCTTTCAATTGACTGAAGAAAGGCCCTATTTGAACGATTACTTTCGCCTGGGTGAAGAGATTGTCACCTTTACAACGTTCGAAGACTTGCTGGAAAAGGTCAGGTACTATTTAGAGCACGACATAGAACGCGAAAGAATTGCCAGTAAAGCATATCAGCGAGCACAGCGGGAGCATACCTGGGAGAAACAATTGGATAAAATTTTTGCCCAGGCTGCTGCTGGCAGAGCAGGAGGTAGGAATGTAAGCCAGACTACCGATACAAAGGTAGGATTGGTTTACCTGACAAGTAGTACAAAGAGCGATTTATGTACCGAAACAATACAATCAATTAACGCTCAAACGCATAGCAATTTTGAAGTGTACCTGGTGGGAGATGAAGCACAAGCGAAGAGTTTTCAGGCTCCTGTTCGAAAAATGGGAGGCATCAGAGAAGCGCTTACGGCCCTGGATTGTGACTACGTAGCCTTCGTTAGAGACGGAGATGTTTGGGAGCCAGAGAAATTGCAGATGCAGGCCTTTGCCCTGGATAACGACGCTCGAGAGGGCATTGAAGTGAACCTGGCGGGCACAGGCATTTCAATCGCTTCCAGGCATGAAGCTCTACGGTACTCGTACCGCCATGCCCCCGACCGTAGCTCGAACAAACAGGCGTGTTACTTCATCGTTCCCTCTAGCATCATGGCGACTGGCGCAAAGTTGCAAGAGCATCTTGATGAATTCCAATCGTTTCTGGAAGAGGGCATGATGTCACCCCAGTTGCAAGAGAGACTAAACGTTGCCCGGCAAAGATTCCGCTACATTGAACTCGATTATTCACTGGCCGTTATTCCGTCGAAGGCTGTGCAGGCTGGCGACCTGAAGTGGAAATCTGAACAGTATCGTGATGGTTGGGTGCGAGTGAGCCGAAGTTTGAATTTGATCGTTCAGCTTGCCTTAGAACTTAGATTGAGTTTGATATTGAAAATGTTGTTTGCGCGCCTTCGGAAGAAAATGAGCCTTATCACCGTTCGGACAAACGTATAGGAGAGGAGATTAAAATGCGCCCGATAAAGCGGGTTCTGGCGCAGCTCCTTTCAGTGCCGTCTCCCGTAGGCATCGACCTCTTGAAGTTTTGCAGGTCAATGAAAGGATTTCCTCCTTTCCTGAAGGACTATTTCGAGTTCAAGAAGCAATTAAGCCAATCCCAATCTCCTTTTCGCATTAGTAAGTTTTATCTTTGCCTGACGGATAGGTTCATCCAAAGTGGTACAGCATCCGGTCATTATTTTCATCAAGATTTGCTGGTTGCCAATAAGATATTTCAAAATAATCCAATCAAGCACGTAGATATTGGCTCAAGGGTAGATGGTTTTGTTGCTCACGTTGCCTCTTTCAGAGCAATCGAAGTTTTCGATATAAGAGATTTAGATATTGACATTCTGAATATAAAATTTAAGCGTGCTGATATTATGGCCGATGATTTTGATTTATATGACTACTGTGATTCAATTTCTTCATTACACGTAATAGAACATTTAGGACTCGGTAGATATGGAGGGAAAGTTGATCCCAATGGTCATCTGAAAGGCTTGGATAACATTTACGAGATGCTAAAGGCAGAGGGCAAGTTTTATTTTTCTGTGCCAATTGGTGAGCAAAGAATTGAATTTCATGCCCATAGAGTTTTTTCCGTAAAGTATCTACTAGAACTTTTGGAGGGCAGGTACAGAATAGATTCTTTTTCTTATGTGGATGATAGAGGTAAATTATTCAGAGAAGTTCAATTAAACCTTCAAGATATTCAGAATAATTATTCGTGTAGTTATGGCTGCGGCATTTTTGAGCTTACAAAAATATAAGAATTAACCCGTGGATAGTAAGACCAAAATGCCTGGCTCATCGTGCAATTGGGGGAGGGCAAACGATCAATGACCAGTGAATGGACAGCTAGACAGCAATTTTGGCAAAACAAGCGTGTCGTGGTAACAGGCGGGGGTGGCTTCTTAGGCTCCTTCGTGGTCGAGAAACTCAGGGAGCGCGGGGCAGGAGAAGTTTTCGTGCCGCGGAGTAAGGATTATGACCTGCGCGAGTTGGACAACATACGGCGCGTGCTCGCCGATGCTCAACCGGATATCGTGATTCACCTGGCGGCACGGGTCGGCGGCATTGGCGCCAATCGGGTCCACCCCGCTGAATTCTTCTACGACAATCTAATGATGAGCGTGCCGCTTTTCCACGAGTCCTGGAAGGCCGGGGTGAGCAAGTTCGTAGCCATTGGCACGGTGTGCGCCTACCCCAAGTATACGCCGCTGCCATTCAAGGAAGAAGATCTCTGGAACGGCTACCCCGAGGAGACGAACGCCCCCTACGGGCTGGCCAAGAAGATGCTGCTGGTGCAGTCCCAGGCCTATCGTCAACAGTATGGCTTCAACTCCATCTTTCTGTTGCCGGTGAATCTCTACGGCCCGAGGGACAACTTCGACCTGGAGACCTCCCATGTGATTCCGGCCCTGATCCACAAATGCGTCGAGGCCAGGGAACGCGGTGAAGATCACATCGTGGCCTGGGGAACGGGGGCGCCGACGCGGGAGTTTCTCTACGTAGAGGATGCAGCCGAAGGGATTCTGCTGGCTACAGAGCGGTACAACGAGAGCAATCCGGTGAATCTGGGCAGCGGGATGGAGATCAGCATCAAAGACCTGGCGCATCTGATCGCCCGGCTGATGGGACTTGAGGAGGAGGTTGTCTGGGATACGAGCAAGCCCGACGGGCAGCCCCGCCGGTGCCTCGATACGAGCAAGGCGGAACGGCTGTTTGGGTTCCGAGCGAAGACCCCGCTTGAGGAGGGACTGCGGCGAACGGTGGACTGGTACCTGGCACAGTGACGAGAGAGCGAGCCTCATGCCAGGGGGGCAATGCAAGATCCCGGGCCAACGTTAATTGACAAACGTGCTTGCAGGTGCTATACTTAGTAGATCTTACGGCATAGGGGTGTCCATGCAAGCCCCGGCCAGTGTGGAGTGAATCGAGTTACCCATGGAATTGATCAAAAGCGCGGCAGGTAAGGCCGATGAGGGCCAGGAGATGCATGAGCCAGAGCCTGGGCAACAGAGCAGGTCTGTGCCTACAGTCACCATTCGACCGTCACGAGGATGGATCTCTCTACAACTTCGTGATTTGTGGGAGTACCGCGAACTGCTCTACTTCCTGACCTGGCGCGACGTCAAGGTGCGCTACAAGCAGACAGTACTGGGCGCGGCCTGGGCCATCATCCAACCGTTTTTCACCATGGTGGTCTTCAGCATCTTCTTTGGCCGGCTGGCCCGTATACCATCCGATAACATCCCCTATCCCATCTTCAGCTATGCGGCCCTGATCCCATGGACCTTCTTCGCCAATGGGCTGAGCCAGTCGTCCAACAGCCTGGTGGGAAGCGCCGATCTGATCAAGAAGGTTTACTTCCCACGCCTGGTGGTGCCCGTTTCCAGCGTCATTTCCGGCGGGGTAGACTTCGCCTTAGCGTTCACCACCTTGCTGGCCATGATGGCTTTTTATGGAATGTGGCCCACCGTGGCAGTGGTGTGGTTGCCGTTTCTATTGCTGCTGGCATTGGCAACAGCCTTGGGGGTGGGCCTGTGGCTCTCCGCTATGAACGTGCAGTTCCGTGACGTACGCTACGCAGTGCCGTTTCTGGTGCAGTTCTGGATGTTCGCCACGCCGATTGCCTACCCCAGCAGTCTGCTCTCAGAGCCCTGGCGCACGCTATATGGCATCAACCCGATGGTGGGCGTGGTGGAGGGCTTTCGCTGGGCGCTGCTGGGAACAGAGACCGCGCCAGGCCCCATCATGATCGTTTCGACCATCGCGGCCGTCGGTCTGCTAGTCAGCGGCGCGTATTACTTCCGCCGCATGGAAAAGACCTTTGCCGATGTGGCGTAGGAGTATAGATGAGTAACGCTGCCATCTTTGTAGAGAGCTTGAGCAAACAATATCGCATCGGCGGGCCCCAGGCCAGATACAAGACGATCCGTGAGACCCTGACCGAAGCAGTGCAGTCTCCTTTCCGACGGGCGGCCAAGCTGCTGCGTGGGGAGGCCTACGGCGCGGCCGAGATGGATGAGACCATCTGGGCGCTTAAGGATGTTTCGTTCGAAGTGAAGAGCAGCGAGGTGGTGGGGATCATCGGGCGCAATGGGGCGGGGAAAACCACCCTGCTCAAGATCCTCTCCCGCATCACCGAGCCTACGGAGGGCTACGCCGATATTTACGGACGGGTGGGGAGCCTGCTGGAGGTGGGTACCGGCTTCCACCCCGAATTGACCGGGCGGGAGAACATCTACCTGAGCGGCGCCATCCTGGGGATGAAGCGGGTTGAGATCGAGCGCAAGTTTGACGAGATGGTGGCCTTCTCCGAGGTGGAGAAGTTCATAGACACGCCGGTGAAGCACTACTCCAGCGGGATGTACGTGCGCCTGGCCTTCGCCGTGGCCGCCCACCTGGAGCCGGAGATCCTGCTGGTGGACGAGGTGCTGGCGGTGGGGGATCACGAGTTTCAGAAGAAGTGCCTGGGTAAGATGGGAGAGGTAGGCCGGGAAGGGCGGACGGTGTTACTGGTATCCCACAACATGCCCAGTATCATCAACCTGTGTCAGCGTGCCATTCTGTTGGACGCGGGGAAGGTAGTAGTGGATGGCCCGGCTGCCGAGGTCGTCCAGTACTATCTGGCAACGGCGCGCTCGGCTGGCGGCGAGGTGGTCTGGCCCGATCCTGCTCAGGCGCCGGGGAGCGATATCGTCCGCCTGCATGCAGTGCGTATTCTTCAGGACGGTATTGACGGCCCTACAGCGGACGTGGACATCTCCAAAGAGGTGCTCATTCATATAGTGTATTGGAATCTACAGGAGGAGGCACCGCTATATTCAGCTTTAATCCTGAAAAATCAAATGGGTACCTTTGTGCTCGCCTCAAACAATCACAGGTCTGTCTCCCTGACGGAAGATCCTTGGAACGCACGCCCCCATCCGGTGGGCCTCTTTCAATCCGTTTGCCGTATCCCTGGCAACTTTCTGAATGAAGGGTTGTACAGCGTTACTGCCGCTGTGGGCAAAGGGATATCTGATGGCCAGATTTTTGAGGACAATGTGGTGTCATTCCACGTCCATGATACGGGTGAGATGTGCAAAGAGTATCTTGGCTCATGGGCCGGACCAGCAGTCATAAGGCCTCGGCTGGCCTGGCATACTGAATTCCTTGGCAATGATGTTTCGGAATCTGAGAGGGGAGCGACTGACTGATGGGAATAGCCAAGGGTGCTGCAAAAGTGCTGCTTAGGGAAGCGGCTCGAAGACCATTTAAGGGGCGGGTACTCACGTTAGGTAGACAATATATTTGGTTCTCTTATGATTTGCTTCAAAAAATGGCGGTGGAATTTGGGGTTGAACTGTCTAACCCAGGCAACATCACTCTTTCTTCTAAGACAGAGTTTGCTGACAGAGGGTACATATCTGATGATTGTTTATTTAGGTCGTTAGGCTTTTCTGAGGCTGAAACGCTGGACTTTTCTGACTACGAATCTGCTAGTCACATTTTTGATCTTAATAGTAGCGAAGTTCCTGAACACTTACTCGAAGCATTTGATGTGATTATTGATGGGGGAACAATCGAGCATGTCTTTCACGTTCCGAATGCCCTACACAACATCTACAAAATGTTGCGCCAGGGTGGAAAAATTATTCACCTTTCTCCTTCCTCGAATCACATAGATCATGGATTTTACATGTTTTCACCCACTCTATTCTGGGACTTTTACGCAGTAAACAAATTTGAGATTAACACCTTTCAAGTATTCCGATATACCCCACGTCATCATCTGGATCCTTGGGAAATCAGCGATTATCAACCAGGCTGCTTAGGCCGAGTATCGATGGGTGGTTTAGATGATGGCATGTATGGCATCATTTGCATTGCAACGAAGACAAAGAACTCTACTGGGAATGTGATCCCACAGCAGGGAAGTTATGTATATAATTTTTGGCAAACCAAAGATGAAATAGAGGATCAAGAGGAAACTGTTCAAACTCCTGTATCTCATTACTCTAAGTTTCACGTGATCAAAGAGGCTACCAAACGTTTCCCACTTCTCTACCAAGTTTTGCGACCTCTTGTTAGGCTGCTCCGTTCGTTCTTTCAGCGAAAAGGGCTAGGTCTAAAAGTTATAGCTCGCTACTAAGAGATGGGAATGGGACTCAGAATGGTTAGTTTTGGAAGCTGACTCACAGTTAAGGAGAATGCAGATGATTGTGCCCACACTGGCTAGACTGCTTGTTCGAGAATATCTCTACAAGCCTATAGAAGGCAAGGTGTTAACTCTTGGCCGTCAAACGATTGCTATGAGCTACGAACAAGCTATTGAGTTGCTACAACAAGAGGGCTATATGCCTCCTCAGCAAGTTCTAGAGGAGATGGCAATCACTCACGACCAGAAAACCCGGGTCGGAAAAGGGACCAATTTCATCACTGACGATGCCTTCTTCGGTCTGCTTGGCGTTAAGGAGCTATTTACTATAGATGTTAGCGAATATGAAGGTTGTGACATTGTACATGATCTCAACAAGCCTGTCCCGGAAGCACTATATGGACAATTTGATTTTATCATCGACGGAGGAACGTTTGATCACCTGTTTGATATCCGCACGGCATTTGAGAATGTTGTGAAGTTGCTGCGGACTGGTGGTAGGATCATTCAGTGGAACGCGGCGTCAAATTTTACTGGCGCCGCTTATCTGTCATTTGGCCCCGACCTTTTCTATGACTATTACGTGTTAAATCAATTTGCGGACTGCAAGGTGTACGTAGCCGAGCTTGATAGCATAGCTCAAGGCGAACTATGGAACTTCTACGAGTTTGAGGGACATGATCAGTATAGTCATCTTCGATCCGAGCGCCTTCTGATAGTGGTAGTATTAGCAGAAAAAGGCCCATCCTCAACGTGGGATAAGATACCTGTACAGACTCTATACAGAGATGCGCACCTCTGGGAACCATACAGGACAGGAAAAAGAATGGTACAGGAATCAGCGAGAAAGCCTTTGATAGGATACGGGGGAGCAGCTTCGCCAGACACACAGCGAACCCCTCGCGGTTTGAGGCAGTTATTGATACAGTTACGGGGGAGAATTCCTGTCGGATTGAAAAGAAGAATTCCGTCGAAGCTGAAAACTGAGGTTAATGCTCTGTTGCAAGAGCAAAAAAATGAGGGGTACAGATACGTGGGCCGCATCTAACAATGCGCCTACATAAAAGAGTGGGCATCTGAGGAGTGTGAAGGGCTGGGAGAATGATTAATGCGCAGCAAGTTATCATTACCGGCGGGCTTGGCTTCATCGGCAGTCACCTGGTGGAGCGCCTGCTTGCGGACGGCCATACGGTGGTGGTGCTTGACAATTTCTCCACCGGCAGAATGGAGAACCTGGATCAAGTCAAGGACAACCCGCGGCTCTCGATTCATCGCCTGGATGTTTCGAGTTATTCAGAGATCAAGCCGTTCTTTGAGAGCGTTGACTGGGTCTTCCATCTGGCGGCGCTGGCCGACATCGTGCCCTCCATTCAACAGCCTCTCATATACCACAAAGCGAACGTAGATGGTACCAGCGCGGTGCTCGAGGCCGCCCGGACTGCCGGAGTCAGGCGGTTCATTTATGCTGCTTCGTCCTCTTGTTACGGGCTTCCGGATGAGTTTCCCACCCCAGAAACGGCGCTCATCAGGCCCATGTACCCCTATGCGCTTACCAAGTATCTCGGCGAGCAGTACGTGCTGCACTGGAACAAAGTATACAAGCTGCCGTGTGTTTCACTCCGACTCTTCAATGTCTACGGTCCGCGGACCAGAACGAGCGGGGCCTATGGGGCTGTCTTTGGCGTCTTTCTGGCCCAGAAGCTGGCCGGAAAGCCTTTTACGGTAGTGGGAGATGGGACACAGACAAGGGACTTTACTTTCGTCGCCGATGTGGTTGATGCCTTTGTGCGGGCCGCGGAATCTGAAATTGAGGGCGAGGTCTTGAATGTTGGGTCGGGCAATACGTATAGCGTTAACCATTTGGTGAGACTGCTCGGTGGAGAGACCGTGCATATTCCGAAGCGGCCTGGCGAACCCGACTGCACCTTTGCGGACACTCGGAAGATATCGCAGATGCTAGACTGGCAGCCAAAAGTTACTTTTGAGGAAGGCGTGCAAATCATGCTTCAGAATATCGACCAGTGGCGCGAGGCACCCATATGGGACGAGAGATCCATAGCCGATGCTACCCGGGACTGGTTCAAGTACCTGGGTAGTCCATCGCACTGAACCCAGCTCAGGTAATGCAGGAGGGGAAGGGGTATGCGGCAGAACGACAAAATCAAGACAATTGAAGAGCTGGCTAATGTGCTGGCCTCACTTCGCGCTCAGAACGATGACCAGAAGATCATCCACTGCCACGGCGTTTTCGACCTGCTGCACATCGGACACATTCGCCATTTTGAGCGGGCCAGAGAGCTAGGAGACATTCTGGCGGTGACTGTAACGCCCGACAGGTACGTGAACAAGGGGCCTCACCGTCCTGTGTTCGGCCAGGATTTGCGCGCAGAGGCCATTGCTGCCCTGGATTGTGTTGACTACGTGGCTATAAACAACTGGCCGACGGCTGTAGAAACGATTAAACTCCTCAAGCCCGATATCTATGCTAAAGGCGCTGACTATAGAGACCGGCAAAGAGATCTCACAGGCAAGATCGTTGATGAGGAAACAGCGGTCAAATCCGTAGGTGGTCAGCTTGTCTTCACAGACGATATCACCTTTAGCTCCTCGCACCTGATTAACCGCTACTTGCCGGTCTTTCCCCAGGAGGTCAGCGACTATCTGGCCGATTTTGCCCTCAGATACCGGGCGGACGATGTTCTGCGCTATCTCGAAAGCGCCCGCTCGCTGAAGGTGCTGGTCGTAGGTGAGACGATTATTGATGAGTACCAGTATTGCGAAACCATTGGCAAGTCCGGCAAAGAGCCAATCCTGGCCGCCAGATACGTTTCCAGCGAAAAGTTTGCGGGGGGCATCTTAGCTGTTGCCAATAACGTCGCCGCCTTTTGCGATCAGGTGGGGGTGCTCACCTTCCTGGGGGCGCAGGATTCACAGGAGGACTTTATCCGTGAAAAATTAGACCCCAGGATTGACACACTGTTTCTCTATACAGGGAATGCTCCGACGATTGTCAAGCGGAGATTCGTCGAGATGTACCCGTTTCAGAAGCTATTTGAAGTGTACGTGATGAATGACGAGGAAGACAACGCCGCTAATTCTCAGGCGTTGTGTGCCAGGTTGAGAGCGGTACTGCCCGCATACGACGTGGTGATCGTAGCCGATTATGGACACGGTATGCTCAACTCTGAAACAATTGATATCTTGTGTGATCAAGCTCGTTTCCTGGTAGTAAACACCCAGACTAACGCCGCCAACCAGGGCTACAACACGGTTTCTAAATATCGCTGTATGGACTATACATGCGTTTCTGAAAGAGAAATCAGACTGGAAGTCCGAAGCCGGCTCAGAGATGCCAGGGATATTATCCTGGAAGTGGCGGAAAAACTTTCTTGTGAGCGCGTTCTGATCACGCGAGGCCAGGAAGGCTGTCTTTGCTACGGCAAAGAAGAGGGTTTCTCTGAGATCCCGGCATTTACCAATCGTATTGTGGACCGGGTTGGCGCAGGCGATGCCGTATTATCGATAACTGCGCTGTGCACGGCCCAGCAGGCGCCTATGGAAGTCGTGGGTTTCATCGGCAACGCCGTTGGAGCGCAGGCGGTGGCCACGGTCGGCCATCGGAAGCCGATCGAGCGTGTGCCGTTGTTTAAGCATATTGAGTCTTTGTTGAAGTAGATGCGGAATGATCTCGACAGGGAGAGAGGACACTGAGGTGATTGACCAAAGTGCTACAGCCTATTTTCACAAACTGTCTGAGCTGCTGCTGGGCCTGCAAGTAACCGATGGGCAGGGCGTAGCTCTATCTTTGGACCAAGGGGCAGGCAAAGCGGCGGAGATGATCTTATCGGTCGGAGCCGCTTCAGGCAAGGTCATGTTGATAGGCAACGGTGGCAGCGCCGCCATCGCCAGTCACATGCAGAACGATCTGTGCAAAGGGGTGGGAGTGCGAGCGTTGGTCTTTTACGGGACGCCGCTGTTGACAGCCCTTTCCAACGACCATGGCTATGGGTGTGTCTTTGAACGACCGCTGGAATTGTGGGCCGACTCTGGCGACCTGCTGATTGCTATCAGCAGTTCGGGACGGTCGGAGAATATCCTGCGTGCCGTCCGGGCCGCCGTGGCGCGGGGATGCCAGATTATCACGCTCTCTGGCTTTCGCGCCGACAATCCATTGCGCCGCCTGGGCCACCTGAATTTCTACATTTCCTCGCAAGTCTACGGCTATGTGGAAGCGGCCCACTCTGTGCTGTCGCACTTTTTGACAGATTGTGCTATAATGTCACGGTCGGAGGAGGAGAAACTCGCATGACCGAAATGAAACCGATACGACAAGTTCTGGTTACAGGCGGAGCAGGCTACGTTGGAGCCGTGCTGGTGCCTAAGCTGCTGGACAAGGGCTACGGCGTGAAGGTGCTTGATCTGTATATCTACGGGGAGCACGTGCTGGACGCGGTCAAGGATAACCCTGCTCTGGAGCAAATCAAGGGCGATGTTCGCGACCGGGCGTTGCTGGAGAGGGTCATGCCTGGGTGTGAGGCGGTGATCCATCTGGCGTGCATCTCTAACGATCCCAGCTTTGAGTTGGACCCGGCCTTGGGTCGGTCCATCAACTATGATGCGTTCATTGATTTGGTTGAGGTGTCAAAGGACAGCGACGTTCACCGCTTCATCTACGCCTCGACTTCCAGCGTGTATGGCATCAAGGAAGAGGAGAACGTCACCGAGGATCTGGCCCTGGAGCCGCTGACGGACTACTCCAGGTACAAGGCTATGTGCGAGGAAGTGTTGCTCAGGGAACGGCAGCCTGGATTTGTGACCTTGATCTTGCGCCCGGCTACGGTGTGCGGCTACTCACCGCGTCTGCGGCTGGACCTGACGGTAAACATCTTGACCAACCACGCGATCAACAACAAAAGGATCGCCGTTTTTGGCGGCCAGCAGAAGCGCCCCAATATCCACATCGAAGACATGACCGACTTGTACGTCAGGACGCTGGAATGGCCGGATGAAGCCATTGACGGCAAGATTTTTAACGCCGGCTACCAGAACCACAGAGTCATCGAGATTGCCGAGATGGTGCGGGGCGTGGTGGGGACAGACATAGAGATCGTCACCACCCCGACGGATGATCACCGTTCCTACCACATTTCATCGGACAAGATCAAGCGCGAGTTGGGCTTTGTGCCTCAGCACACCATCCAGGACGCAGTGCGCGACCTGGCGGACGCCTTCCAGGCGGGGAAGATTTCTGACTCGATGACGGACATCCGCTATTACAACGTCAAGACTATGAAGCATCTGCAACTAAAATAAACGGGGAGCTTATGGAAGCTGAGGCCTTGAAACGGCTGTACTATGAGATGCTCAGGATCCGCGTGATCGAGGAGAAGATCGCCGAATTCTATCCAGAGCAGGAGATGAGATGTCCTGTCCATTTCTGCATCGGGCAGGAAGCGGTTGCCGCCGGGGTGTGTGCTAACCTGTCTGACGATGACTACGTGCTCAGTGGTCACCGCTCGCACGGGCATTATCTGGCTAAGGGTGGGGATCTCAAGGCGATGGTGGCGGAGCTATATGGGAAGGCGACCGGATGCTCCAGGGGCAAAGGAGGCTCTATGCATTTGGTGGATCTCTCCGTGGGGTTTCTGGGGGCCACGCCGATCGTGGGCAGCACGATCCCGATCGCAGTGGGGACTGCATTCGGCTCAGTCATGCGCGGCGAGCAACGTGTGACGGCGATCTTTTTTGGCGATGGGGCAACCGAGGAGGGCGTGTTTCACGAGAGCATTAACTTCGCCACGCTTAAAAGATTGCCTGTCGTATTTGTTTGTGAGAACAATATGTATTCCGTGTATTCCCCGCTCTCCGTCCGCCAACCTGAGAGCAGAGAGATTTTTGAGCTGGCTGAGGGACATGGGATGGAGAGTTATCAGGGCGATGGCAATGACGTCATCGAGGTCTACCAATTGGCGGAACGGGCTGTTTGCAAGGCCAGACAGGGTGGCGGCCCCACGCTCCTGGAGTTTAAGACCTATCGCTGGCGGGAACACTGTGGCCCCTACTATGACAACGATCTGGGCTACCGAACCGAAAGCGAGTTTCAAGAGTGGAAACGGCGCTGCCCGCTTGAAAGGTTGAAAGAGCGTCTGTTGAGGGAGGGCATCCTTTGCAACCAGGACATTGACCGTATGGTGAGCGAATTGGAAGCCGAAATAGAGGACGCGATTGTGTTTGCTAAGGAAAGCCCCTTTCCAGAAGAGCGGCTTCTTATGGAAAACATCTATGCTCCGTAGCTCCCAGGGAGGCAATCTCAAGTGACGGATAGAGAGTTGAAGTTCTTCCAGGCTATCAATGAGGCCATTGACCTGTGTATGGCCCAGGACCCGGCTGTTTATATTATGGGGCTGGGCGTGCCTGATCCAAAGGGCATTTTTGGCAGCACTCTGGGTCTGCAACAAAAATACGGGAGTAGCCGGGTCATGGACATGCCGACCTCCGAGAACGGCATGACTGGAGTAGCCATCGGATCAGCCCTGGTGGGGATGAGACCGATTATGACGCATCAACGCATTGACTTTGCCCTGTTGGCCCTGGAGCAAATCGTCAATCAAGCTGCCAAGTGGCATTACATGTTCGGCGGGCAAATGCGCGTTCCCCTCGTGATTCGGGTGATCATTGGCCGGGGCTGGGGGCAGGGTCCGCAACACTCCCAAAGCCTGCAAGCCTGGTTCGCCCATGTTCCAGGTCTCAAGGTGGTCATGCCCGCCACGCCATACGACGCCAAGGGGCTGCTCATCGCCAGCGTCGAGGACAACAACCCCGTGATTTTCATCGAGCACCGCTGGCTTTACAATATCACGGGGAGCGTACCAGAGGGAGTGTACCGCGTGCCGCTAGGACAGGCCAGAGTGGTCAGGGAGGGGCACGACGTAACGCTCGCCGCCACCTCGTACATGACTCTGGAAGCGCTCCGCGCGGCTGAGATGCTGGCCGTGGAGGGCATTGGAGCAGAGGTTATTGACATTCGCACCCTCAGGCCGTTGGACGAGTCTCTCATCCTGGAATCTGTGCGCAAGACAGGACGACTCATCGTGGCCGATAGCGCCTGGAAGACAGGGAGCTTCGGCGCTGAGGTTGTGGCACGGGTTGCGGAGGAAGCACTGGCCGATATGAAAAGCCCACCGCGACGCATCGCCCTGCCTGATTGCCCCACCCCGACCACCCCGGCTTTGGCCAACCACTATTATCCGCGAGCAGTTCACATCGTAGCGACCGCCAGGGGAATGCTGGGACTCGGCAAGGATGACCTTATATCGCAGGTGACGACATCCGTGCCGCTCGATGTCCCAGATATAAGCTTTAAGGGTCCCTTCTGATACGCGGGCTGTGCCCGAGGGGCTAACCAACGGCTAATACGGAGGAGGCTATGCCACAACCTCAAACAGTTGAAGCCATTTACGAAAACGGCGTCCTGCGCCCACTCAAAGCGTTGGAGGGTGTCGCAGAGCACTGCAAAGTGAAGATCACGATTCAGCGCGAAGAGACCACGCCGCACCCACTCTTGCGATTTGCCGGCATTCTCAGCGACGACGAAGCGGCGGAGTTGCGGCGTATCATCGAAGAGGAGTTCGCAAGAATTGACCCCGATGCCTGGTGAAACCGCGCTGGATAGTACAATGGCGATTCGACATCTCAACGGTGACCCCACCGTGGTGGCGAAAGTCACCGCTCTACCGACAGTCGTGCTCCCGCTAATCGTTGTGGGTGAACTATTGTTTGGAGCAGAGAATTCCGCGCGTCCCCTGGAAAACCTCACCCGCTACTTGCAGTTCGTGGACGCTTGCACTGTGGTGCCGATGGGGCGAGAAACCGCCGCAATCTACTCAAGAACGCGTTGTGCCTTGAAGCGCAAGGGATGCCCGATCCCTGACAATGACATCTGGATTGCTGCACAATGCCTTGAACATGGTTGGACATTGGCCACGGACGACGAGCATTTCGCATACGTGAATGGGCTCGCGGTCGAGAGCTGGTAATGAGCGCCATGCCCATCGTTTGCCCAAGACAGTATTTGCGGCATAAGACAGAAGGAGGAAAAAGTTTTGCCATATAAACGCAAGATCGTAGTCATCGGCAGCAATTCATTCTCCGGCGGCGATTTCATTGACCTGCTCCTGGATGACGACCAAAACGAAGTCATCGGGCTGAGCCGGTCGCCGGAGAAAAGCGCCCTGTACCTGCCCTACAAGCGGCGACCGGGGGCGAACTTCAAGTTCTACCAGATGGATTTGAACCAACACATGCCCCACATCATCGAGTTACTGGATGCCTTTGAGCCTGAGTACGTGGTGAACTTTGCGGCGCAGAGTGAGGTGGCCCCCAGTTGGGAGCATCCGGAGCAGTGGTTCCAGACCAATGCGGTGGCCCTTGCCAGACTGACCAATGCGCTGCGGGATCGGGGCTATCTCAAACGCTACGCGCATATCTCCTCGCCGGAGGTCTATGGCACCTGCGAGGGCAGGGTTACCGAGTCGGCGCCGCTGAACCCCAGCACGCCTTACGCGGCCTCCAAAGCGGCGGCTGATCTGTTTCTGTTTACGTTGGTCAAGAACTTTCAATTCCCGCTCGTCATGATTCGTTCCACTAACGTATACGGAGCGCATCAACAATTGTTCAAGATCATTCCCAGATCGGCCATCTACCTGAAGGTGGGGAAGACGATCCAACTGCATGGTGGTGGGGTCGCGGTTAAATCCTATATCCACATCCGTGACGTGTCGCGTGGGGAACTGGCGGCTATGGAGAAAGGCCGTCCCGGAACGATCTACCATCTCTCACCTGACAGGGGCTACGCGGTGCGCGATGTCGTGCACACGATCTGTGACCTCATGGGTCGCGACTTCGAGGCATCTACTGTCGCCGTAGGCGAGCGGTTGGGCCAGGACGCTGCTTACGTCATTGATTCTACCCAAGCACGCGAAGAGTTTGGCTGGTACCCGCAGATTTCGCTGGAGGAAGGGCTTACCGGGGTCATTGCCTGGGTCGAGGACAACTGGGAACAGATTCAAAAAGAGCCGCTGGAGTACGTTCATCGACCTTGAAACTGCGGTCGTTGCGAACCGGAAGGTCTGCACAGCTTATGGAAGAACACGGTTCTTGAAAGAAAGGGGATATCCCCCATGGTCAAAGAGGGCCGCTCAGCCATCATTATCTCCGCCTCCAGTGATGTTGGCACCGCAATGAGTCGAAGGTGGTTGGCCCGTGGTTGGAACATATTTGGAACATATCGCACTAAATCGCAAGCAACCGATGAATTGCTTCGCGCTGGAGTTAAGCTTATCCACTGTGACCTTGCAGATTCTGCCTCGATAGGTAATGCTCGCTCCGATCTACGTACATTCTGTCCACAATGGGATGTTCTGGTAATGTGTCCTGGCACGCAGGATCCAGTCGGGGCCTTTGCCGAATGCAGCTTTGACGAATGGGAAGAATCTGTGAGGGTGAACTTTACCAGCCAGATGCGTATCATTCATGAATTGCTACCATCAAGACGCGTCAACCTTCCTCTTGGGCCATGTGTCCTGCTCTTTGCTGGTGGAGGAACGAACAACGCTCCTGTCAACTACTCAGCATATGTCGTCTCAAAGATAGCCCTGATCAAAATGTGTGAGCTGTTGGACGCCGAAATACCCGATACTCGCTTTGTGATGATCGGTCCTGGTTGGGTAAAGACAAAGATACATGAATCAACGTTACGGGCAGGTGAGCGCGCCGGAGATAATTATCAGCGTACAATGGATAAACTGGCTGGCGACGAATGCACTTCGATGGATCAAGTCTTGGACTGTTGCGACTGGGCGCTCGATGCTCCACGTGAGTTGATAGGTGGACGCAACTTCAGCGTGGTGTTTGACATGTGGGGAACCGAGGAATTGGATAGAAAACTGGCCGAGGAACCCAACATGTACAAACTAAGACGATATGGCAATGACTGGTTGGTGAAGAACCGGAACTAATGGAGGGGACATGAGTTCTGCTTCTATCTTTGAAAGTCTTTTTCTGGCACTCCCGTCTCTGAGTAGCCAACACGCCCCTGGGTCAAAAGTGTACGCTCTACTGAAACAAGTAGCTCGCAGAGAAGTTGAGGACTTGTTTTATGAACATGAACCACAAGTAAAGGAATTTAAGCCATTTGGAGAGCTGGTATTCCCGTACCATGCCATGGGTGCTATTGACTCGCTAAATCTATTTTTCTCTCAAAAAACTAATTGGCAGCCAGTGCGTGATGTTGATGATATGCCCACGAGCTATCGTGAAGGCACACTTTTTGTGACCTGCAAGAGTGAGATACCCTGGGAAGGATAAGTCTAGGAGAATCGTGTGAAACTTTCTGATTACGTTGCCGATTTTTTGGCCCGCCAAGGTATCCGGCATGTGTTTGCCATATCTGGGGGAGCCTCCGTGCATCTAGTTGATTCGATAGCCAAACATCCGGAGATTGACTACGTTTGCCCGCAGCATGAGCAGGCTGGCGCCATGGCGGCTGATGCCTATTCAAGGGCGACTGGGAATTTGGGGGCTGCGATTTCAACAAGCGGACCTGGGGCCACCAATATGGTGACGGGCGTTTGCTGCGCCTATTATGACTCTGTTCCTGTTATCTACATTACAGGGCAAGTTACAACCTTCAGGCTGAAGAGAGATACCGGCGTTAGACAAATGGGCTTTCAAGAAACGGACGTGGTTGATATATACAAGCCAATTACCAAGTACGCCGTGCGGGTAGATGATCCCGCGAGAATCCGGTACGAGTTGGAAAAGGCATGTTATTTGGCCAGGTCCGGTAGACCTGGACCCGTGTTGTTAGATATCCCTGACGACCTTCAAAGGGGACAGATCAGTCCTGGTGAATTAGAGTCGTTCACCCCCGAACCGGAAACCAGAGACCTGAGTGAGTTGGTGGATCAAGTAGACAGGTGTATTGAGATACTTGAAAAGGCGAAAAGGCCAGTCATTATCTTAGGTTGGGGAATTCGCTTAGCCAAAGCGGATGGGGAGGTGCGGGAATTCATTGAAAAGTTGGGTTTTCCAGTCGCGCCGACCTGGGCGATGAGGGATATACTGCCTTCTAGCCATCATCTTGTAGTGGGTGCATTCGGAACTCACGGCACCCGCTATGGTAACTTTACCGTTCAGAATGCCGATCTGATTCTGGCCATTGGTGCTCGATTAGATACGCGTGCGGCTGGTAGCCCTAGAACTACTTTCGCCAGAGAAGCCAAGAAAATCATCGTTGATATAGATCCTAATGAATTGAACAAGTTTGGAATGCTTGGAATGGAAGGTGTTCTACCCATTTGCGCTAATGCAAAGGACTTTCTTCAGGTGATTAACCAAAGAGTCGCTGGGTTTTCAAAGCAGGACATCTCGGAGTGGACTGAACGGATTTCGGCGTGGAAGAAGAGATATCCGATTTGTCTGCCAGAGTATTGGGAGCAGGAGGAAGTCAACCCGTATGTATTTGTGAAGGCTTTGTCGAAAGAATCAGCCGAAGGAAGCGTGATCTTTGTTGATACTGGTTGTGCCCTGGCCTGGATGATGCAAGCCTTTGAGGTCAAACCGAACCAGAGGCTATTCCATGATTTCAACAACACGGCTATGGGGTACGCGTTGCCCGCCAGTATTGGGGCCTGTTTTGCGCTTGATAGAAAACCGATTATCTGTGTGACCGGAGATGGCAGCCTACAAATGAACATCCAGGAACTGGCTACCGTTATGAGACATCAGTTACCGATCAAGATTTTCCTGATCAACAACCATGGGTATAACATGATCCGGCAAACACAAGACCAATGGCTGGGCTCCAGATATCTGGCATCCTCAATAGAAGGCGGCCTGGCATTTCCTGACTTTGTGAAAGTTGCAGATGCTTATGGTTATAAAACAGTAACCATTACTAACAATGGAGAAGTACACGCGCGAATAAGAGAAGTATTGAATAGCCATGGACCGGTCTTTGGCAATGTTGAGATTAGTCCAGAGCATAGAGTTATTCCACAGACAAAATTTGGAAGACCTATAGAGGATGCGGAACCTTTGTTAGACAGGAGAGAATTTCTAGAGAATATGATTGTCAAACCAATGAAAGCATCACTAGAGTAATCCATAAATCTGTCCGCATGGTGAACCGAGCAGTTTGAAGCGGGGGCGCACTTGATAGAAATCGATCATTTTGGAAGGGAGAAACATGGGGGAAGAAATCAATTTGTTGGATCTGTATCCGCGCTCGAAGCGCCCGATCGAGGAGCGGGGTAAGCTGATCACCGAAGAGCACCGCAAAGTCGCCCGCCAGTTTGGCAAAGAGTATTTCGATGGCGAGCGTCTATACGGCTACGGCGGTTACTCCTACCATCCTCGCTTCTGGCAGGCGACGGTCAAGCGCTTCCGGGACCACTACAAGCTGGCCGAGGACGCCAGCGTACTGGACGTGGGCTGTGCCAAAGGATTCATGCTGCACGATTTCAAGGAACTCGTGCCGAATCTCACCATCGCGGGCCTTGACATCTCCGAATATGCTATCGAGCACGCCATCGAGACCGTCAAGCCTTTCTTGCGGGTGGGCAACGCCAAGGAGTTGCCGTATGAGGATAACTCGTTCGACCTGGTGATTTCCATCAATACTGTACACAACCTGCCGTTAGGAGAGTGCAGGCAAGCCCTACGAGAGATTCAGCGGGTGAGCCGCAAGCACGCCTTCGTCACGATGGACGCCTGGCGGACGGAGGAAGAGCAAGAACGCCTGATGAAGTGGAACCTGACTGCTCTGACCTACATGCATGTGGATGATTGGAAAAAGCTTTTCGCGGAAGTCGGCTATACAGGTGATTATTATTGGTTCATCGCTGAATAGCGTGTTGGAGAAAGTGAACGATTGATGAGTGAAACAACTTTATTTCCGTTGAGCATAGAGCCGCAAGAGCTTGTCTACCAGGATAGGAATCAGAAATTATACAGAGTCGTTGCTCGATTTGAGGGCTTCAGCAAAGAATACTACGTATCAGATCACGGCCAACGCGCGGCCCTGGTGGCTGTGCGCAATGGCGAAGTGTTGTTAGCGAGGCAGTACCGACTTCTTATCGACGGACTTTCTTACGAGGTTCCAGGTGGCCGAGTTGATGAGGGCGAAACGCCTGAGGCTGCCGCTATTCGGGAGTGTCTGGAAGAGACAGGAGTTCGGGGTTTGAACTTAAAGCCGCTGGTTAGCTACCATCCCAGCCTGGATATATGGAAAAACTATACCTACGTATTTTACTCAGAAGAGCTTGAGGAAAGGGCAGAAGATAACGCTGAGCGGCGAGTCTGGATCCCATTGGCGCGTTGCATCGATATGGTGTTTGCTCAGCAAATCGTAGATAGCCTTTCTATTATAGCGCTCTTCGCATACCATACATACGTTGAAGGGTAAGTGTTGACTTCGATCTCTATGCAAACCGAAGCAGCCGTTTTGTTTGAGTTAAATCAACCGCTACGTCTCTTAACATTGACCATTCCTGACCTGAAGCCCGGACAGGTTCTGGTCGAGGTGGCCTACAGCAGCGTGTGTCACAGCCAGCTTCTGGAGGTGCGCGGCAAGCGAGGACCCGACCGCTTTCTTCCTCACGCCCTGGGGCACGAAGGCTCAGGAACGGTGCTGGAAGTGGGCGCAGACGTTACGAAGGTCAAACCTGGTGACCGCGTGGTGCTTTCCTGGATCAAAGGCAGCGGGGCCGATGTGCCATCCACAGTCTACCAGAGCCTGGAAGGCCCAATCAACTCCGGGGCGATCAGCACCTTTATGCGCCAGACCATCACGTGTGAGAACCGGGTGACCCCTATTTCCGAAGCCATGCCGCTGCGTGAGGCGAGTCTGTTGGGGTGCGCCATCCCCACCGGGGCCGGGATCGTCTTGAACACAGCCAGGGTGCAACCCGGTAGCAGTGTGGCCGTCTTCGGTGTGGGCGGAATCGGGCTGAGCGCGGTGCTGGCCGCCGACTTGGTGCACGCCACGACCATCATCGCTGTTGACGTGTTCGACCATAAGCTTGAGCAGGCCCGTCGGGTCGGCGCCACGCACCTGATTAACGTGCGCCACCAGGACCCGCTGGCAACCATCCTGGAAATCACCGGAGGGCGAGGCGTGGACTATGCCATCGAGGCCGCTGGACGGCAGGAGACCATGGAAACTGCGTTCCAGGCCGGGCGCGACAACGGCGGGCTGTGTGTGCTGGCCGGCAACCTGCCGCACGGAGGGCGCATCAGCCTGGATCCATTCGACTTGATTAAGGGCAAACGGATCGTCGGCACCTGGGGAGGAGAGACCCAACCAGATCGTGACATCCCGCTGTACGTAGATTTATACCTGTCTGGAAGGTTGAAGCTGGACGGGCTGATCACCCACACCCACAGTCTGAGCGACATCAACCAGGCATTGGACTACCTGGAGCAGGGCCAGGTCGGTCGGATACTGATTGACATGGCTCAGCATAAGAGCAGGGGCGAACGATGACCGCGAGTGGTAGTATTTCACGCTGGAAACGCTACCTGTCACCCCACTTCCTGGCCGACAAGGTGCGGGAGAAGGGCATCGTGTGGTGCTTGAGAACAGGAGCATTGAGGGTCGCTCGGGTCATATATACCTACTCAGCAGGCATAGTATTAGCATACGCGCTGCACGTGCTGGGCGTCCGACTTCTGTGGAGGGTGAAAATAGCGCACATCGGACACCTCGCCCTGGAACCAGACTGCTATGTAAAGGGGGGTATCCTGGGATTGCATCCCCGCTACATTGGGGTGTTGCTCGCAGATCGAAACCGGGTAGCAAACCGCTCCTTGTTGGAATACTGGAAGCAGTACCTCACGATCATCGCGTCTCCTTTCCTCTGCCGATTGCTCGCCCCCCTTGGTGACTTCAGGGCCGCTCGCTTCGATGTTGGACACTACGCATCTATCGTCGATACGACTGCCGGCTATCCTGCTATTCAGAGCAGATGGGGTGACCGGGCGCCACTTCTTTCGCTGTCTGAGCGCGATCGTGAACGGGGGCAACACGTCCTGCGTCAGCTCGGTTTGTCCGACGAAGACTGGTACGTCTGCGTTCATTGTAGAGAGAGGGGGTACTTCCAGACGGTAGGCGAAGACGAAGGGAACCATGATTATCGGAACGCCGATCCTTACAGTTATATTCCTGCCATGCAAGCTATCGTCGAACGTAGCGGTTGGTGCATCCGGCTGGGAGACCCAACCATGAAACCGCTCCCGCCGATGGAGCGTGTCATTGACTATGCGCACCTCGGCATTAGAAGTGATTGGATGGACATCTTTCTGTGCGCAAGCTGCGGGTTCCTCTTGGGTAGCTCTTCTGGACTATATAATGTAGCGAATATCTTTGGCGTTCCCTGTGCTGTAGCAAACCAGGCCCCAATGTCGGTGGTTCTCCCCTACGGGCCTCGTGACATAGGCATACCTAAGCTGCTGTGGTCCTTGAAGGAACAGCGCTATCTGAGTTTCAAGGAAGTTCTCAATTCTCCAATAGGCAATTTCCGCTACACACCTTTATACACCGAGGCTGGTGTACAGGTAATAGACAATTCTCCAGATGATATCAGGGACCTTGCTCTAGAGATGCTTGAGAGAACAGAAGGGACTTTGACGTACACCGCTGAGGATGAACGATTACAGGAGCGATTTAAGTCTCTAATGAAACCCGGCCACTATTCTTATAAAGCAACTTCTCGGGTGGGGCGGGATTTTCTGCGCAAATACGCGATGCTCCTGTCTGACGAGGAGTTGGAAGTGGTTTCAGAAAATCTGGGTGGATACCATGTTTACTGATCGACACAAGGTAAAGGTAGTCATCCTTGCCGGCGGCTTCGGCACACGCCTGGCCGAAGAAACAGAAGTCAAGCCCAAGCCGATGGTGGAGATCGGCGGGCGGCCAATTATTTGGCACATTATGAAGCACTATGCCCACTATGGCTTCAAGGAGTTCTTTATCGCCTTGGGCTATAAAGGCGAGGCGATCAAACGCTACTTTCTCGACTACTACGCACTGAGTGGCAGTATGACAATCAGCCTGTCTAATGGCGATGTTCGAGTGCATAACGAAGAATGTGAGGACTGGGTTTTGCACCTCATAGATACCGGCCTGCATACGATGACCGGTGGCCGTGTCAAGCGTCTGGAACCATGGTTGAAAGATGAGACCTTCATGATGACTTACGGGGACGGCGTGAGTGACGTTGCTCTCGACGACTTGTTACGTTTCCATCGGGCCCACGGACGGCTGGCGACGGTAACGGCCGTTCGCCCGCCCGCCCGGTTCGGTGGTCTGATCTTTGACGGCGACCTGGTGGCTGAATTCACGGAGAAACCACAGATTGGCGAGGGTTGGATCAACGGGGGGTTCCTGGTCTTTGAACCGGGGGTTTTCGACTATCTGGAGGAGGATGCCACCATCCTGGAAGCACATGCACTGGAACGATTAGCGGCTGACGGCCAGCTCGCGGCCTACCGTCACGACCGCTTCTGGCAATGCATGGACACCTTGCGCGATGTGCGGCTGCTGGAAAGCCTGTGGCGGAGTGACAAACCGCCCTGGAAGGTTTGGGAGTGACGATGGCTGTCAACAACCGCTTCTGGCAAGACCGCCCGACCTTCGTCACAGGCGCCACTGGCCTAGTGGGGGGATGGCTGGTGCGGAGGGTGCTCGACCTGGGCGCTGATGTGGTGTGCCTGGTGCGTGATTGGGTGCCACAGAGTGAGTTGGTGTGCAGTCGATTGATCGAGCGGGTCAAGGTGGTGCGCGGTGACGTGCGGGATCAGGTTTTGCTGGAGCGGGTGCTGGGGGAGTATGAGATAGATACGGTCATTCACCTGGCGGCGCAAACTATCGTCGGTATCGCCAACCGCAATCCTGTCTCCACGTTTGAGACTAACATTGGCGGGACCTGGTCACTGCTGGAGGCGTGCCGACGTAGCCCGATGGTGAAGCAGATTGTGCTGGCTTCGTCGGATAAGGCCTATGGTGAGCACGATACGCTACCTTATAGTGAAGAGACCCCGCTCCAGGGAAGTCATCCTTACGACGTAAGCAAGTCATGTGCTGACTTGATTGCGCAGGCGTATGCGACGACTTACGGCCTGTCTGTGGCGATCACTCGCTGCGGCAATTTCTACGGCGGCGGTGACCTGAATTGGAACCGCATCGTGCCGGGGACGATCCGCTCAGTGTTGCGAAGCCAGCGGCCCATCATCCGCTCCGATGGTCACTATGTGCGAGATTATTTCTATGTAGAGGATGGGGCAGCAGCCTACACGTTGCTGGCCGAACGGCTGGCCGATAACCCTGACCTGCGCGGCCAGGCATTTAACTTTTCTAATGAAGCACAAGTGACAGTGCTAGAGTTGGTAGAACGCATCCTGGCGCTGATGGGCTCCGATCTGGCGCCTGATATACTAAACGAGGCGAGCAACGAGATCCGTCGCCAGTATCTAAGCGCGGCTAAGGCACGGCGTATGCTGGGCTGGCGTCCTTTGTTCACCCTCGAGGAAGGGTTGCAGCGAACTATTGACTGGTACAAGAACTTTTTGGGAGTGTCCTCATGAGTAGCGCATCGCCCGTCTGTCGGTCTTGCGGTGAAGCCGACCTGGAGCTGGTTCTATCCCTGGGCCGGACGCCGCTAGCCAATGCCTTGCTTACAGCAGAGCAATTGGAAGAACCTGAGCCGACCTATCCGCTCGATCTGGCTTTTTGCCCCCATTGTGCTCTGGTGCAGATCACGGAGACCGTGCCGCCGGAGAAGCTGTTTCGAGAGTACCTCTACTTCTCGTCCTTCTCCGACACCATTTTGCGACATGCTGAAGAGATTGTCGGGCGCCTGATTGTCTCACGCCGTTTGAATGACGACAGCCTGGCGGTGGAAGTCGCCAGCAACGACGGTTATCTGCTCCAGTACTATCATCGGGAGGGCATTCCAGTACTGGGCATAGAGCCAGCGGTCAACGTGGCACGGGTGGCGCAAGAAGAGCGTGGCATCCGTACCTTGTGCCAGTTCTTTGGCAAGCAACTGGCCCGGCAACTCAGGGAGGACGGGGAGCGGGCTGACGTGATTCATGCCAACAACGTGCTGGCCCACGTGGCAGACCTGAACGGGTTCGTCCACGGCTTCCAACTGCTCCTGAAAGACGATGGCCTGGCCGTGATCGAGG
The DNA here is from genome assembly GCA_034417895.1 of Anaerolineae bacterium. Lineage (GTDB taxonomy): Bacteria > Chloroflexota > Anaerolineae > CAZYHC01 > CAZYHC01 > DAOULT01. Next base: position 23,930 of record DAOULT010000027.1, on the reverse strand, counting down.
TGCCTTACGTCAAAGATCTGATCGATCACTGTGAGTTCGACACCATCTATCATGAGCATCTATGCTACTTTTCGCTCACGGCGTTGGAGCGCCTGTTTCAGGGGCACGCCCTGGTCATCCAGGATGTGGAGCGCATTCCCATTCACGGCGGCTCGCTGCGGCTGCTCGTCGCCAGGGCTGATTCGGCGCAGCGCGGGCCTGCCGTGCGTGCTCTCCTGGACGAGGAGGCGGTGTGGGGAGCGGACCGTCTGGAGTTCTATCAGGGGTTTGCCTGGCGGGTGGAGGACTTGAAAGCGTCTCTGCGCAACCTGCTGCTGGAGTTGAAGCAGCAGGGGAAGCGATTGGCGGCTTATGGGGCCGCCGCTAAAGGGAGCACGCTGTTGAACTACTTCGGTATTGGACGAGAGACCCTGGACTTCGTGGTGGATCGCAGCACCTACAAGCAAGGGCGCTACATGCCGGGCATCCACCTGCCGATCTATCCACCGGCCAGGCTGCTGGAAGCGATGCCCGACTACGTCCTGTTGTTGGCCTGGAACTTCGCCGAGGAGATCCTGAAGCAGCAGGCGGAGTACCGACAGCGGGGAGGGCAATTCATCATTCCTATCCCAGAGGTAAAGATGGTATGAAACGTGAGGCGAGTTTGCCGGGTGGGGTCAAAATCGTGGGCGGAGACGGGATCATAGAAGGAGTGAAAGTCATCCCTTTGCGGCGGATTCCCGATGAGCGGGGAACCATTTATCACATGCTGAAGTGCACCGATCCCCATTTTATCCAATTTGGCGAGATATACTTTTCGACGATCTATCCAGGCGTGATTAAAGGCTGGCACAAACACCGCGAAATGACGCTGAACTATGCCTGTATCTTCGGGCGCATCAAACTGGTGCTCTACGACGAGCGGGAAGGTTCGCCCACAAAGGGAACGCTCATGGAAGTCTTTCTGGGGCCGGATAATTATTCGCTGGTCATCATCCCGCCCGAGGTGTGGAATGGGTTTAAGGGGATGAGCGAGCCTTATGCTATTGTAGCCAATTGCTGCACCCATACCCACGATCCAGCGCGCAGCACCCGACTGGACCCGTTCGACAATCGTATTCCATACGATTGGGCGGTGAAGCATCATTAGAGAAGAGAGCAGTGAGATGAGGGTTTTCCTGACCGGAGCCACAGGCTTCATTGGCTCACATGTGGCAAGGTTGCTGGTGAGTGAGGGTTACCAGGTACATGCTCTCGTACGCGAGAGTAGCGACTTATGTCGGATCGAGGATATCGTTCCGCTGGTGCACCTGGAGCGAGGTGACCTGCTGTCCTTCGGTGAATTGAATGCTCATTTGGAACAAATTCGGCCCGACCTGTGTATTCACCTGGCCTGGTACGCGGTGCCGGGCAAGTACCTGACCGCTCGCGAGAATTTGAGTCTGCTGAGCGCCAGCCTGCACCTGGCCTCCCGGCTGGCAGACTTGGGTTGTAAGCGGTTCGTTGGGATCGGTACGTGTTTCGAATATGATACCACTTTTGGCTATCTTTCCGAATCGAGTCCTACCAGGCCGCGCAGCCTGTACGCAGCCAGCAAGCTGGCTCTGCAAATTGTCCTGGAACAGTTTGCAAACGTCACCGGAATGGACGTTGCCTGGGTGCGTCTCTTCTACCAATATGGTCCCTTTGAGGCTGAACGACGCCTGGTACCCTCCGTCATTTGCTCACTGTGGCGTAACCAGGTGGCGAGGACGACAAAGGGTGAGCAAATCAGGGATTTCCTGCACGTCGAGGATGTGGCGGCGGCCATCTGGGCTGTCGCTCGAAGCGATCTTTCAGGCCCGGTCAATATTGGTTCGGGCCAGCCGGTTGCGGTGCGGGATATCGTCACCAAGATTGGGAATATCCTTAATCGTCCTGAGTTGATCGCCCTCGGTGCTTTGCCTTACAGCGCCTCTGACCCGATGTTCATTTGCGCCAATAACCGTCGATTGACAGAGAATACCACCTGGGTTCCACAGTATGATCTGGAGCAAGGATTGCGGCACACTATTGCCTGGTGGCAGGCACATCTAAGGAGGTCATGAACGAGGATGAACGAGCCAACAAGCCAGCCTCTGGGCAGTAGATTTCAAATCGAGTTGCCCGATGGGGTTCGGGAGATTGACATCTACACCGAAGAAGGCTTCCAGATTTTGTCGAACCTTTGGACGCGCTCAGGCTGGCAGCGCAAGTTCTCATACGAAGTAACGTGGCTGGGTATCCCGATCATCCAGCTCCCTGAAGACATCTTGATCATGCAAGAAGTGATCTACAAAGTCAGACCCGATGTCATCGTGGAAACCGGAACCGCTCACGGCGGAACGGCCATGCTCTATGCCTCCATGCTGGAATTGCTGGGGAAGGGACGTGTTATCTCCATAGATATCGAGATTCGCAAGTATAATCGCCTGGCTATTCAAGCCCACCCTATGAGCAAGCGCATCACCCTTATTGAAGGAAGTTCCACCGACGATAATGTCCTGGCCCAGGTTCGCCAATCAATCTGCCCCCAGGACACAGTGCTGGTGGCGCTGGATTCCAACCACACCTACAACCACATCCGGGAGGAGATGGAAAAGTACTCGAAGTTGGTGATGCCGGGGAGCTACATGGTGGTGTTCGATGGCGTGATGGAGATCCTGACCGACGCGCCCAATGGCTCGCCGTCGTGGGCAACGGATAGCCCGGCGGCGGCCATTCGGGACTTCCTGGCGGAGCACGAGGAGTTTGAGGTGGATCCGTATTACAACCGGCTGGTGGTAACGTACTGTTCTAACGGGTTTTTGAGGCGCAAAGCGGAGTGAACAATGTCAGATCTTAGATTCAGTATCGTGATTCCCACACGAGAACGAGCTGAGACTTTGCGGTATACGTTGCGCACGTGCCTGGCTCAGCAGTTTGACGGCTACGAGATCGTTGTTTGTGATAACTGTAGTTCTGCTGCGACCAGGGAGACGGTTGACAGTTTTGAATCGGCGAAGATTAAGTACGTTCGTTCGGATCGACCGCTGGCTATGAGCGAAAACTGGGAACTGGCCGTCTCTCATGCCGTTGCCGAATACGTTATCGTTATTGGCGATGACGATGGGCTCCTGTTCCATGCGCTTCGCGAAGTGGATCGTTTGCTCCAGGTGTCAGGGGTCAAGGCCCTACGCTGGGAGCGTGTTCACTACAATTGGCCCAACGTACCCGGCGGGGAGACGGCAAACAGGCTTCACATTCCATTGGTTCGGGAAAATCGTATTCTGCAAGGTCGTAAGGTTATTCCAAGAATAGTGAACCACAGAATGAATTATACGATGCTGCCCATGCTGTACAATTCAGCCATTCACCAAGACTTGATTACTTTATTACGCAAACGAACTGGACGTGTGTTCGGCGCATCTAATCCTGACATCTATTCCGGTTTTGCATTTGCATATCTGGCCCAGCGTTATGCGTCTGTAGGTTACCCGATGAGCATTAATGCGGGATCGGCAAAGAGCACTGGTCACGCAACCATGGGTACGAATGGCAGTTCTCCGATTGCACGAGAGTTTCGCCTTCTGAGTGCTAAAGCAGGTCTTGGACTTCTTCCACAAATACCTGATATTCCACACACGCTGGCAATGATTGCAGATTCATTTCAACGTGCAAAGGATGCACTGTTTCCCGATGACTCAAATCTCCGTCTCGATCGTAAGCGCCTGGTTAGCAACTGTGTGCAGGCGTTGAGGTTGGAATTGGATAGTGAAGAGGAATGGAGAAGATCTCTGCAGGCCATTCATGATTCGCTGACAGATGATATTGATTTGCAGAGGTGGTTTGATTCCGAATTCTCAGATCGTGCTTCTTTGTTCCAGAGCCGCGCTCAGCGTCCAGCATGGAAAAAAGGGTTTGATGGTAGGGACCTTCGCTTGAACGCCGCGGACTTTGGGGTGGCGGACGTCTTTGGCGCGGCTGAACTGTGTGAGAACATTCTAGGTTATACGGTGAATGAGGTTGAATGGTGGCCCAGGCAAGGAAAGGTGGTGCCTGAGTATCTGTGGAAAAGACTGCGGTCAGCAGCACGTATTTTGTTAAAAGGGTGGTAGGGCGGGTATCGATGAGTTTCTTTTTAAATCTGAGAATTTGTTGGAAGCACGGGAACTTGCTCGCGTGTCAGCTTCGGGTGGCAACCTGTATTTCTCGCTTGTGTAACAACTCTAATTAATATTTTCTCAGGAGGAAGCAAGATGAATATTTTAGTGACAGGCGGCGCAGGCTATATAGGTAACCTTCTGGCTCAGGCTTTGTTAGAACAGGGCCACAAAGTCACCATTATCGATAATTTCATGTATGGTTATGAACCTGTTCTGCATATTGTGCCCTACCCCAATCTAGAGATCATCAAGACAGATATTCGAAACCAAGATCTCTCGTATCTGCAAGACCAGGATGTCATATTTCACTTGGCAGCCATCAGCGGCTATCCGGCCTGTGAGGCTAATCCAAATTCGGCCAAACTGATCAACCTTGATGCTACAGCGCGTATAGCCGAGCATCTGGCCAAAGATCAATTGCTCATTTACGCCTCGACCACCTCAATCTATGGAGCTACAGGGGAAATAAGCGATGAAGACATTGAGGTAAGCCCGGTCAGCCTGTATGGGGTTACAAAATATGAGGCTGAACAGGTGTTGATGCAGCGTGAGAACTCGATCTCGTTGCGCTGGGCTACTGTTTTCGGCGTGAGCCCACGGATGAGAGCCGGCCTGTTGGTGAATGATTTTGTCGAGAAGGCAGTTCATGAAGGCACCCTGGTTTTGTATGCCGGGGACTCTAAGCGCACCTTCATGCATATCAAGGACTGCGTGAATGGCTATCTTGTTGCGCTGGACCATGCCGAGCAGATGCGAGGTCAAATTTACAACATGGGCAGCGAGGAGTTGAATTTTTCAAAGCGAGAGATCGCCGAGCACATCCAGCGCTATGTATCCTTTGAAATTATTGACTCGAGTTTTGGGGATAAAGATGTTCGACATTTCTACGTGTCGTTTGCAAAGGTTCGGGCGCTGGGCTATGCCTGTAAGTACACGCTGGACGATGGCGTTCGCGAGCTGGTTAAGCTGTACCGTTTTTACGATCCCAATTCCTTCATTAGACCGATCTAATAAAAGGAGAACACACTATGAAAATCCCACAAGTTCAACCCTGGCTCGGTAAAGACGAGATAGAAGCTGTTTCAGGTGCTATTGAGGACACCTGGATCACAGAGGGGCCCAGGTCAGCCGAGTTTAGCGCCAGACTCAATGAGTTAATCGGAACGGAATACGGCGTGTTTGCCCCGAACGGAACATTGGCTCTCTTTCTTGGGCTGCTGGCTTTGGACATTGGGCCGGGTGACGAGGTTCTGGTGCCTGATACCACCTTTATCGCTTCGGCGAATTCCGTTATTCTGGCTGGGGCCACGCCAATATTTGTAGAAGTGAATGGCTACAACTACCAGATCGAGGTATCGAAATGCGAACAGTTGTTGACGCCCCAGACGCGAGCCATTATGCCCGTCCACCTCTACGGCATGGTCGCCAATATGACGGAGGTGATGGAATTTGCCCAAAAGCACGACCTGTTCGTGATTGAGGATGCCGCCGAGGCAATAGGAGTTAGATATAAGGGACAACACGCAGGAACTTTTGGCGAGGTGGGTTGTTTCTCTTTCTTTGCCGATAAGACGATCACCACTGGCGAAGGCGGATACGTTGTTTGTAAAGACAAGGAGATATATGAACGCTTATTGCTGCTTAGAAACCAGGGCAGGCTTCATCGGGGCACGTTTATTCATCCGGCCGTTGGCTATAACTTCCGCATGACTGACTTGCAGGCCGCCGTTGGATTGGCACAATTAGATAAATTGGATAATATTATCGAACGTAAGCTTACCATCCTGGATTGGTATCGTGATGAACTGGATTCCGTAGAAGAAGTAACGTTCCTGACTTTGGAGCCTGGGTCTGAGTACGCTCCCTTTCGCGTGGTGCTCATTGCTCAAGATGCGCATCGTTTGATGCCCCACCTTTCGGAGCGCGGCGTTCAACCCCGGACGTTTTTTTATCCCCTGCATAAGCAGCCATGTTTTGCCTACCTGGGGAAGGGCGAGGGAGGACCGCTTGACCTGGATGACAAGAATTATCCCAACGCGGTTTATGGTTACGAGCATGGGGTGTGTTTGCCCGTTTTCCCCACGCTGACCCGGGGCCAGACGGCCTATGTCTGCACGTGTATCAGGGAGTTTTATCATGGCCGATTTCCCGAGAAAGGTGCGAAGGAGTATTAGTATTCAGAGGCTGGTGTGGTTGGTTGTTGGTCCCAGGTACAAGAACGACGACTTTGATTGGCGGTATTACACCCAGCTCTATCGGCTGCAACAGGCGCACAGCGAAGAGAGGTTCACGCTGAGCTTGCAGGAGGGCGATTATCGCTTCGAAGATGGCAAGCTTGTCAGGCAACGCGACATCAAGCCTCTGCATCCCGTCGTGCAGGTGACGTATGAAGCCCTCTTGCGGCTGTCCCCGGCGTCCGTAATCGAAGTCGGCTGCGGCGGAGGTGATCATCTTCACAACCTCCGGTTGCTGAGGCCATCGATCGAGCTCTTCGGCTGTGACATTTCTAAGGAACAACTGGACTTTGCTCGTGAGCGCCATCCGGAGCTGGACGTACCGATGAAGGTGCGCGACATCACGCTCCCCAGGGACAAGCTGGACCTCCCCCACGCCGATATCGTGTTCACGATAACGGTGATCATGCATATCCAGACTGGGGATAACCACAAGACGGCATTATCCAATTTGTTCGCTCATGCGAACAGGCAGGTGATTTTGGCGGAAAACTGGTCACGGCACGCCTTCTTGGACGACATTCAGTCTCTTTTCAAAGCAGGAATGCTGCCGTGGGAGGCCGTTCATTTCCATTACCACGTCTTCGAAGGGACGGACGAACCGCACACCATGATCATTTCCAAAGAACCGTTGGCGCAGTTTCCGGAACTGCCCGATTACGCGATCCTGAGGTGAGCATGATAGATCCGCTCTACTATGAGTATTATGACAAGATATTTTCAAAAAAGGATTATAAGGGCGAAGCCAATACTGTTTTGAAGGTTTTCCAGGACGTTGTGGGGCGAACCCCCAAACGTATTCTAGACGTTGGGTGTGGGACTGGAAGCCATGATTTTGTATTTGCCGAGAAGGGGATAGAGGTTGTGGGCATCGACATTGATTGTGATGCGATTGAGGTTGCTCGGCAGAAATGTGGTATCCAGACAGGCAATGTGCCCGCCTTTTCTTGTAAGAACGTGAGCGAACTTGAAGCGGGCAAATTCGATCTGGCGGTGTCGCTGTTCAATGTTATAAACTACATTGACCGCCTGGATAGCCTGTTGGCTTTTTTTGAGGCTATCCACCAGCGTCTCGTTGAGCAGGGCCTATTTATCTTCGATTGCTGGAACGGCCTGGCTGCTATCCTGGATCTGCCACGTGACAAAGACTCCCAACTGGTGGTTGGTGACGAGCGGATTGAGGTTGCCACCCGCCCTCGCGTCGAGTTAATAGATCAAAGGGCGGTGGTGGATAACTATGTCAGCGTGACAGATGCCCACGAAAACAAGCGCGCATTTACTTTTCGCTATCAACAGACGTTGTGGACCCCCTGGTGTTTGAAGAATGTCTTGAGGCTGGCAGGGCTGGAGACGCTGAAGGTTACGGCCTGGATGCAGCCAGATGTTGTGGCTACCCATGAAACGTGGAAGATCCTGTTCACCTGCCAAAAAGACAGCAACCATGTATCAGGGGTGGGCTTGTGATAAAAATTCACCTCGGCTGTGGCAAACGCATCATCGCCGGCTACATTAACGTAGACATCCAACCCTTCTCGGGTGTGAATTTATTATGCGACATACGCGCTTTGCCTGTGCCGGATAACTCGGTGGACTTTTTCTATTCATGCGCCAACCTCGAGCACTTCGGGCGAAGGGAGTGGAGGAGTGTACTGGCACACTGGTTTGCAAAGCTTAAGCCTGGGGGCATACTACGTCTCTCGACCGCTGACTTTCGAGCGGCGGCTGAACGATATCTCGAAGCGGGAGATATCGAAGAACTGTTGGGATTGGTAGTTGGTGGACAAAAAGATGATTACGACTGGCATGGTATGATCTTTGACTTCGACTTTTTGGCGCGCGGCTTATCGGAGGTGGGGTTCGTTAACGTCAGGCGTTATGATTGGCGGCAGACTGAATTAGCAACCCTGGGCATTGACGATTACAGCCAGGCCTATCTGCCGCACATGGACAAAGAAAACGGACGGCTGATGATGCTCAACGTGGAAGCCGACAAGCCAGCCTAATAGCTCTGTCCTTCTCTAAGAGAGCTGATCTGTAATGTCACGTGATAATAATAGCCCGAAAATCTTGATAGCTACTGCTGATCTTCATCCCGAAGGCTACTTTATGAATCAAAGATATCCGGCGATAGTTAAGGCGTTGGATGGATGTGAAGTCAGCTTCATCAATCTATTTGATTTCTATAGAGATCCAGCCAAAGCACTGGAACTTGCCTCTTTCAGCGGGGCGAAACTGAGTTCCTATTTCGATCACGCTGACCTCATAAAGCTGAATACCTTGTTTCTAGATCACGTGCTCTCCTATGAGTGGGACATTTTATGCTTATGCTCAATATCTCACTACTCCCTGTATGTACTTCCGGACACGATTCGAAAACTTAAGGGAGAAGGGCGTCTGGTGACTTGTTTCTTCGGGGACGATGAGTTTACATTTGCACACAACAAATTCTGGCCCCGCTTATTCGATGCGGTGGTGGCCTATACGGAAAAGGAGGTCAAACAGTACCAACGCTGGAATCCATATACCTACCTGTTGCCTGTTGGTATGCCTGTAGATATCGATCCTTCCAGCTTGGAGCTTTCTGATTCCAGGGACATAGATGTGCTGTTTGTGGGAAGGCCCTATGGGAGTAGGGCTGATATACTGACTAAAGTCAGGCAGGCAGGGATTGATCTTAAGACCTATGGCAGTAAGCAGTGGACGAAATATCCAGGTCTGAGAGCCTGTTACCTGGGTTTCCTGGATACCAGGGACTATTGGCGCGAGCTGTCCCGGGCCAAAATTGTGCTCAGCCTGATGGAGGACTGGGAGGGAAAGCCTCACATTAATGCCAAAGTCTTCGAGGCCGCCAAAGTGAAAGCCATGGCCTTAGCCACCTATTATCCCCCCTTTGAAACGACGTATGGCTTGAGAGCGGATACAGACCTCGTTTTTTATCATAGCGTTGAAGACCTGATAAACAAGATAAATTATTACCTGGAGCATGATCATCAAAGGGAAGCCATCGCCGAAAACTTGAGAGAGAAAATGCTCGATAATTTTACTTATGACAAGCTCTATAGGTCCCTGTTCGACGACCTGGAGAGACAATGGTGGAGCGGTTTATCCGGCGGAATTTCTAGCGCACGCGTACCCCACGAAAAGTTCACTGTTATATGTCTGGTTGAAACCGAGATGGATTACCACGAAGCGCAGGCCCATTGGAACAGGCGACAAGGTCTTGATGTCATCTACGTATCCAAACGTCCATTAGCATCGTGCCCGGAAGTAATGACAGTCCGTCGTTTTCTGCCCGAGATACAATCCGATAATCTTCTCCACGATTTTGTATTGCTGACGTGTGCAGGAGTTGAATATGACGATGCAGTGTTTGAGCTGACTTTATCCTATGAGGAAGCAGGGTTCCTGGTAGACGGGGTTTACTATGACTCCCTCGTTCAAGGGAAATCATACTCGAAAAGCAGGCGTTTCTTTGATCTATGTAGCTCCGTTTGGAGGAGGCAGGCTTTTCTGGCAAATGCACACACTATTATGGGCGGTGACTGTTTGCACAAGATAATGCTGACCAGCTTCTATAGATTTAATCTAGCTCATGCCCCAATTCGGATAAACAACATTATAAATCGAAGAGTGAGCGTAAAGCTAAAGCTGTATGCCTGGGCCAGAGTCTTGTGGCGCAAAGGTAAAGCGCTTCTTGCTTCTCATCGTTAGGTTTGTGTACAAGCGCCGTGTCCTGCGCAGTTTGGCGTAAGGTTGCTTATGATGAATGGAGTCAAAAATGAGGCCGGATAACGAATGTCAGAGTAAGCTTGGCCCTGGCGTGCGTTCTGTAGGGCTGGTTTTTGTTGCTGCGGTTTTGCTTTTCTTCGGCTTTAACTTTAAGAGTATACTATATCATAACCTTGGAGAGGTTGAGTTACATAAAGCGATACTGAGCACTTCTAACCTGGAGAAGCACCTTCGGGCGGCTGAAGATGCTTTCCAAAAGGCGTTGAAAAAAGACTCCACCAGAGCTGAGAGCTGGCTGGGATTGGGCAAGGTTTACTGCCTTCAGCGAAGGTATCAGGAGGCGGAAAGAGCACTGGAAACTTACAGAGACCTTCGCTCCTCCGACGATCTATATGTTATGGACTGGCTTATAGCCCAGGGGCAGAAACAGGTAAAGCAAAGCCAGCATGAAGACGCTGAGGAAATGGCCAGATTAACATTTGCCGTAAGCGCCGAGACGGCAGCCGGTTATTTTGCTTTGGGAGAGATTTATAAGAGAATGGCCCGGTGGGAGGAAGCAGCTTCTGCTTACCAGAAGGCCGTGGAACTTGAACCACAACACGTCCCTGCTTATTTCAACCTGTGTTGGGCTCAGTTAAAACTCGGCAAAAGGCAAGAAGCAGTAGCTTGCTATCAAGAATTGGCAAAAACTAGTAATGAAAACGACCTCTATTACATTTATTCAAATTTGGGCAGCATCTACGGAGTTTGGTGCACAACAAACTGCAATTACGAGCTGGCTCTCACTTATTTTCGCCAAATGTTTGCTGTGGCACGTAGCGAAAACAAAAAGGCAGAATATTATGCCCTTTCTGGATATGTTTACTACCGCCAGGGAGAACTGCCGGAGGCCATTGCCAGACTTGAAGAAGCAGTTGCACTTCGCCCCGATTATCCCCAATACCATCTTTGGCTGGCTGATGCTTATCGGGATAATGGACAACTGGAAAAAGCCCTGGCCGAATATCAAAAAGCTCTGGAGCTGCGCCCCGAAGATGAACACGCTCGCCAGGAAGTAGAAAAACTGTTAGAGAAGGAGGAGCTATGAAGAAGCAAAGCGTCCTTCTCCAGAGTAAGCTTTTTGAACCATTGTTTTTCGGGCTGCTGGCGCTTGCTACCATAATTGTGATTTTCATCACCCTGCGGTACTTGCCGGAGAAAATCTTTCTCATGCTGCCTGCTATGCTGCTAATTTTACCCTTGTTTTTCCTCTTAGCAATTCATAATTTTAAACTCTTCTATTTTGTAATCTTTTTATGGGCTATACTGCAGTTTTTCGTTCAAAGGTTGGTTGAAGCCCCAATAAACCTGGGGAATATCAAATATGGTTTGATCGTAATGGGGATAGCCATATTGTTTTCGCAATTTTTGCTGGGCAAAAAGCTTTTTTGGAATCAACCAATGCGTTTTTTCACTTTCTGCTATTTGTCCTCTCTCATCTTTCTTCTTATACGTTTCTTTATAGACATCTCTCAGGGCGTAGAATTCTCTATAGTTTTTTTAGAGTTGAAAAGATGGTCAATTTTCTACATCCCTTTGGCTCCTGTTTTGTATTTTGAAATTCGGGATACAGAGACCATCTACAAATTCCTGCGCATCCTGGTAGTAATCGGCGTAATAGCTGCTGTCTTCGGCATCATGCAATGGATAGTAGGCCCAGAACAATTGGAAGCCTGGGGAATGAGATTACATTACCAACCAGATGCACCAGCTTTCTACTTCCTTGAGAATCCTATAACTGGGGAAACATATTTTCGCACCTTTTCCTTTTTTGCAAGTCATTATGGATTCTCCGCTTTTGAAATCATTACCATCTTAGCCAACGTGGTGCTTTATCAGAAGGCCCGTAGAAAAAGAACTTTTCTCTTCATCGGTAGCACTTTAATTATGTTCTTTGCTCTATTGACCACTTATAATATCACTTCGCTTTTTACAATGATTCTAGCTCTTCTACTTCTATGGATGTGGACAGGCGGAGGAAGTCGGAGATTCTTAATGACGAGGCTGAGGCTGACGAAGCATTTCTTGCTTTTTGGATTTATCCTCATAGCTGTTTTTCTACTGCTCCTAAGCAACGCGCATTTCAGAAATAGAATTTACCATGCCTTGGAGAGAGACCCTGGGACGCGTTCAACATTGGAGTCGCGTATATTTTTCTTCAGCAACGGTCTTTCCGCCCTGGTAGAAAAACCATGGCTCGGCTGGGGGGCTGGCTTAAAGATATCTAGCATCCGCACCAGCGCAGACATATATCTTTTGTGGCTGGCTTTACAAGTGGGACTCCCTCTCTTCCTTCTCTTTTTCATGGGAATTTACGCTCTTCCACTCTACTATGCTCTAAAGAAGCGAAAATTGTTGCAGGACACAAAAGATGGTTTCCTTTATAATGCCTGTCTGGCCTGGTTGTTCGTTGTTATCCTCATGGGAGGGCTGTCCAATGCTCCCTCCATTACGAGTAATCCGAGCAATCTCATCCTCTGGCCAGCTATTGGGGTGTTGCTGAAGCTGCCCGCTTTGAGTGAGCGTCGTGCTCTTGAGAGAGGTTGCTGTGATGACTGACAGGATAAAAGTGGTTGAGGTTCTCTGGTGTGGGTATTACGGGGGCGCCGAGAGACACGTGTTTGATCTGGCTATGACCCTGGATAGAAGCCGATACGAAGTGGCGGTTTGCTTTCTCAGCGACGGAGGGGTATATGCAGAGAAATTAGAGAGGGCGGGGATTTTAACTCAAAGTTTCCATCTGCAAAATGGGTGGGATGTAGTAGGAATAGGACAGTTCTGCAGGTGGTTGAAGGCTCAGAACTTCGATGTCGTGCACGACCACGCTTCCGCTCCCTGGACGACCACGGTAGCCGGCCTGGCTACCCAGGCCAGAGTGGTCTGGAGCATACACGGAAGCATGCTCCACCCCCGAAACCTGGCTGAAAAGCTGAAGTATCGGGCCTTTCTGAAGCTTTCCCGCCGCTACGTGGATGTCTACGTGACCGTGTCTGGCTACATGGAAGACCGACTGGTGTCTTTCGCCCGGATTCCTGATGAGCGCCTGAGAGTGATCTACAACGGTGTGGATTTAGAGAGATTTCAGCCTTTGGGTGAAGAGCGCGTTGTAGCTATCCGTCGGGAGTTCAACCTGCCTGCTGCTGGTAAAGTCATCGGCACGGTGGGCCGTCTCGAGGCCGTGAAGAGAATCGACTTTCTGATCGATGTCGCTGCTGAGTTGCTGGGCGAGGGGCTTGACCTGTGGTTAGTGATCGCCGGTGAAGGCCACCTGGAAAGCGAATTGAGGAAACATGCGGGGAGTCTGGGCATTTCCTCTAGAGTGGCTTTCCTGGGCAGAAGAGAGGACATCCCCTCCATTCTCACTGCTTTGGATGTTTTCGTGTTCGCCTCAAGGATAGAATCCTTCAGCATCGCCGTGGCGGAGGCGATGGCTATGGGCAGGCCGGTGGTAGCCATACGGGCGGGCGGTGTCCCGGAGGTAGTCGGCGCAGGAGAAGCGACGGGCTTTCTCTGCGAGGCCGGCACTTCTTCCCGTGAATTTGCAGGAATGGTCAAGAAGCTGTTATGCAACAGGTCACTGGCGGCCAGGGTGGGAGAGGCGGGATGCCAGCGTATAAAAGAGTTCTTCAGCAAGGAAGCGATGACCGCCAAAGTAAACGACCTATACACTGGATTGAGCGGTGGTAAATGAGAGTCGTCGTGGGATTGGTCAACCGTTAGATTCGGCGCCGACCATTATGCCGTTTGTCCTGTTAAGAGACAAGAGAGAACAAGCTTGAACATCCTGATTGCCAACTATCGCTATTTCATTTCCGGAGGCCCGGAAAGATACCTGTTCGCCGTGAGCGATTTGCTGAAGGCCAAAGGTCACAAGGTGGTGCCTTTTTCTAACACCTACGCTCGCAATGAGCCAACCGAGTATGCCAGGTATTTTCTTTCCTCACCTATAGACGAGGGGCAGGTTTACTTCAGGGATTTCAAGCTCTCGCCCCGGCGAATTATACGCCTGCTGCAGAGGTCAATCTACTCTCTGGAGGCCAGGCGAAAGATCAGGGTGGTTATCCAGGCGGAAGGCATCCAGCTTGCTTACCTGCTGGCTATCGCCAACTATATCTCGCCCAGCATCATCGACGGCTGTAAGGATCTCGGCCTGCCTGTGGTCATGCGTCTGTCTGATTTCTACCTGGTCTGCCCGGCCTACCTTTATCTTAGAGAGGGGGAGATCTGCGAGGAATGCAGGAATGGGCTGTACCATGCCCTGCGTCACAAGTGCTTGCAAGGCTCCTTGCTAGTTACGGCGGCCCGTGTTCTAGCTATGTACGTGCATCGCTTCCTGCATATCTACGACAAGGTGGATGCTTTCGTGGCTCCCTCGCGCTTCACTTTGCAAGAGATGGTGGAGGCCGGTTTCGAGGAGAAAAAGATGCACTACGTGCCCAGTTTCATCAAGGTGGAGAACTTCGAGCCACGTTTTGAGCCAGGCGACTACATTCTCTACTTTGGTAGACTTTCTAAAGAAAAAGGCATAAAATATCTCATTGAGGCTTTTGAAAAACTCCATCCCAAGACCCCGCTGCTCCTTGTCGGTCATGCGCATGATGGGGAGGATGAAAGGCTGAAAGAATATGTGGCGCAGAGGGGGTTGAGTGATGTGCGGTTCCTGGGATTCAAGACCGGAGATGAGTTGCGGAGGCTGATCCAGGGAGCCATGTTTACCGTGACGCCCTCCATCTGGTACGACAACACTCCTATGACCGTCTACGAGAGCTTCGCTTACGGCAAGCCGGTGATCGGCAGCAATTTGGGGGGTATTGCCGAGCAGATTGAGGATGGGGTGGATGGGCTGCTGTTCAAGCCGAAAAACGTCGATGACCTGGCCGGGAAAATGGATTACCTCTTGCAAAACAGGCACCTCATCCCCGAAATGGGGAGAAGGGCCAGAGAGAAAGTGAAGAGGGAATACAACGCCGAAAGGCATTATGAGGCCCTGATGGAAATCTATCAGGACCTGCTTTAGAGGAGACTTGACATGCTGGATGCGGCAGTTATCCT
Organism: Anaerolineae bacterium; assembly: GCA_034417895.1. Classification (GTDB taxonomy): domain Bacteria; phylum Chloroflexota; class Anaerolineae; order CAZYHC01; family CAZYHC01; genus DAOULT01. The sequence continues at coordinate 8,734 of DAOULT010000027.1, read as the reverse complement.
CACCTATCGATGCAACGCCCGTTGTCAAATGTGTCATACCTGGCAATTTCCCACCAGGCCCGAGGAAGAAATCACGGCGGAGCATCTCCGCAAGCTGCCCGACCGCTTGGGGCGGCTGAACATCACCGGCGGCGAGCCGATGCTCAGGAAAGATATAGAGGAAATAGTGGCCGTCCTGCACAAGAAGGCGCATAGATTGGAGATAAGCACCAATGGCTATTTCACCGATCGCATCGTGGATATCGCCAGGAAGTATCCGGATATTACCATAAGGGTCAGCCTGGAGGGATTGCCCCGCAAAAACGACGAGATTCGAGGCCTCAAGCACGGCTTCGACCGGGGGCTGCGGACTATCTTGAGGTTGAAAGAGCTGGGAATCAAGGACATTGGCTTCTCCATCGTCATCCAGGATGCCAATGCCGAAGACCTGCTGGACTTCTATCACCTGGCGGAAGGATTGGACGTGGAGTTCGCCCAGGCTGTGCCCCACAATTCCTTTTACTTTCACAAGCTAGACAACAAGATCGAGAACCAGGAGCGGGTAGCCGCTCAGATTGAGCGTTTGATGGCGGCCTTCCTGCGTTCCAGGCGAGTCAAGAACTGGTTCCGGGCTTATCTGAACCGGGGCCTGGTCGATTACGTGAAAGGAGCGCCCAGAGTGCTGGCCTGTGGGGCCGGTTCGGATATCTTCTTCGTTGGCCCTTTGGGAGAGGTCTATCCCTGCAACGTCATGGAAGAATCGATGGGGAATCTTAAGGAGCAAAGCTTTGAAGAGATATGGACCAGCCAGAGAGCCAGCGAAGTACGCGAAAAGGTCAGAACCTGCCCGGAAAACTGCTGGATGACGGGCACAGCCGTACCGGCCATAAAGAGAAACATTTTGCGGGCTTCGTTCTGGGTGCTGAGGAACAAGGTTCGACTCCTGCGAGGCAGAGATATTGTCCTGTGCGATCAGGCGGGCGACGGGCCTGGATGGTGAGCGATGAAAGTCACGATGATAGGGAGCAGGGGCATTCCGGCCAGCTACGGTGGAGTGGAGAAGCATGTGGAGGAGCTATCAACCCGGCTGGTAGAAAAGGGGTACAAAGTGACCGTGATCTGTCGTGCCCACTACACGCCCCCGATGGAAGAGTATAAAGGGGTCAGGATCGTCAGGCTGCCAACGGTGGAGCAGAAACACACGGAAATGGCCTTTCATACCTTCTCCTCGATCTGGTATACACTTCTCTACGACAGACCAGATATCCTTCACATCCAGAGCGTCGATCCGGCTCTCTTCTCGTTCCTGGCCAGGGCTGGTACCAGCGTGGTTGCCACCTCACATGGACAGGCCTACAGGAGAGACAAGTGGGGTTCGATAGCCAGGTGGATGTCAAAGCTGGCTGAACGGGGTTTCATGTACTGTACCGACAGGCGTATCTCTGTGTCGAGGACGCTGAAAGACTATTACGAACAGAAATACAGACGGGAAGTCACCTATATTCCCAACGGCGTGAACATCCTGGAGATCGAGGGGGTGGAACGCCTGGCTCCGTTTGGATTGAGGGGAGACGATTACATCCTGTACGTGGGTCGTCTTATCCCTACCAAGGGGCCTGGCCTTCTGATCAAGGCTTACAAAAACCTCGACACGGAGAAAAAACTGGTGATCGCCGGGGGAACAAGTTACACGAGCGGTTATGAGCGAAAATTGAGGGAGAACGCCTCTGGAAAGATCATTTTTACCGGCTATCAGTACGGCGAAATTCTGTGGCAACTCTTTCGGAATTGTTCTCTCTTCGTGTTTCCCTCCGAAATCGAGGGTCTGCCCATCGTCCTTCTGGAAGCGATGAGCTTTGCCGCTCCTATAGTCTTCAGCGACATTCCAGAAAATCTGGAAGCGGCTGAAGGCGTGGGCCTGGCCTTTCGCAACAAGGATCAAAAAGATCTGGAGGATAAGATTGGATATGCTCTGGCTCACCAGAATTTAATGAAAGACCTGGGCCAGGCGGCAAGGAAAAGGGTGGAGGAACAGTTCAACTGGGAGGCGGTGGTGGAACGTACTGAGGCTGTATACCAATCTCTTCTACCATAACGTTCAAAAAAGCCTTTTCTCTATGGAGAAGGGGATTAATCTGAGGGAGAGCCAGGATGGTGAATGTAGCCATTATTGGTTGTGGTCACTGGGGGGCGAACCTGATCAGGAACTTCGCCAAAGTATCGGAGGCGCGCCTTCACGCTCTCTGCGATTTAAGAGTGGAGAGACTGGAAGCCTTTCGCCCTTTGTACAATCCTTTAGAAACTACCGAGGACTATCATTCTATTCTGGAAGACCCGGCGATAGAAGCCGTAGTAATCGCTACCCCGGCCTCAAGTCATTATCAGTTGGCTAAAGAAAGTCTTCTGGCTGATAAGCACGTTTTTGTCGAGAAGCCTCTGGCTCTCCGCGTGAGTGAGTGCGAAGATCTGATAGCCACCGCCGAGACGCAGAGGAGAGTATTGATGGTCGGCCATGTGTTCAGATATAACGCCGCTGTCTGGAAACTGAAAGAATACATTCAGAGCGGAGAACTGGGAGAGATACATTACATCTATTCCAACCGCCTCAACCTGGGGCGCGTGCGCAACGATTTAAACGCCATGTGGAACTTTGCTCCCCACGATCTTTCCATCCTGCTTTATCTTCTGGAAAAAGAACCGGGGCGGGTCAGCGCCAGGGGTTTTTCTTACCTCCAGAATGCAATCGAAGATGTCGTGTTTATGATTTTGGATTTCCCCGGCAAGATCGGGGCCCACGTCCATATTAGCTGGTTAGACCCTAGCAAGGTGCGGCGCATGACCGTTGTGGGAAGCAGAAAGATGGCTATATACGACGACGTGAGCTTAGAGGCCAAGATAAGAATATATGATAAAGGGATAAAAAAGGTGAATAATCATTCTTCCCTGGCCTTGAGCGATTACGGTGGTTTTCAGCTTCAGGTCAGGAGCGGCGATATTTACATCCCGAAAATAGATTTCGTAGAACCCCTCTACACGGAATGTTCTCACTTTATAGAATGCATACGAGAGGGGAAAAAACCGCTGACCGATGGCGGCGAGGGCTTAATAGTGGTGCGCATTTTAGAAGCCGCGCAACTCTCAATGGAAGAAGGAGGAGTGCCCGTAAACCTGTAGATCGAACACAGTTTCAGGCAATAATATTCTCAAGGAGGTTATTGTGGAAGAGACTGATTTGACAGTTTACATCGATGTTCTGATCAAATACTGGAAGTGGATCGTGGGCATTACAGTGGTAGCGGCTATCGCGGCAGCCCTCGTCAGTTTCACGTTGCCATCTGTATACCAGGCCACAGCCCTGGTAGCTATTATCAGGCCACAGTACCAGATGCAATTCGATCCCAGATTCCAGACCGTGCCTTTCGAACAACGGAGTATGCCCTTTAAAGCTTACGCTGTCCTGGCTACCAATGCTGAACTGTTGGAACAGCTTTCCGGGGCGTTGGAGTCCCACCTGGGGCCGGAAGAACGAACGGTGAATATCCTCATGGGGGCGATAGAAGCCGAGAATTCAAAAGAGGACTCCAGCCTTATCGAGCTTAGGGTGGCAAACTCTGACCCTGACCGGACGGCTCTCATTGCCAATACCTGGGCCGGGCTCTACACCCAATGGATCAACGAACTGTACGAGGCCGGCAGCGCAAGCAAAGTCTTTTTCGAGCAACAGTTGAGTGAGGCCCAGGCCAACCTGCAAGCCGTCGAGGAGGAGATTATCACCTTCCAGGCCGAGAACCGGGCCGGGGTGATTGGGTCTCAGCTTGAGGCCAAAAGGTCGGCCCTGGCCGGCTACCTGGCCGCGGCCAATGCTTTGGAATCGATCGTCCAGAATGCCCGTGCCCTTCAGGAGCGTCTGAAGCTGCAAGGGTCTGGAGACTTCTCTTCCCTGGCCGATGAGCTGGCGGCGCTGTTGTTGAATATCGAGGCTTTTAGCTCCGTGAGTGATAGAGGGGCAGGAGGTCTGGCTATTCAATTGCAGGCGCCCAAGGACATGGACGTTTCGGGTAAGACCATTCGTCAGCAAATCCAGTATCTGGATGATCTGATCGTGGCTTTGGAAAGCAAAGCCCAGGCCATGAAAGCCGAAGAAAAAGCCATCATCCCGGATATCTTGACTTTGCAGGAGGAGTTGCAGGCGATCCGGACCAAAGAGCAGCGTCTGGAAAGGGCCCGCACCGTGGCCGAGGAGACTTATCTCACTCTTTCCCGCAAGCATGAGGAGGCCCGGATCGCCGCGGAGGACAAGTCGGGGCAGGTGCGGTTAGCCAGTAAGGCCAGGGTGCCGGAGTGGCCCATTGCTCCCAATAAGAAGCGTAATACAGTCCTGGGCGCTGTCCTGGGGTTCGTGGTGGGCATCTTTGGCGCCTTCACCGCTGAATATCTCCGAGGCTATCGGGCGAGGTACTTAAAAGAGAGAGAAGCACCATCATCACCAACGAGCACAGGGTAAGCCTGTTAATACTGGCGGTGTGCTTAGAGATCAGGCAGAACCCGAAGGGAGGCACAAATGGCTAAACAACCCCGTAGTAATCTGCGCAACCTGTTTCTGCTGGCTGCTGATGTGGCCCTGACCGTGGGAGCACTATACCTGGCTCTTTATGTCCGTCGTGAGCTGGAGGTCGGCGGGCCAGCTTTCAAGGAGCGGTTTTTTCATCCTACCTGGACGCTTCAGGTCATCATCGCTCTGACCTGGGCCTTCTTTCTCTCTTTCTTTTCCGTTTATACCCTCAAGCGCACTGCTGGTCTGCTGGCCGAATTGAAAGCGGTGGGTCTGGCGGTGTGCGCGTCTTTGGGGGTACTGGCCTGCGCCATTTTCCTCCTGAATTACGATGAGTTTTCACGCCTGCTTTTCGCCTACTTTGCCGTCATCGATCTCTTTCTCCTGCTAAATTTTCATATTCTGAGCTACGTGGTGACCGGTCTGAATGGCAGAGCCAGGCGGTTGCTGGTGGTAGGCCGCGGCCCACTGGCTCAGGAGGTGGTGGACTATTTCTCTGGGCAACGCAAAGAAGTGAAGGTGGTTGGTTTTCTGGACAACCAGACCGGGGATGAAATCCCCGGCCCGCCTATCCTGGGCGACTTTAAGGCGGCGCCCGAGGTCGTCGCTCAGTTGGACGTAGACGAGGTGATTATCGCTTTGCCCCACCACGACCGCCAAAGCGTGGCCGACCTGCACCGTAGCCTGCAAGACCTTCCTGCACGGATATGGCTTGTGCCTGGCCCTTTGGACCAGAGTTTGACCCACGCCACGACTGAGGAACTGGGGGGGATGCTATTGGTTAGCCTGCGCGAACCCCCGATGAGCGTTTTGGACCGCATAGCCAAACGCATCTTCGATCTGGTAGCTTCTATCCTGGGGCTTATCATTCTGTCCCCCTTGATGCTGATCGTCACGGTAGCCATCAAATTGGATTCTCCCGGCCCGGTGATTTTCAAACAGATCAGAGTGGGCAAAAAGGGTCGGCCATTTACCTTCTACAAGTTTCGCTCTATGTACCATAACTGCGACGACAGCGTTCATAGAGAGTATTACCGGCAGCTCATCGCCAGGCAGGGGGCCGCCGGGGAGGTTGAAAAAGGTCCGGTTTTCAAAATGACCAATGACCGCCGTGTTACCCGGGTGGGACGGTTTCTGCGCCAGAGTAGTCTGGACGAACTGCCCCAACTCTTCAACGTCATCAAGGGAGATATGAGTCTGGTCGGGCCCCGGCCACCCATCCCTTACGAGGTTGCAAGATATAAAGAGTGGCACAGGCGACGGTTGGAAGCCCTGCCTGGCATTACCGGTATCTGGCAGGTCAAAGGTCGCAGTCGTGTACCTTTCGATGAGATGGTACGCATGGACATCGAGTATATCGAAAAACGCTCTTTCTGGCTGGATTTGCTGGTTATCCTGCGCACCCCCTGGGCGGTGCTTTCCGGTAAAGGAGCGGATTAAGATCAGCCCAGACAGCAGTATTTCACAAATAAGTGGGGAGGAGGAAAGGGCTTCATGATCAAAACGGGCATTATCGGCTGCGGCTATTGGGGACCCAAATGGGCTCGCAATTTTCACGAAGTCTCTCAAGCCGACCTGAAAATGGTTTGCGATTTTAAGCAGGACCGCTTAGACCATCTCAAAAGCCTGTATCCTTACGTGGAGACGAGCCGCGATTATCGAGAGCTATTGACTTCCGACGTCGAGGCGGTAGTCATCGCCACCCCTGTCTCTACCCATCATCGGTTAGCTCTGGAGTGCTTGCAGGCGGGCAAGCACGTCCTGGTCGAAAAACCCATCGCCTCCTGTAGCAAAGAAGCAGAGGAGATCATTGGCGTGGCTGAGGAGCAGGAACGAATACTGATGGTCGGCCACACCTTCGAGTATAACCCCGCCGTTGAAGCGGTACGGGATGTCATCGCCAGCGGTGAACTGGGCCGCATTTACTACATCAACGCCACACGGGTTAACCTGGGCCTCTTTCAACAAGACATCAACGTCATCTGGGATTTGGCTCCTCATGACCTGTCTATCCTGGTGTTCATCCTGGGTATGGAGCCCGATATCGTCAGCGCTCGCGGCAATGCCTACGTACAGAAGGGCATCCACGACGTGGCCTACGTCACGGTTTACTTCCCTGACGGCACCCTGGCCGATATTCGAGTCAGTTGGCTGGACCCCTGCAAAATTCGCCGTGTCACCGTCGTGGGCAGTAAGAAGATGTTGGTCTACGACGACGTGGAACCGGAAAACAAGGTTCTGATTTACGATAAAGGAGTGGAGGTGCCCCCTTACTCCGACACCGTAGAGGAGTTTCATCTTTCCTATCGTTACGGGGACATCACTCCTTATCCTATCCAGTGGGTCGAGCCTCTCAAAGTCGAGTGTTTGCATTTTCTGGAGTGTATCCGGGGGAAAAAACATCCGCGCAGCGACGGCTACGCAGGCTTAAAGGTGGTGAAAATTCTGGAAGCCGCGCAGCGGTCTTTGTTGAACGGGGGCTTGAGGGAAAACATTGTATGGTAGAAGACTAAGGTGAGTAAAGTGAATCTGAGAGGGGCGTTGGAGTTCATTGTTGAAAAAGAGATATGGCTGCTCCTGGTTATCACTCCTCTCCTGCTTTTCCCTAATCCCCTGACAGTTGCAGCCCTCCCCCTGATCCCGGCCATGTGGCTGGCCCGTTGGCGGCTGAAAGGTTATCTGACCGTCCGCACTCCTTTCGATGGGCCCATCCTGGGTTTGTTGCTTATGGTGCCGGTCAGTCTTTACGCCTCCGCCGATCTGAACCGCAGCCTGCCTAAACTGTGTGGCATCATCCTGGGGATAGCTATCTTCTACGGTATCGTCAACAACCTGCACACCAAGCGAGCGATATGGCTGACCACCGCTATGCTTATCCTGACGGGGGTGCTGGTCTCGTTACTGGGCCTGGTGGGCACTCGCTGGTTCTACCAGAAACTCTTCTCTTTTTTCGTTGTCTACAGGCATTTACCCCAGTTCGTCATTAACCTGCCAGGGACGATACAGGGACGCTTTCATCCCAACGAGGTGGGTGGAGCCTTGACTTTGTTCTTCCCGCTAGCGGTCAGCCTGCTGGGGGCCATGGTTCTGCCAGATGCCTGGCGCTTTGGAAGGGCCGGGGCCTCCAAACCTGCTTCGAGGGGTAACCCGGACAGGCTGCCATGGTCGCCAAACGTTCTGATCCTTATAGCTCTCGTCCTGGCTGGCTTCCTCATTGGATTCACCCTGCTTCTGACCCAATCCCGAGGTTCTTACTTTGGTGTGGCCGTGTCTTTGATGTTCCTGGCTATTCTGTACAACCGTTGGTTTTGGTTGCTGATCCCTGGGGCAGCGCTGGCTCTCTTGGCCGCGGCACAAATCTGGGGTTTTGAGCGGATGCTTAACTCGATGCTGATTCTGGAGGCCACCGGCCAGGCCAGAGGACGCGCCGAAGTCTGGCGGTGGGCCTTATACATGATCGGCGATTGCCCTTTCACGGGCATCGGGTTGAATACCTTCTGGGAAGTGGGCCGCGAATGCTACCATTTTTTCACCGCCGACCGGTCCCTTTTCCCTCATGCCCACAACATCTTCTTACAGGTGGCTGTCGATCTGGGCCTGCCGGGTTTGGCTGCTTACCTGGCTCTGGTGCTGTCCTTTATACTCACCGCCTGGCGAACCTATCGTCAGTTGACAGATAGGATGCGGCGTTCTCTGGTGGCCGGTTTGGCGGCCGGTCTCCTGGCTCATCACCTCTACGGCCTGACCGACGCCATCACCCTGGGAGCCAAGCCCGGCCTGGCCCTCTGGGCCTTCGCAGGTCTGATGGCGGCCATGCACAGTCAGGTTATGGAGGAGACAGACCAGACCGATCATAGGGAAATAAACGATGACGATGGGGGCAAAGTTGCCTGATACCTGATTTGACATCGCTGATGGTTTGAAGTAAAATAATAGGTGCATGGCTGGATGTCCATGCACCTATATCTTCTTCTTGGGCCGCTAGCTCAATATGGCAGAGCAGCTGACTCTTAATCAGTTGCACCGCCAGAGCCGAAAGGAAATTTTTTTCTAAAGGATTCCCGGCCTTTATTTGTTTTGTTAAAGTTCAGCCAGGGCCGGGCCTTTCATGCTTCCCTGGTTCTTTTTATAAGGACACGCAAAGGTGTGGATAGCAATTGTATTGGTAGTACAGTTTATAATTGCCATTCTAGGTTCAGCCTA
>DAOULT010000026.1:0-30331 GCA_034417895.1 Anaerolineae bacterium | reverse complement strand
CGTAGAGGAGTCCGCCCAGGATCAGCGTATCGCGCCCCATCAGCACGGCGAAATCGTCCGGGGTGGCGTCGATGTATTCGGCGGTCAGCGACAGGTCGCCGCTGGAGTCCTTCATGCCCACGATGTTGTCGATCCGGGCTAAGTCCGCCACAATCTGCGGCGAAAACAACAGCCCGCCGGTGCGCCCCGGATTGCTGTACAGCAGGACGGGCAGCTTCGTGGCGGCGGCGATGGCGGCGTAATGGTCGTATAGCTCCTGCTGGCTGGGGGCGACGTAGAAGGGGGTCAGCACCGAAACGGCGTCGGCCCCCACCTCCTCCGCCATCTGGGTCAGGGCTATCGCTTGGCGGGTGGTGATGGCCGCAGTTCCGGCGTAGACAGGCACCCGCCCCTGGGCCTCGTCCACCACCACCTCCAGGATGCGGCGTTTTTCCTCCAGGCTGAAAGCCCAGAACTCTCCCTGGCTGCCGACGGCGAAAAGGCCGTGCACCCCACCCTCGACCAGGTGGTTCACCAGCTTGCGCAGGGCAGACTCGTTCAGACTCTCGTTTTTGGTCAGCGGTGTGACCATGGCTGGAATGATGCCGTGTGGTTTTAGCATGGTTTAAAATCTCCTTTCAAGTAAACTTTTGGAGCGCGGAGATGCGGAGGGCGTGGAGGGCGCGGAAATTTCCGCGCTTTCCGCGATTCCGAACCTCCGCGATTCAAGGCTCCTCCCTCAACTCCTTGAGTTGCTGCTCCGCCTTACTCCGCCAATACTCGTCAGTGCTCAACTCCAGGTACTTCTCGAAATCGGCGATGGCTTTTTCCTTCTCGCCCAGGAGCTTGTAGGCAAGTCCACGGTTGTAGTAGGCTTTAGCGTCATAGGGCTTGAGTTCGATGGCCTGATCGAAGTCTGCGATAGCCCGTTTGTGATCGCCCAGGCCGCCGTAGGCGGCCCCGCGGCCGTTGTAGGCTTTGGCATAAATCAGGCTGGAGTTCGATGGCCTTATCGTAGTCCGCGAGGGCCTGCTCGTAGTCGCCCTGGTGGTAGTAGGCGCTCCCGCGGCCGTTGTAGGCTTTGGCATAATCAGGCTGGAGTTCGATGGCCTTATTGTAGTCCGTGATGGCCCGCTCGTAGTCGCCCAGATTGGCATAGGCGTTCCCGCGGTTGTTGTAGGCTTCGGCGTAATCAGGCTTGAGTTCGATGGCCTTATCGCAGTCTGCGATGGCCCGTTTGTGATCGTCCAGTCCGTTGTAGGTGGCCCCGCGGTTGCTGTAGGCTTCGGCGTAATCGGGCTGGAGGGCGATGGCTTGATCGAAGTTCGCGATGGCTCGTTCGTAGTCGCCCAGGTAATAGTAGGCGCCCCCGCGGTTATTGTAGGCTTCAGCGAGCTCGGGCTTGAGGGCGATGGCCTGATCGTAATCTTCGATGGCCCGTTCATGGTCGCCCAAGAGAAGGTAGGCGGTCCCACGGTAGAAGTGCGCTTCGCTCACGTCCACGTAGCACTCCCCGCCCGGAGAAATGGCTTCTATGGCCGCCGTAAAGCATTTCAATGCCTTCTCCATCTCGCCAGCGCGGTAATGGGCCAGCCCGACGGTGAACAGGGTCAGGTAGTTGGCGTGGGCGGGCAGGTCCACGATCAGGCAGAATCGCACGTCATCGGGCTGGCTTATGTCCAGCGGCAGCTCCGGCGACAGACTCTCCCGCTCCCACTTCTCGATGATCTCCACCGTAGGCTGCACGCTGCTGGCCGTGTAATAGCCCCACACTACCAGCGTGGCCCCGTAGCTTTCGCCTATCTCCCTGGCGCGCCTGGCCTCCCCGACCGCTTCTCCGAAGTGCTCCAGCCGGATATCCAGCTTTTTATCCTGTATTTCGTCCCTGAGCTTGTCGTAGATGTACTGGGCCGGGTCTTCGCCTGGGTGTTGCTCCCCGCTTCGGTCGTCGAAGGTGGTCACGATTATCAAGGTTTCGTCTTTGGCGGCGGGGGGAAAGGGCGGCCTGAAAAAGTAGAACCAGACCCCAACGCCAAGTCCAACCAGCATCAGCGCAAAGATGCCCCATATCCAGATAGGAATGCGATCCACGAACGGGATGGGCAGGCTGTCGGGCAGCTTGTCGCTCTCCAGCAGCTCTTTCAGTTCGGCGATGGCCTTTTCCTCATCCTCGATCTCGTTGCTGAGAGGCAAAGGCACACGTATTGTGCCGAATTTGGCGGCCCGCTCTTTCAGCTTATTGAGGTTGTGTCGGCGTTGGGCCAGTTCTCTTTCAACGGACTGTCGTGTTCGAGACATAATAGCCTCCCCCCACCAACAACAGCGAACACAACAACGAACGAAGAATTTACCGAACCTCTACGTTCGTTCAATTCTCCCGTTCGTTGTTGTCACCCCCCCAGATACGCCTCCTTCACCCTGGGGTTCTCCTGTAGCTCCTGGGCCAGGCCCTCCAGCACCAGCCGCCCATTTTCCAGGACGTAAGCCCGTTCCACCACCTGGAGGGCTTCGTAAGCGTTTTGTTCCACCAGCAGGATAGATACCCCCCTCTCGCGCAGATCACGGATCACTCCAAAAACGCGCTCCACCAGGATGGGCATCAGCCCCATCGAAATCTCGTCGATGAGGAGCAGGCGCGGGCGCATCATGGCCGCCCGCCCGATAGCCAGCATTTGCTGCTCGCCCCCGCTGAGGGTTTTGGCTACCTGTTTTTTGCGCTCCTCCAGGATGGGGAAAAGTTCGTACACGGCGGCCAGACTATCATGCACGGCGGCCTGGTCGTTTTCCAGGTAGGCGCCCAGCAGCAGGTTTTGCTCCACCGTCAGGTCCTTGAAGATGCGGCCCCCTTCCGGCACGATAGCCAGCCCCATCTTAATGCGCTCCCAGGGCTGTAGGGTGGTGACGTTCTGGCCCAGGAAATGAACCTGGCCTGCCTGCGGCCTCTGCCAGCCGATCAGGGTTTTGATCAGGGTGGATTTGCCCGCCCCGTTGGCCCCCAGGATGGCGATGGATTCCCCTTCGGCCATGCGCAACGAGATGTCGTGCAGGGCCTGGATTTGTTTGTAATAAACGTTCAGATTTTTTATTTCAAGCATGTCTACTATTTCTCCATTGACGACTGAAGTCGTCACTACGCTTTGTAGTAACGACTTTAGTCGTTAAGGATCGAGCTGCACCAGGCCCAGGTGGACGCTGTCGCCTCCTTCTCCTTCGCCGCCCACAATCGGCACTCGCTGCATGGTCGGTAGATAGTAGAGGCCCGTCTCCAGCCTGTACTCTCCTGGCGGGGCGCCGCTCTGGATCGGGAGGCGATGGGTATCGATGATAATCTCTCCCGTTTCCCAGACCGTAGTGGGATAGGTGCCTTCTCCTGGCTGGCCGTCTTGCTGTCCCCAGAGAGGGCTGGCCGTGTTCGGGTTGTAGTCGCCCAGCAGGTGAACAAAAACGGTGTAATCTTTTTCCATTTTGCTCTGGGCCTGCCAGTAGAGTGTCACCCGCAGCATCTTGCTCCTCTCAATTTCCAGGTCATAGCCCAACAGCCTCACCACGCCGCCTAACCCGGCCAGGAGAGGATGTGAGGGGGCGATCAGCCGCCTGGAGCCGCCCGGCGAGCGATAGGCCACCGCCCGCAGCCTGCCCCTGCGATCCAGAAACCTCCTGACCACCTCTCCGTCGGGCAGGTAACGGGAGAGCATATCCAGAGAGCGGTCGTCCTCGTCCACCAGGACAATGTAGGTCGCGCCCCACTCTGGATGAGCGGAGAGCACCAGACAACGGCGTCCATCGAAGCTCCTGGGAAGTTTTGTGCCCTCCCTTTCTCCCTTCAGAGTGAAAACGATGGTTGGGTGGTCGCTTCTCAGGGGCGAAAGATAAACCGTTTCATCCTGGGGCACACCCCGGACGTAATGAGCGATGTCTACCAGGTCTTCGTCAAAGGCGTGGTACAGGTCAGGGCTTGTTCCCCAGACGGTGAAATAATCGTGGTAGGTGGTCAGGGCGCTCCCGGCCAGGCCCCCGCCCACGATCAGCAGCGGCACCAGGCCCGCCAGCCGAGTAGTGACGACTTCAGTCGTCCGTAGATCGATCAGCCAACGGCCAGCTTCCAGGAAAGTCGTCAGGCCCAGGGCGATCAGGACGGCCAGGGGAGGAGCGGCCCCCAAAGCCCGCCGGAAGTGGGGAGCGTACTCGCTGAGCACGGTAGGCAAAAGCATCGCGCCCCACCACAGAAGGAGAAAAGCGTAAGCGGGCTTCTTGATCCGTCGCAGGCTGACGACCAGGCCCACCAGGAAGAAAACCGAGAGGAAAAGGTCCAAAACTGGCCGGCCTGGCAGGTTGTTGCGGGGATCGATATCACCCCGCAGGCTGAACATAGCCAGGGTTTGCAGGGTGTTGTCGGCTAAAGCTTTCAAAGGAGACTGGCTGCCCTGACCGGCGGCCATAACGCCCACCTGGCCGGAGCGCAGAGCCATGACCTGCGGATGGGTCAGGAAGTAGTATCCCAAAGGGGCAAAGACCAGGAAAGCCGTCCCCCACAGCCACATCAGCCCCCGACCGTGACGGCCCAAAAAGTCCCTGTCCGCAAGGGCACGGTAGACCAGAAAAACGACCAGGAGGAAAGGCAACACTCGCCCGGCCGGGTAAGCGTAGGGGCCAAGGCCCAACAGACAGCCAGAGGCGATGAAGGCCAGCGTCTCGCCCGTCCTGAGAGCCAGCCACAGGCAGTAAAAAGAGAGGGTCGAGATGAGAGGCACCAGCACAGGCTCGATGCCCTGCCGGCTGAAGGTGACGTGCCAGTAAAGCAGAGCCAAGACCAGAGCGGCCAGGAGGCCAGACGCCTCTAGAAACCAGGTTTGTTGGCAAAAATCTGGTTTCTTCCAGTTCTCTTCGGCCCGCAATTCGGTCACGAACAGGTAGAGGGCGGCGACCGTGACCGTGCCCACCAGGGCCGCTATCAGACGGCCAGCCAGCGGAGTGAGGCCCCACAGCCAGAAAAAACCGGCCATGGCGTAGATAAAGAGCGGCTCCACCCCAAAATTGCCCTCAAAGAAGATGGGACATCCCTTCCCCTCCAGGAGCCTGGCGGCCTCCAGACACTCGAAAGCCTCGTCGTGGTGGAGGCCGGGAGGAATCTCGTTCAGCCGATATAGCCTGAAGAAAGCGGCCAGCCCTACAATGCCGACCAGGATAAGGTGTTGCCAACGAAAAGACTTTAGCACCGCAACACTTTCATCATCAATGGTCATCCCTGCCACTGCGTTATAGCAGTTCCAAAAACGTATCTATATCTAACCGGGCCTGCTTCAAAATATGGGATAGGGTAGAACGTTTCACAGGACGATGGGCAGGAACGCTCAACTTTAACACCTCATCTTCCACGTGCTTTTGCAAGCGTATATGACTACCTCGCTGCCGGACCACCACCCAGCCATCTCGCTGTAAAGCTCTCACAATCTTGAAGTAGGGTAGACTTGGAACCTTGCTCACAGTTCCAGCTCTCGCACCTGCGCATTTTCCCTGATCACCCAATCATCTTCTACGGGTTCCAGGTGAAGCTCTATAGCTTCCCTGATGTTTGCCAGAGCTTCTTCGACGGTCTCTCCCTCACTGATGCAGCCAGGCAGAGCAGGGACATAGACAGTGAAGCCCCCTTCATCGCTCGCTTCCAGGACAACCTTGAACCTCATTGTTGCCTCTCCATTCCACGTGCTGATCAGGCGCCTGGCACTGCCATGAAACCCAAGCGCCTCTGGGAACCTGGTTTCTTCTTTAACAGGACAGGGCCGCGAAAGCCTGTTCTATAGCGTAGCTATCGCCAGAAAGACGCGTCACCTGGCAACCGACCTGGCGCAACTGTTCCGCGTCGGCCTCGCTGACCGTCTCGCTGCCGCCCACGATGGTCACCCGGCTGGCTCTTCGGGCCTCATCGAGACTGAACCCACAGACAGGCATACAGTTCAGGATGTAATCCTGGGCGATGATAAAGTTAGTGCGCGTGCCGGGCGCGCCCGGCGGGCCAAAGAGCAGGTAGTGGGCCAGAACTTTTTCTCCGTCGCCCTCACCGCCCACGTACAGGTTAACGGTCAGCACATTGTGGCCGTTGGTGATGAGGTCGCTCTCGGCCACGCCTGTGCCCTCCACCCTCAAGGAAAAGGCGCCGGCCGCCAGATTGGTGAAGTTATAGCTTTCGTCTGGGCCGATGGTCTGGCTGGCTACGGTCTGGCCGTTGGCGAGGAGCAGCAGGGTCATCCCCGCCCCGCCTGCGACCGTGCCCTTGATCACGCTGTGATTACCGTCGCCGTCCGGCACCGTCTTTTTGAAAATTACCATGAAGGAGTGGTGATAAAGCTTATTGCCCTCTCCCTCATCGGGATGGGCGGTGTGCAGATTGACCACCCTGTCGCTGGGCAACCCCATAGCCTCGACCGCACAGACCTGCTTTTTCCACATCGGGGTATTGGTGCCCGGTTCGTCGAGCGGCTTATCGATGATTGCTTCCCCTTCTCCGCTCTGCCAGGTCACCCGCACCCTGGTCCCATATAGACGCTCGCCCTTCTCGTCCAGGGCATCGATGAGGATGTGGTGGCGTTTTTTGTTTTCCTCGGGCGTCAGGTGATGCACCTTGATCACCTTCCAGCAGGGCTGCCCGGCGCTGACAGTCACCGGCTCGATGCTGACGCCGTAAGCCACGGCGTCGTTGATATCCTCATAGGCCATGATCATTTACCTCCTTCGCTGTCTATGGAGCCTTGAAGCGGCTATTGCCTTGCACCAGGTCGTTGAGGGCCTGTTCCACGGCCCGACTATCGCCGCCCAGGCGCTCAACGCCGCACCTGGCTTCCCTGAGCCGGGTTTCATCTTCCTGGCTGACCGCCTCGCCGATGATGGTCACGTGCAAAGCCCAGGCTGCTTCTGTGGGGTTCAAGCCCACCAGCGGGGCGAAGTGGAGGATGTACCTGTGGGCCAACTGGAGGTTGATGCGGGTCTCAGGCGAAGAGGGCGGCCCAAAGAGCAGGTAATGATAGAACTTCTTGCGGACCGAAGATTTCTCCATGACCAGGTTAACGGTTTTGGATCGTCTGCCGTCCACAGAGAGGCCGCTCCGCACCACGCCCACCCCTTCCGCTCCCAGGTCGTAGCTGCCGGCGGCCAGGTGGGAGAAGGCGTAACGGCCCTCAGAATCGGTGAGCACCTGATCCACTTCCTGACCGTCCAGGTGGAGCATCAGGCGTAAACTGGCCCAGGCGGCGCCTGTTTCGTCGGCGACCGTGCCCCGGATGGCGCTCTGTTTCGGCTCTACCCCGCCCTCTTCTCCTTCTCGCCGCAGCTCCCAATTGACCTCGTAGGCGATGGCCTGTCCTTCCCGGCCAAGCACGTCCTGCGTTTTCAACCCCTCGGCCACCTGGCCCTCCCAGTCGCCCTCAATGACCTTTATCTGGAACTCTCCCTGGGTGGGAACGAACTCGTAGTGGCCTCTGGGCTTGCCCATATCGATCCCGCTGGTGGTGGTGGGGAAGACAGCGCCCGGCTCTGCCCCTGTCCAGGTCATCCGCACTTTGACGCCGTCGATGGGGCGCCCGTTTTCATCCAGAACGCGCCCGTAGAGGCGATAACGCTCCCGCGTCTCTGCGGGCGGCAAGAGGCGCTTGGTCACCACCCGGTACTCGTACTTCAGGTCCTGGGACACAAGCAGGTTCACCGTCTTCGTCTCCCGCCCGTCCAGCCGGATATGCTCCACCGTCACATCGCCGGCGGTCAGCCTGTAGGTGTCGGCGGCCAGGATAGCCAGCCGATAGCGACCATCGGCGTCGGTGGAGGCGCTGGCGGCGATGTAATCCCCCACCCAGACCGTGACCACCAGGCCCTTGATTTTCTTCCCGGCTTTGTCGATAACCGTTCCCTCGATGGCGCTTTGTTCGGCGGGCAACTTCAGTTCCAGACTTTCCGTGACGTGGGGAGCGAGCTGAAGGTCTTTAGCCGCCAGACCAAACACGCCATCGACCGTCAGGTGGTAGGTGCCGGGGGCCAGGCCGACGAAGTGAAAGCACCCTTCCCTGCGGCTCGGCGTCCAGGCCACTTCCTGGCCGTCGCGGTAGATTCTGACGATGCGATCCTCGGCTGCGGCTCCAGAGTGTTCTACCAGCCGCCCTCTGATGACGGCGTCGCTTACCACTCCCTCCCGTGTGCGGCCAGGCAGGGCCTTGACCGCCTCCACGGTAGGCAGACGACCCTCAAAACCGAATTCTTTATTCCACCAGTTGGTATACCAGCACTGGGTTTCCCAGCCGGGCGTCCCTACCCCGATCAGCACGTTGGCGATCAGCCAGTGAAAGATGGTGAAATAGTAGTCGGGGGCCTTGCCTTTCAGGTGTTGGCTGATGTCGGGAGCTTCGCCCTGGAGGAATTTGGTGATCCACAAGGTAAGCTCCATATGAGTGCGCGGATCGTTGCGCGGATAGCGACCGTCCTGGCGGTCAGCGACCACCACTCCGCCCTCGGTGCTCATGATGGGCACGGAATGACCAAAAGCTTCTACCACCTGCCTGTTGGTCAGTTCGTAGGCCAGGAAGCAGGTGGCGTCGTCGTCTAAGGTAGCGCCTGGCTCCTTGCCCTTCATCCGTTCCTCGTTGATCACGCTGAGGGGAATGTTATCCCAGCCGAAACGTCCTCTGAAAGCCTGGTAGGTGTAGCGCCTTCTGTCATCCTGGTCGGCCTTGAAAGAGAGCCGCTCCAGGCTTTCAAAGATGTCGATGATCCCGTCGTATATCTCTTCATATTCCTCGAAATCGTCCCAATCCCACTGCTCTTCAAAGCTCGCGCATTCCTGTGGGGACAAGAACTGGCCGATGTATTCAAATATCCACTGCACAAGCCACAGGTAAACTTCTTCGTATTCCAATTCGGTCAGCGCCTTGCCTGTCTGTTTGATGGCGTCAAAAGGATAATCCAGCGGGTGGTTGAGGGTGTAGTTGTGGATGGCTACCCACACTCCGTGGTGGAAAATGTCGCTGCGGCCTCTCTCCACCACCATGGCAAAGGGATTGACGATAGTGCCCACCCCCATAGAGGGCATAGCCAGATAACCGCCCAGCGGCAAGATTTTGTCGGCGTCGTAGATGAAATCATCGACCACGATGTCCAGCCAGTGGGGCGGCTTGTGCTCGTCGTGCCACTCGATGTCCAGGTCTGGCTCGTTTTTGGTCTCGAAATAACGCGCCCCGATGGAGATCAGGTCGCGGATAGCCTCCTCCTCTCTCATACGGATGTGTCCTGGGCTTTTCAAATAAAGCCGCACGACAGGGAAGATGTCATTTTCCAGGAGCTTTTCGCACAACTCTATGGTCGAGCCTCCGCCATCGTCAATGACCTTCACCCACTTTATTTTCATCTCCAGGAGTTCGTTGATCCAACGGTCGATCTCGCCTGTCTCGAAAAGGTGATCGTTGTAGAGGCCCGGCGACCAGTGGATGCCCCGCCCGTTGTCGTCTTTGGGGCGCGGATAGTCCTTCAGTTCCATAATCTCTTCCTCCTCTCCCGAAGAGCTATGATGGTCGGGTCTGCATAGCCAGTTTTTCTTCCAATTCGGCGCGCATCTGCTCGGATATTTTGAGATAAGTGCCCCATCCTTCGGCGGCCAGCGTGCCGTCCTCCAGCCTGATCTCACCGTGGGCTTCCAGCATCCGGCTCCGCCGACGCACTACCTCTCCCATGATACTCACCCGCTCGCCGATAGTCACCAGATGGTGGAAACGGACCTCCATTTTGACTGTCACCGACCAGAAATCGTCGAAAAAGATCGTGCGGGCCAGAACCTCGTCCAGGAGAGCGCTGATCAGTCCGCCATGCATCAGGCCCGGATAACCCTGATGTTCCTCGCGGGGAGTGAAGTGGGCCACCACGCGGTCGCCGTCTTCGGCGAAGACAACTTTGAGACCGATGGGGTTGTCTCGCCCACAGACGAAACACATGCTGGCATTAGGCTGCTTTTGCATTGAATAAGGCCACTAACTCCTTTCTTTGAGAGGCGCGCAAGGAGCGCTCCTTACCCCAGTCCTGCGCCAGAGCTTTGAGTTTCTGGAGAGCTACAGCCGGCACCTGGGGATCATCGAGGTCCAGATGGGCCTCAGGATGGATGAACACCACGATCCCTTCCACGGGCAAATCGGCCTCAGACACGTTGTTTTGCAGGAAATGGCGCACCGCCTGCACGTCGGCGTCCAGGTCTTTGTGGGGATTGCCCAGGGACTCTTCCCCTCTGAAGATGCGCAGCAGGTACCCCCACCTGAATTTACGCCGCCACTTACCGTCCTTATAGCTTATCTCCCCATCCTGGTTTCTGGTGGTGATGACCAGCAGGCCGCCGGGAGTCAGGAGCACGTGCGGAGCAGGGAGGCTGTAATTATACAGTTGATACTTGTTGCCCAGCCCCTTCAGCACTTTGGTCAAAACCTGATCGGGACGTGGCTCTCGAACCCAGCGGACGATGTTGTAGGTGCCGAAGTTGCCCAGGATAAAGCCCACTACCAGGCAGCCAAAAGATATCTGAATCAGGCTCGGCTGTTGGAAGGAGATGAGCAGCCCCAGGGCCAAAATTCCTATCCCCGCCAGGCTGGCCCATTGGCCCAGACGGGCTTTCTTCTTAATGAACTTTTCGTTAGTTACTACTTTCATAGTAGTTCAACCTCACAAATCGCTGGCCCAGGGCCAGGCGTCTTCTACGATTGGAAACGACCGAAAACCAGACAGGCGTTTTGCCCCCCAAAGCCAAAGGAGTTGGAGATAACGATGTTGACTGGCATCTCACGGGCTTTGTCAGGGACGTAGTCCAGGTCACATTCGGGGTCTGGGGTCTCGTAGTTGATGGTGGGATGGACGACGTTATCGCGGATGCTCATCAGGCAGGCGATCCCTTCCAAGACCCCGGCTGCTCCCAGGCTGTGCCCGATCATCGATTTGGTGGCGCTGATCGGCACCTGATAGGCCCGTTCTCCAAAGAGCTTCTTGATGGCGACGGTTTCCGCCACGTCGCCTGCCGGAGTAGCGGTGGCGTGGGCGTTGATGTAATCCACGTCGTCGGCAGTCAGGCCGGCGTCTTCCAAAGCCCAGCGCATGACCCGCACTGCTCCTTCGCCTGCCGGGTCGGGGGCCGCCACGTGGTAGGAGTCCGAGGACGAAGCCTGGCCCAACACTTCGGCGTAGATACGCGCTCCCCTGGCCCTGGCGTGGGCCAGACTTTCCAGGATCATGATCCCGCTTCCCTCGCCGATGACGAACCCATCCCGGTCTTTGTCAAAAGGACGGCTGGCCTTTGCCGGTTCTTCGTTATGGCAGGACATGGCCCGCATGGCGTTAAAGCCACACATGGTGGCCTCGCAGATCATGGCCTCTGTGCCGCCGCTGATCATGATATCGGCTGCCCCTCGCCGGATAATCTCGGTGGCTTCGCCGATAGCCTGGGAGGAAGAAGCGCAGGCGGTGGCGATGGTGGAGATGTACCCTTTGGTGCCATAAGCATAGCTCAGATGATGGGCCGGAATGTTGGGCAAAGAGGCGGCTAGGATGAAGGGGCTTAACCGCTTCCACCCTTTATCGCGGATGGTGTGAATACCCCGTTCGGCCTCGTCAAAACCGCCGATGGCCGAACCGATGAGCACCCCTACCCGTTCGGGGTCGTCCCAGGTGGGAACGTCGTCGTTGAGCAGAGCAGCGTCGAGCATGGCCTGCTGGCCGGCGGCGATGATCAACTGGGAACAGCGAGCGATGCGGCGAGCCAGCTTGAAATCCATGTAATCTTTAGGGTCAAAGTCCTTCACCTCGGCCGCGATGCGGATGGGCAGGTGGCTGGCGTCGAACAGGGTGATATAATCCACGCCCGACCGCCCTGCTATCAGTCCTTGCCAGGTGTCCTCTACATTCAATCCTAGTGGGGTGATAGCTCCCAGGCCGGTGATGACTACTCTTTCCTCGTCAGTACGATCTTTGACCATTAAAATCGTGCCCTCCTTAATCATTCAAGTTGTTGTATTCTATTTTGTCGCCATACGGGGCATGTGCTCTCGCACTCCCATGTCGATGGCCGTCAGCAGACCTCCCTCGGCGGCCTGCACCGCCACCCGCACGGCGTTTTTGATGGCTTTGGCGTTAGAACGACCGTGGGCCACGATGGTCACTCCTTTCACTCCCAACAGGGCCCCTCCACCATACTCGGCGTAATCCAGGCGTCCTTTCGCCGCCCGCATGGCCGACCGGGACAGCAAAGCGCCCAGCATGGCCTGGGGACGACGCCTGATCTCTTCTTCCAGGATGCCGGTGATCAACCGCGCCACGCCCTCCGACAGTTTGATGACCACGTTGCCGCTGAAACCATCGGTGACTACTACATCGGCCAGACCCAGGGGAACGTCTTTCCCCTCCACGTTGCCTATAAAGTTCAGGCCGCTATTCTGGAGCAGGGTATAAGCTTCCCGCACCAGATCGTTACCTTTGCCCTCCTCTTCGCCCGTGGACAGGAGGCCCACTCGGGGCTTAGTCACCCCCCACATCTGCTGCACGTAGGCGCTCCCCATGATCCCAAACTGGAGGAGATAGTCCGGTTTGCAATCGGTATTGGCCCCCACGTCGAGAATAAAACTTCTACCCTCCAGGGTAGGGTAGAAGGTAGACAGGGCCGGACGCTTGACGCCCTGGATCCGTCCCAGGCCGAACAGAGCCGCCGCCAGCACCCCTCCCGAGTTGCCAGCCGAGACGAAGGCAGCCGCTTCGCCGCGCCTGACCAACTTCAGGCCCACTGTCATGGAAGAATCTTTTTTGGCCCTGGCCGCTTCGGCTGGTTTGTCCGTCATCTCGATGACCTGGCTGGCGTGGACGACGGCCAGAGAGAGAGCGCTCAGGTTGTGTTTATCCAGTTCGGCCTCTATCAGCCCCTCATCGCCGACCAGGATGACCTCCACCCCCCACTCTCTGGCCGCCTGCACCCCGCCCGCCACCACCACTTCAGGGGCGCGATCACCACCCATAGCATCGAGAACGACTTTCAAACCAGCCTCCTTAGTTCTTCGAGTCAGCCTGTTCCAAATTGGCGATCCCCGGCATCGCCCAGACCAGGCACGATGTAGCCCGCGGGAGGATCGTCCGGGCCTTGTGGTTCGGGGGTCAGGTAGTCATCGACCGCCGCCAGGTGGATGTCCACGTCTGGATGGGCAGTAGACAGGTCTTCGATGCCCTCAGGGGCGGCGATGATGCCCACGAATTTGATGCGCTGCGCCCCCCATCTCTTGAGGATGTCCACGGCAGCCACCGCCGACCCGCCAGTAGCCAGCATGGGATCCAGGATGAGGCATACCTGCACCGTAGGATCAACCGGCAGTTTGTTGTAATATTGCACTGGCTGCAAAGTCTGGTGGTCGCGATAGAGGCCAATGTGCCATACCTCAGCCGAGGGCATCATCTCCCAGATACCCTCTACCATGCCCAGGCCGGCCCGCAGAATGGGCACCAACCCGATTTTCTCTTTTAAGACATGGCCCTGCGCCCGACCCATCGGGGTGGTGACAGACACCTGGCTCAGACTCAGATCGGCTGTGGCCTCGTAGGCCAGGAGAATGGCTAACTCCCGGATCAATTCCCGAAATTTTTTAGGGCCTATCTCCACGCTGCGCAGCAGAGCCAGCTTGTGCTGAATCAAAGGGTGGTCGGACTGAAAAACTCGGACCATCGCCTCCTCCTCAATTTTAAGCAAGGGCCAGAGGGCACCGCTGACGCAAAACACAACGGCTCCTGGCCCCTCACCGTCCCTCCCTTGCCCTGCTATTATACACCGATTTCAGCCTGAAATCAACCGCCCCCCCAAGGCCCCAGGGCTTTCCTAAAGCACAAGATTGCACCGCAGAGACCGCGGAGGGCGCAGAGTTTTTCTGTTTTCACTCCGCCTTCTCTGCGCTCTGTGCGGTTCAAAAGAGCGGTGGCCGGTAGCCGGTCGCAACACCTGCCGACTCTCGGAAAGCCCTACGAGGCCCGGCGGCATTCCCCGGCTCCCTGGCACGATCTATGAACCTTAAAATTTTAAAGTAACAGTAAGGTGTACTGCCTCTCTCACGCCACAATATGTAGGGGTCTTACTGGCAAGAGATACTACATTTAGTATAAATGCGCAGCCGGTTTCTCATTTGAGCGGCTGCGAACCTTAAAATTTTCCAAAATTCCCCTGGGAGACTGGACAAAAATGGCAAATGCGTGTATAATGTGGGTATAAGTGGTGCATAGTGGATCATAGTGGGGAGTTATGGAGCAGAACATATGTTCTTAGGCGAATGTACTCACAACCTCGACGATAAGGGTCGCCTGACCATCCCCTCTAAGCATCGGGCCGAACTGGCCGCCGGCTTGGTTGTCACCCGTGGGATGGATCGCTGCTTGTTCCTCTTCCCCATGGCCGAGTGGGAAAAGCTGGCTGAACCGATCAACAGACGGTCCATCACCGCCAAGGACACCCGCGACTTTCGCCGCCTGATGTTCTCAGGGGCCAGCGACGTGATCCCTGATAAACTGGGCCGCATCCTGATCCCTCCCTATCTACGTGAATATGCCGGCCTCGACAGCGAGGTCGTCATCGTGGGGCTTTACACTTACCTTGAAATCTGGAACCCCCAGACCTGGCACGAGGTCATGAAGGGGGTCGAAGAAAAAACCCTTAGTGAGCACTGGGACAATTTTAATCTGGACGTTCCCCCTCAGTGACCGCCGGCCCGAAGCCAGGCGGTCTGGCGCTGAATACTTGATGACGAACACCCCGGGCGGATAAGATGAACAGCAAGCCCGATCACATACCCGTCCTTTTCAAAGAAGTCCTGACCGGTCTAAGGCCGAGGCCGGGAGGACGCTATATCGATGGCACCGTTGGCGCCGGAGGCCATGCCCGGGGCATCCTGGAAGCCTCCGGCCCCGACGGACTTCTGCTGGGCCTCGACGCCGACCCGGCAGTTTTGGGCCTGGCCGGGGAACGGCTGGCAGGCTTTGGGCCGCGCCTTACCCTGGTCGAGGGTAACTTTGCCGACCTGGAAGATATCGCCGCCCAACACGGATTTTGCCCCGCCGATGGCATAGTCCTCGACCTGGGGCTGTCCTCTCTGCAATTGGAGAATGGGGCGCGTGGCTTTTCCTTCCAGAAGGCAGGCCCTCTGGACATGCGCTTCAGCGGTCAGGGCTTGACGGCTGCCGATGTGGTTAACACTCTCTCCCAGGAGGCGCTGCGCGACCTGCTCAGACGCTATGGCGAGGAACGTCACGCCGGACGCATTGCCCGGGCCATCGTAGCCCACCGCCCCCTGACCACCACCACGGAACTGGCTGAGGTGGTAGTCAGGGCCGTAGGCCGCAGCGGACGCATCCATCCCGCCACCCGCACTTTTCAGGCCCTTCGCATCGCCGTTAACGACGAATTGACAGCCCTGACTGCAGCCCTGGCAGCCACCCTCAACGTCCTGGCCCCGGGTGGACGGCTGGCTGTTATCTCCTTTCATTCTCTGGAAGATCGCCTGGTCAAGACCTTCTACCGGGATCACAGCCGGGCCTGTATCTGTCCACCGCAGTCTCCCATCTGCACCTGTGGAGGTCAGCAGGCTACCTTGCGGATTCTGACCAAAAAACCGATCCGTCCCTCAATTGAGGAGCTAAAGAGAAACCGGCGTAGTCGTAGCGCCAGACTGCGCCTGGCTGTGCATCTTTAAAATCAAACGACATCTCCCCATATTATAAAGCAAATATTAGATTTAGTCAATCGAAGGCTAACGCAGATTTCCTTCACGGATGTCACGGATGGCTTACCATGAACAAGGGTCAAAAAAGCTTTTTCCGAATCCGGTTTCTGGGTGGACAAAAAGAGGGGGACGGTGGCTCTAACGAAGCCAGGATAACAGTGGGGTCCATGCTGGTGGTCATTGTGATCAGCCTGATTGGCTGGCTCTATCTCACCCAGGCCAGCCAGGTCATGATCACGGGCTATCGCATCCACGAGTTGGAGGCGGAGGAAACGGAGCTGGAACGGCAGAACGCCCTGCTGCGTTTTCAGATCGCGCAACTGGAAAACCTGTCGCGCGTCGAGGCCAGAGCCACCGAACTGGGCTTTGGGCCGCCTCAAGAAATCAGCTATCTGGTAGTGGAGGACTATCCGAAGCCCGAAGATAGTCAGTCTGGGGATGACTCAGGCCGCCCCCCTCCAGAACCGGCTCAGACCGCCGGAGCCGATGCCCCTGGGGACGTGACTTTCGATTTAGTCCGTTGGTGGCAGGCATTGGTTTCTAAGTTCGCCACCTGGGTGACTACGGATCCATAAGAAGTAGAGGCCCCTGGTAGATGGAGTTCGGGATATGTCTGTTGAACTGGAGAAGAAACCCTATCTTCGTCTCAAAGTGCTGTTTGCCGTTCTGATCGGATTCACCTTTGTCCTGATCGCTCAACTCTTTCGCTGGCAGGTCCTGGAGCACGACTATCTGCTCGATCTGGCCCGGTTCGAACACGCCATCCCGGAGATGATTATCCCCCCCAGAGGGGACATCATGGACTGCAACAGCCATCTGCTGGCTACGGATATCTTTCAGTATGAGGTGTCGGCCACCCCTAACGAGGTCGAGGCTGCTTGGGAAACCGCCGACCGTCTGTCCCCGCACGTAGGTCAGCCCCGGCAGGTGGTCTATGAATCGCTGACCAAGAACGCGCCTTACGTCTTGCTCAGTCGTCACGTCTCTCAGGAGAGCGGGGACGCCATCCGCGCCTGGAGCCTGAAGGGCGTCACCGTTAAACCACGACCCAAGCGGGTGTACCCGGTGGAGAGGCTGGCTGCTCACGTGCTGGGTTTTGTCAACGAAACCCACGACGGCTACTACGGGGTAGAGGGTTACTATAATACTTTTGTGGGCAGTGGAGAGGAGGTACTGACCAGAGAAAAGACTCCCTATGGAGAAGAGATTATCAGCGGGCCGCCTCCCTCAGTCAACCCCAGGAAAGGTCAGGATTTGATCCTGACCATAGACCGCGCCATCCAATACCTGGTGGAGCGGGAGCTGGAAAGCGCCGTGACTCAATATAAAGCCGAAGGCGGCACCATCATCGTGATGGATCCGCGCCGGGGAGCAATTCTGGCGATGGCTAACTACCCCACCTACGACCCTAACCGCTTTGCCGACACCCGGCCCGAACTGTTCGTGAACCCGTCCGTCAGCAACCAGTATGAGCCAGGGTCGGTTTTCAAAATTATCACCATGGCCGCGGGCCTGGACGCCGGGGTCATGTCGCCCCACGACACCTTTTACGACAGCGGGGCGATAGAGGTCGGAGGACGGACCATCATGAACTGGGATCGTCAGGGTCATGGCCTGGTGACCATGACCGATATCCTGGCCCGCTCCCTCAACGTAGGGGCCGCTTACGTCAGTACCATGTTGGGCAAAGAGCATTTCTATTCTTACGTGAGACGGTTCGGCTTCGGGCGCATAACGGAGGTCGATCTGGCCGGCGAGGGGCCGGGCACCCTCAAGCTGCCCGGCGACCGCGAATGGCACGAATCGGACCTGGGCACGAATTCCTTTGGACAGGGCATAGCCGTCACTCCGTTGCAGATGATCACCGCAGTGGCGGCGGTAGCCAATCGAGGTTTTTTGATGAAGCCTTACGTGGTGGAGCGCATCGTCGAAGGCGACAAGACCATCACCGTGCAGCCCGCGGTCGTGCGGCGGGCCATCTCGGCTTCGACGGCTACCCAATTGACGGCCATGCTGGTGGAGGCCGTCGAACGGGAAGCAGGACTGGCCCTCGTCCCAGGCTACAGGATCGCCGGTAAAACGGGCACCGCCCAGATTCCCAGGCCCGGCGGCTACGACCCGTATCAGACTATCGCCTCTTTTGTGGGATATGGCCCGGCGGACGCCCCGCAGTTCATCATTCTGGTCAAGATCGATAAACCCCAGGAATCGCCCTGGGGGTCTCAGGTGGCGGCCCCGGTTTTCAAATCCGTAGCCCGGCAACTTATCGTCTATCTGGGTATCCCCCCGGACGACGTGCGGCTGGCATCGGACGGAAATAGGGAGCAGGGAGCAGAGAGCCAATGCTCACTTTAGCCGAGGTGTTAGAGGGGATCAGCGGCCAAAAACCGGAGGCTTCGATCCCTGAAATCAAATTCGAGAGCGTGGTGGCAGACCCGCAGCAGGTCGGCCCTGGGGCGCTCTTCGTAGCCCTGGCTGCCCACCACTCCCTGGTGGCTCAAGCTCTGGCTGGCGGCGCTCTGGCGGCCATCGTGGAACGAACACGAATAAAGACGAACGACGTTGACTGTTTGTGGCTGGACACCACAGACCTTCGACCGTCAGGGGCTAGGCCCCTGGAGGGGCCAGTCTGTCTGCTGGTGGACGATAGCCTGGAAGCGCTCCGCAACCTGGCCGCTTACTGGCGCGCCAAACAGGCCACCAGGCTGGTAGGCATCGCCGGCAGCATCGGCAAAACGATTGCCGGGGAGATGGTGCACTCCGTCCTCCGCCAGCGTTTTCACACCCTGAAAGGCGAACGGAAAGGCGCAGGAGATTATAGCCCGGAGGTCAGCGTGCTTCTGACCCTTTTGCGCCTTCCATCTGACTACGAACGAGCCGTGGTGGAAATGAGTGGGCCTGAGATCGGCTCTCTGGCGGCCATCGTGCGGCCTCACATCGGCCTGGTGACCAACGTTCACCCCCGATTTGACACCCCAGAAGACTTGGTCAACCTGGTCGAGGTTCTGCCCGAAGATGGGATGGCCGTTCTCAACGGCGACGACCCACAGGTGCGCCTCATGGCCGACCGCGCCAGAGCCAGCACCCTCCAGTATGGGCTTAATCCCCACTGCGACCTGCGGGCCAGTCACATCGAGAGCCGGGGCCTGGAAGGGGTGCGTTTCCAGATTCATTACAGGGCCGACACCATTCACGTTAAGATTCCCCTGCTGGGAAGATACAGCGTACACACCGCGCTGGCAGCGGCGGCGGTGGGGCTGGCGGAGGGAGAATCCTGGGAAGAGATCGTGGCTGGTCTGAGGGATATGGCTGAGCAACTGCGTCTGGTGATCACCCCCGGCCCGAAAAAGTCCACCATCCTGGACGACACTTACGAAGCCAACCCTACCTCTACCATCGCCGCTCTCAACCTGCTGGCCGAACTCACTCCGGCCAGGCGCATCGCCGTGCTGGGAGACATGCTGAGACTGGGCAGGCACGAAGAGGAGGGGCACCGCAAAGTCGGACGACGAACCGTAGACGTAGCGACCAAGCTCATCACCGTTGGGTCGCGGGGTCGCCTCATTGGGCAGGAGGCCCTGAGTTGCGGGATGAGCGCAGGCGACGTCTTCGTGGTGGATAGCGTGGCCGAGGCCATTGACTGCCTGAACGCAATCTTAGGCCCCGGCGACGTGGTGCTGGTCAAAGGCTCGCCAGAGACAGGCATGGAAGAGATCGTTCTCGCTCTGGCAGATGGGGATGATGTGTAATTATGGCTTCTTCATTGGCGTTGGGGGGCATTTCGTTTCTGCTGGCGGTGATATGGGGCGCGCCCCTGATCCGCCTGCTCAAGAGTCGCCACGTCGGCAAGCAAATCCGCATCGAAGGCCCTGTCTCTCATTACACCAAGACGGGCACCCCCACCATGGGGGGGCTGATGATAATTATACCCATTCTGATAATAACCATCGCCTTGAACGGGGCCAATTTGCTCAGCGGTACGGCTGTGGGCCAGACTATCCTGAAGCGTTTTGGGTGGCGGGGCGATACCCTGATTGGGCGTTCCATCCTGGCCCCTCTGGGGGTGATGGTGGCTTACGGAGTGTTGGGGGCCATCGACGATCTGGCTGGCCTGCGGAAAGGCCGCAACGGGGAGGGGCTCCTGGCTCGCTACAAGTTTCTGTGGCAGGTGCTTCTGGCCCTGGCTACCGCCGTAGCTCTGCATTATGGATTGGAACTGCGCAGCGTGGCCCTGCCCACCGTGGCTCAAAAAATCGACATTGGATTATGGTATATCCCTATCGCGGTCTTCATCATCGTGGGCTTTTCCAACGCCGTCAATCTGACCGATGGTCTGGACGGCCTGGCGGGCAACATCGCCGCCATTGCCTTTGCCGCTTATGGCGTTATCGCTTATTTGCAGGGACAGGTTTACCTGGTGGCCTTTTGTTTTACGGTAGTGGGGGCGGTGGCCGCCTTTCTGTGGTACAACGCTTACCCGGCTGATCTGTTCATGGGCGACGTCGGTTCGCTGTCGTTGGGGGCCACCCTGGCTATCGTGGCCCTGATGACCGGGCAATGGCTGCTTTTACCCATCGTGGGGTTCATCTTCGTGGCCGAAGCCCTGTCCGTCATCTTGCAGGTGGCCTTCTTCAAGCTGACGAACGGAAGACGCCTGTTTAAGATGAGTCCCTTGCACCACCATTTCGAGCTTGTGGGTTGGTCCGAGACCCAGGTTACGCAGAGGTTCTGGCTGATAGGAGCTTTGTCGGCCATGTTGGGCATTGCCCTGGCTTTGTTGTAGAAGACTTGGTTTCTAGAGGCGCTTAGGAAAGGGAACAGTCTCTTGGGCACGCGCAAAAAAATACACAAATTTGATTATATGCTCATCGTCATCATCATTACTCTGCTGCTGGTAGGTCTGATGATCGTCTATAGCGCCACCTTTGACCTGGCCTACAGGGTCTATGGTCACTCGACTTATTTCTTTGTCAGGCAGATGGTCTGGTCGGCTCTGGGCCTGGCGATCATGCTGGTTACGACTCGCATCGAGTACCACCGCTGGCAACGCTTCTCCATACCGATCATGGGGAGCACGTTGCTCTTACTGATCGCTGTCCTGCTTGTCGGCAGTGAGCGGTTCGGGGCGCAACGTTCCCTGTTGAATGGCTCGATCCAGCCTAGCGAGTTCTGCAAGCTGGCGGTTATCATTTACATTGCCGCCTGGCTCTCCTCCAAGGGGGAGAGAATACGACAGGCCACTTACGGGCTTATCCCTTTCGCCATCCTCATCGGCCTGATCGCGGGCCTGATTGTGTTGCAGCCGGATTTCAGCACCGCCATTCTCATCGTGACCACCACGATAGCCATGTTCTTCATCGCCGGGGCCGACCTGGTCCAACTGCTCATCAGCTTCATTTTTGGAAGCGCCACTTTCGCTTTTCTCATCACTCGTTCGGCCCACGCCTCGGCCAGGGTGGCTAATTTTCTGGAATCTTTGAGCGAGCCTTACAGCAGCAGCAACTATCATCTCCAGCAGGCCCTGATCGCCCTGGGGTCGGGCGGGATCAGCGGTCGTGGTCTGGGAGACAGTCGGCAGAAGTTTGGTTATTTACCCCTGTCGCATACGGACAGCATTTTTGCCGTGCTGGGTGAGGAGCTAGGTTTGATCGGCTGTCTGATAGTGATGGGATTGTTCGCGGCCC
The DNA here is from genome assembly GCA_034417895.1 of Anaerolineae bacterium. Classification (GTDB taxonomy): domain Bacteria; phylum Chloroflexota; class Anaerolineae; order CAZYHC01; family CAZYHC01; genus DAOULT01. The sequence goes on along the minus strand of DAOULT010000026.1, from coordinate 8,916 downwards.
TGGCCTATCGGGGGTTCAAAATTGCTCTGGAGGCCCCAGACAACTTCGGGACGGTGTTGGCCTCCGGCGTCACCTGTTGGTTGACCTTTCAGGCCTTGATCAACATCGGTGTGGCGACCGCCACCTTGCCTTTCACCGGCCTGCCATTGCCTTTCATCAGTTTCGGCGGTTCGTCTTTGGTCGCTTCCATGGCCGGGGTGGGGCTATTATTGAGCATCTCCAGAGGTACTCAAGACGAACAACGAACGTCCGGGGGGGCCAGTGCGCGTTTTGATTTCCGGCGGCGGAACCGGCGGCCACGTCTATCCCGCTCTGGCCGTCGCTGAACGATTGCCGCCCTCAGATGCTATTTGCTACGTGGGCAGCGTGGGAGGGGTAGAGGAAGAACTGGTGGGTCGGGCGGGGCTGTCTTTTCGGGCCATTTCAGCCGGGGGCCTGCGGGGGTTGGCTCCCTGGAGGGTGATTCTCAATCTGGTCAGACTGGCCCGGGGAACAGTCCAGGCCAGCCGGATCGTGGGGGACTTCGACCCCGACGTGGTGTTTGTCACAGGCGGATACGTCTGCGTGCCGGTGGTGTTGAGCGCCTGGCGGCAGCGTCGGCCCATTCTGATCTACCTGCCGGACATCGTGCCGGGCCTGGCTATCCGTTTTCTGGCCCGCTTTGCCGCCAGGGTGGCCGTGTCCTTCAGCCCGTCGCAAGCGTTCTTTAACAGAAGTAAAGTGGGCCACAGAGGGCGCAGAGAAAAAAAGGGCTTTCCCTCTGTGTTCTCTGTGGCTGAGGAAAAAGTGGTGGTGAGCGGCTATCCGGTCAGGAGCGCGTTCTTCACCGCCGACAGACAGGCGGCCAGAGAGGCCCTGGGCCTGGAGAGGGACCGGAAAACGGTCACGGTCTTCGGCGGCAGCCGGGGGGCGCACAGTCTCAACCTGGCGCTGGAGGCCATCCTGGAGCGGCTACTGGAGGATTGTCAGGTCATTCACCTCTGCGGCCTGCCGGACGCCGAAAGAGTGGAGAAACGGGGCCAGGCGTTGAGCGAGGCGGTCCGCCGGCGTTACAAGGCTTATCCTTATCTCCACCAGGATGAGGAAATGGTCAACGCTCTGGCCGCGGCCGACCTGGTGGTGGCCCGGGCCGGGGCCTCTACCCTGGGCGAATTGCCGGCCCTGGGACTGCCCGGCATTTTGGTGCCCTATCCTTACGCCGGTCGGCACCAGGCGGACAACGCCGACTATCTGGCTCGTCACGGGGCGGCCCTCGTCATCGAGGACGCCGACTTAGGAGAAAAGCTGCTGCCGACCATCATCCACCTGCTGGAAGACGACCAGAAACGCTCCGAGATGAGTCGCCTGGCCCGCGCCCTGGCCCAACCACAGGCGGCAGAACGCATCGCCGCCCTGCTCAGAGAATTAGCAAAAAACTGATGAGAACAATAACTATAGATTATACGACTATTCTCTATATGGTCATGGGGCTGTTCGCCCTGGTGGGTTTTTTCCGGGGCTGGTTGAAGGAAGGTCTCACCACTTTTTTCCTGGGACTCCTGACCATCATCCTGACCAGGCCAGAACTGGCTAAGACCGTCTTCGAATACATTAACGGCCTCATCAAATTGATCTGGATAGTGCTGGAGACCAGGGGGAGCCTGGAGGTGGAGACCCTGAGCGCCGCGGCGGAAACCGTCGAGCCGCCCATCACTCTTGACCCGGAAAACTATCAGCTTTACGTGGGGGTTCTGATCTTGCTGGTGGCTCTCTCTTACATGACTGGCAAGTTCGCCATCACCAAGTCCCTGACCGCATTCAGCCGTCTCTTGGGAGGGGTTCTGGGCCTTTTCAACGGTTTTCTGGCGATTTCTTTGTTCAGAGAATATATAATGGGCCTTTTTCTGGAGCCTGGGCCTGTCACCGCCCAGGCAGTACCCGAACAGGTATCGGTACAAATAACGGGTATGCCCCGCCAAAGCATGTTAATGGGGGATTTCCCGCTGTCTTTGGTGGCCCTGGGTCTGGGCCTGGGTATGTTGATTATCGTCCTGTCTAGCATAGTCAAGCTTCAATTGCCGATAGTTATTAAACCAAATGGCAATAATAATAATAAAAAGAAATAATAAACATGATAACCGAGAGGTTTAACCTGGTTGGCAACAACGAACGTTCGTCGTCGAAGGCAAAGGAACGCATCCATCTGGTGGGCATTGGCGGAGCAGGTCTCTCGGCCATCGCCAAAGTATTATTGGAGGAAGGATATCACGTGTCTGGTTCTGATCTGAAGTTGTCGCCCCTCACGGCCAGCCTGGCCGCAGCCGGGGCTTGCATCTCCGAGGGACACGCCGCCCGGAACGTGGCCGATGCCCAGTTGGTGGTCGTCTCTTCGGCCATCCCGCCCGACAACGTGGAGGTCGTGGCCGCCAGGGAAAAGGGCCTGCCGGTCGTAAAACGGGCTGAGCTACTGGGAAAAATGATGGCCGGACGCTATGGCATCGCCGTAGCCGGCACGCACGGCAAAACTACCACCAGCGGCATGATCGCCTGCATCTTGCTGGAAGCGGGCTGCGATCCTACTTTCATCGTGGGTGGCGTCCTGCAAAACCTGGGGACCAACGCCAGAGCGGGCCGGGGGCCGCATTTCGTCATCGAGGCCGACGAGTACGACCGCACTTTTCTGGGGTTAAGTCCACGCCTGGCCGTAGTGACCAACGTCGAAATGGACCACCCCGATTGTTACCGTGACCTGGAAGACATGACCGACGCTTTCAGAACGTTCTTGGAGCCGGTCCCTACCATCGTAGGCTGCGGGGACGAAGCCAGGGTGAAAGAGCTGCTGACAGAGTTCGCTGCCGGAGAGCGTAAAGTGATCACCTACGGTTTGACGGAAGAGGTGGACTGGCGGGCCGCCGAGATCCAACCCGGCCAGTTCAGCCTGCAACACCAGGGCCAGACGGTCGGTCGTTTCGATCTTCAGGTGCCGGGCAGGCACAACGTTCTGAACGCCCTGGCCGCCATCGCCGCCGCCAGTGAGGTGGGGATCGAGCTGGCGGACGTTGAGAAAGCTCTGCGCCGTTTTCGGGGCGTGGGCCGCCGTTTCGAGCACAAAGGCACGGTCGGCGGGGTGGTGGTCATCGACGATTACGCCCATCACCCCACCGAGATCCGGGCCACCCTGGCTGCGGTCCGGGAACGCTACCCGGACCGAGAGCTGTGGGCCGTCTGGCAGCCCCACACTTACAGCCGCGCCAGAGCCTTGTTCAAAGATTTCGTCCGCAGCTTCGACCAGGCCGATCACGTGATCGTGACCGACATATACGCCGCCCGCGAACAGGACGACCTGGGCATCCGGGCCAGCGACCTGGCGGCGGCTATGAGTCATGGCGATGCCCGCCACATCGCCAGCCTGGACGAGACGGTCGATTACCTGCGGCAACGCCTGCGCCCCGGCGACGTGCTCATCACCCTGGGCGCGGGTGACGGTTGCCTTGTGGGAGAGAAAATTCTAGCCATCCTCAGAAATAGGGATGAAGGAGGCCCGAGATGAACGCAGTTATATCCAGAAATGGAGCTAAAGTGACCATTGCCGAGGACGGTTCGGTGATCATCCCCAAAGAAGTCCTCGACAAATTGGCGCTGTATCCCCAGGAGAACAGCCATTTCAGGTATCAGGGAGGCAGCCTGATCATGCCTGGTCTTCTGAAAGTTCACCTGGAGCGGGTCAGGGAGATGTGCCGAGGTGTAGTAACGACTTAAGTCGTTACTACGTGACGTGGATGAGCGATGTGCGGCCTTCAAAAAGGCTTTGGGGCAAGAGGTCTTGAGCGCCGAACCTCTGTCGCGGCACACTTCCTTCCGCGTCGGCGGGCCGGCCGACCTGTTCGTCGCTGCCGAGAGCCTGGACGAATTATGTAAAATCGTCACTCTGGCCCGAGAGTTTGAGGTGCCCTGCTTCCTGCTAGGCGGGGGGACTAACATCCTGGTTTCCGATAAGGGGGTACGGGGGTTGGTCATCGCCAACAGGGCCAGGGGAAGGCGTTTCGAGGGGCGAACTCTGTACGCCGAGTCGGGCGCTCTGCTGAGTGGTCTGGCTCGCCAGGCGGTGCGCCACAGTCTGAGCGGCCTGGAATGGGCGGTGGGCATCCCGGGCACGATAGGCGGGGCCGTGGTGGGCAACGCCGGCGCCTACGGGGCTTCGATGGCTGACGTGGTGCGGCAGATCACCGTACTGGATGAAAGCAACAACGAACGTTCGCTGTTGAAGCGGGACATGGCCGTTGACGAGCTGGAGGCAGGCTACCGCACCAGTTGCCTGCGAGGAGGACAAAAGGTGGTCGTCCTCTCGGCGGAATTGGGCCTTAACTACAGCCCCAGGCGGCATCTGGAAACAGTGGTGGCTATTCGCACGGCCCAGAGGAAGAGGAGCCAGCCCTCTCTGCCCAGCGCCGGTTCGGTCTTCCGTAATCCGCCAGGAGATTTCGCTGGCCGTCTGATCGAAGCCGCCAGGCTCAAAGGGCAGCGCATCGGCCAGGCTGGCATCTCGGAGGTGCACGCCAACTTTATCGTCAACCTGGGTGCAGCCAGGGCCGACGAGGTGCGACAACTGATCGAGCTGGTCCAGCAGACGGTTTGGAAACTTTTCCAGGTGCAACTGGAATTGGAGATCGAACTGGTCGGCCAATGGTAGGAGGCATTCCGCATGACCATAATTGACGACGTAACTGAGGACATAATCGAGGACGTGACTGACGACCTGGGCGACGATCTGAAACTGGCCGCTCCCTGCGGACTCTATTGTGGCATCTGTCCAGATTACGAGCAAGGCATCTGTCACGGTTGCGGCTGTACGTGTGCGAACCCGAATAAGCGAATGAATACGAATGAAGGCCAATGCGCCGTTCAGGAACGCCACGAGGTCTGTCCCATATACCAGTGTTGCGTGGAGGCCAAAGGACTCAGGGATTGCTCCGCCTGCTCCGATTTTCCCTGTGTTCTTTTCATCCACTTCACCCACGATCCGCTGGATAGAACCCATCTGCCGGCCCTGATGAACCTGCAACGCAGACGACGTCTGGGCCTGGCCCGCTGGCTCCAGGAAGAGCGGGCCTTCTGGCAGAATGAGGACAACCGCTGTAAATGGCTGGAGTTCCGAAAAAGCCTGGAAGACAAAGGGCGGGCCTGGGCAGAACGTAAACGTCGGAGCAAAGGGCGAGACGAGGAGTGGCGCCGTTTTTTGAGCACGCTCCGAGAGGCTCGCAGCCTGACCTGTAATGAGCGGCGACGACGAGGGTAATGAGCATGAACCTTTCCTTATCACACCAACGGAAAGGCCGTCGGTCCAAAACCAGACTGGGACGTACCTACGAAGCCACCACGCCGGCCTTGAGGCTCGAACTGTCGCCCATAGTGGGCTTCTGGCAGAGCAAAGGGGGCAAGGTGTCCGGGGTCCTGTTGCTGGCCGTTATGCTGTGGGTGGTCAACCAATTCTTTATGTCGGACGTCTTTTACGTTTACGAGATCACGGTGCTGGGCAACACAACCGTCTCCGCGGCGGAGATTTATCAGGCCAGCGGCCTGGAGGGGTTCAGCATCTTCTACATCGATCCCTATCAGGTAGAAGCAGCCGTGACCAGCCTGCCCAACATCCAGGAGGCTAAAGTACGCTGCCAGTTGCCGGCGGTGGTGACCATCGAGGTGGTGGAACGTCGTCCTCAAATCGTGTGGCTGATGGGCGAAACCCAATACTGGATAGATGCCGAGGGCACAGTCCTGCTGATTAGAGACGACCTGCCGTCTGAGGTTATTTTTGTGCAGGATTTGGAAGAGCGTTCCCTGCGGCCAGGGGAGCGGATCGACCCTGGAATGCTGGAGGCTATTCAAAGCTTACGGGCTGCCCTGCCAGAAGTGCAGGTATTCCAGCATTCGTCTCTCCAGGGGTTTAGCTTTACCACCGCACAAGGCTGGCCTGTCTATCTGGGTCTGGGGGATAGGGCAGAGGCCAAAGCCGCGATCTTAAGGGCTTTGCTCCGCAAGCTGGAAGCCGAGGGCCTTCAGCCCGAATTTCTCGATCTGCGTTTTGAGGGCCGGCCCTATTATCGCGCCGGGCGTGTCCGATGAGCCTGAAAGCGAAGGGAGAGGAGATGGGTTATTCTCGACTCCCAACCTCTGGTTGTAAAAGAGTTTCAACCATAAAGCACACAAAGAGCACGAAGGCTTTACACTCTTTGTGTCCTTTGTGCTCTTTGTGGTCATAAGCGAGGACTACCTTGGATAGAACTATTGTGGGCATTGATGTAGGCACCACCAAAATATGCACCCTGGTCGGCGAGGTAAACGAAGAGAAAGAGCTGCGCATCGTGGGGGTGGGGGTGGCGCCCTCGCGAGGGTTGCGCAAAGGGGTCGTGGTGGACGTGAACGCCGTGACGAAGGCCATCTTCGCCTCGGTAGAGAAGGCCGAGCGCATCTCCGGCTACAAGATCGAGAGCGCCTTTGTGGGGGTGAGCGGCAAGCACATTGCGGCCCTCAACAGTCGTGGCGTGGTGGCTATCTCGCGCGGGGAGCGGGGCATCAGCGATGAGGATATCGACCGCACCCTGGACGCCGCCCGGGCTATCGCCATCCCCCACAATCGGGAAATCCTGCACACCATCCCCCGCTACTTCACGGTAGATGGTCAGGATGGGGTGCGCGATCCCAGGGGGATGCTGGCTTTTCGCCTGGAAGCCGAGGTGCACATCGTCACTGGGGCCTCATCTCCCATCGGCAATCTGATCAAATGCGTGCAGGCGGCAGGCATCGGCATAGATGATCTGGTGCTGGAGCCTATGGCTTCGGGGGAGGCTGTGCTGACCGAAGCCGAACGGGAAATGGGCGTGGTGCTGGCCGACATCGGGGGCGGAACGACGGACATCGCCATATTTATCGAAGGGAGCATCTGGCACACCGTCATTCTGGCTACCGGCGGTAATCATCTGACCAACGACGTGGCTATCGGGCTACGCACCCCCTTCACCACCGCCGAAGATCTCAAAAGAAGATACGGCCACGCCCAGGCCGAGGCCATCGTGGAGGATGAAACTGTAGAGATCTCTACCTTCGGCGAGGATGGTCGCCAGGTAGTCTCTCGCCAGATGCTATGCCGCATCATCGAGGCCAGGGCAGAGGAAACACTGGGCCTCATTCTGCGCGAGATCAAGCGCTCAGGCTACGACGGTCTGTTGCCGGCCGGGGTGGTCTTGTGCGGCGGGAGCGCGGAACTGCCCGGTCTGAAAGAGTTGGGCCGTGGGGTTTTGGGGTTGCCGGTGCGGGTTGGCGCCCCCCACGACCTGGAGGGGCTGGTGGACGTCATCAGCAGCCCGGCTTACGCCACCAGTGTTGGTCTATTGCTGTGGGCGCTGAGGCGAAACGCCATCCGGCCTTACAAACAGCCTAAAAGCAGCTTTCCCCAGCAGGTTGGCCGTCTGTTCCGGGCCTTCCTGCCCGGCTGATCTCTCATAACTTTTCAAGCGCAAACTTCGTAGTAGCGACTTCAGTTGCTTTTTCCACTTCAACAACGACTAAAGTCGTTACTACAAACTATCAAAATCTGTATGGCGGAGTACCAGAGGCTACAGCAGATAAGAGAGGAGGGCGACAAAATGCAGCGTACAATGGACGTGGAGAATTTTGCTCACATCAAAGTGGTAGGGGTGGGCGGGGGAGGTTCCAACGCCGTCAACCGCATGATCGAGGAGGGGATAGCCGGTGTAGAGTTCATCGCCATCAACACCGATGCTCAGGCCCTGCTGCTATCCGATGCCCCGCAACGCATTCGCATCGGCGACAAGCTGACCAGGGGGCTGGGGGCCGGCGGCGATCCGGTCATCGGCGAGAAAGCGGCGGACGAGTCAAGCGATGAGTTGTACGAAGTGCTCAAAGGGGCCGACATGGTGTTCATCACCGCCGGGATCGGGGGCGGGACGGGCACCGGAGCCTCGCCCATCATCGGGAGGATCGCCAAAGAGACCGGCTCGCTGACCATCGGGGTGGTGACCAGACCTTTCTCTTTCGAGGGGGCCAAACGTAAGCAGGTGGCGGAAGAGGGCCTGACCAGACTCCAGGAGCACGTTGATACCCTGATCGTGATCCCCAACGACCGCCTGTTGGAAATCGTGGACAAGAAAATATCTATCCAGCAGGCTTTCAAGGTGGCCGACGACGTGCTGCGCCAGGGCATCCAGGGCATCTCGGAGTTGATAACTGTGCCCGGCCTCATAAATCTTGACTTCGCCGACGTGCGGGCTATTATGTCCGAGGGCGGCTCTGCTTTGATGGCCGTGGGGCGGGCCAACGGTGAAAACCGGGCGGTCCAGGCTGCTGAGCAGGCCATCTCCAGTTCCCTGCTGGATATCACCATCGAAGGGGCCAAGGGCATCCTCTTCAACGTGACCGGAGGGCTGGACCTGAGCCTCTACGAGGTCAACGAGGCCGCCGAGATCGTGCGTAAGATGGCCCATCCCGACGTTAATCTCATCTTTGGGGCGGTCATCGATCCCGAACTGGAGGATGAAATCCGCATTACGGTCATCGCCACCGGCTTCGATAAAACAGGCAAACAGCGTAAGACAGGGACAGCCAGTGTCTCCCCCAAGATCAAGGAGTTTCCGGTCCGCACCTTCGATAGCGACGATCTGGACATCCCTGCTTTCTTACGCCGTCGTTAACGCCCAGGGGGCCATTAAGCGAGAGAAGGCGAAAGTTGTAGTACCTCACCACAGTGATTATGATGGGTTCGCAGTAGCGACTTCAGTCGCTTTTTCCACTTCAACAACGACTAATGGTTTTTGACAAATTATTTGGGTAACCCGGAGCGTAAATGTTATGTAGTAACGACTTTAGTCGTTTGTCGTTTCGAATCCAATAGTAACGACTGAAGTCGTTACTACGAACTCAAAG
>DAOULT010000025.1:0-7457 GCA_034417895.1 Anaerolineae bacterium | reverse complement strand
GGATCACGTCAGCATGGGGCCTGCCGCCGCCCTTAAGGTGGTGGACATTCTGGACAACCTGGAAGGCATCCTGGCCCTGGAACTGCTGGCCGCGGCCCAGGGCCTCGATTTCCGGCGCAAAGTCATGGGCGCAGGTCTGGCTCTGGGCCGCGGGACGGCGCCCGTCTACGCCCTGATCCGCCAGCCGGTGCCCTTTATCGAGGAGGACACCGTTATGTATCCTCACATCGAGGCGGTGCGGGGCTTGATCGCCAGTGGGGAGCTGGTGAGAGCGGTGGAGAGGGCATTAAATAATAAAAGATAGTATAGATGAAGCCAATCACAATTGCTATAGAGGAGCGTGAGGATTATCCCCTTTCACTTAATGAAATTAAATATACCTTTCGGACGTTGCTCACCATAGCAGGGCTCCCCTGGCTTTTTGCGCCCCAGAACGCAGAGCAAGCCGTGGACATTTACTTTGGCCGCGCTCCATGCCGGGGTAAGCTGTTCGTAGAGATGGCGAGTGTGGATAGAAACGCTTTACGTGCGCCGCAAGGGGTTGTTTCGGAGGATGGCGGCCTTTTTTTTCTATTCGATGGGGGGCAGCGCAGGAAGGATATCGCCCTGGAAGATGCTCGTGGTCTACAGATTTGGAACGACATTGTACTTTCGTCGTTCTGGCTGCTGGCGGGCTGTGAGGAGAGATTCATCCCTCGCGACCGCAATGATAGTCACCAAATCCAGGAATCTTTTCTCTATCAAAATCACCTGTTGCACCATCCACTGGTAAATCATTACTCCCTGATTATTAAGAACGTTTTTGCGCAGACGCATAATCCCCTACCGTTGTGGCCGGACAATAAGAGATACGCCGTTGCTTTATCGCACGACGTAGACTATCCAGAAATGATTAAATGGATTGAGGCTCTGAGGTATTTAGCGAGGTGTAGACAGCGATCAAAAATATCTAAAGTGTTAGATATTCTTAGGGGTAGAGAAAGCTTCTGGCGATTTGAAGATTGGGTTGCTCTCGAACAGCAGTATAATATGAAATCCACTTTTTATTTTTGTGGATTTCAGGGGAATCTTCTCCGCTATTTTGTGGTGGCCCCTGATCCTTTCTATGATATACGACAACAAAAATTTAGAAAAATTATCGAGTGGCTGGATCGAAATGGTTTTGAAGTTGGTATGCACAGCAGTTACACGGCGTATCGATCCCTTGACCAATTCAGGGCGGAAAAACAAATTTTAGAGGAAGTACGGGGCAAACCAATTTTGGGCAACAGACATCATTATTGGCACGTACATCCAGAGAATCCAGCGGAAACAGCGTTACTGCACAGCAGTCTGGGTCTCTGGTATGATTCTTCGCTCATTTTTGAACGTCATTCTGGTTTCAGGCGGGGCGTTTGTGCCCCTTTTTATCCGTATGACAGGGTTGGAGGCCGGGCGATACCCGTTTTACAGCTTCCTCCCGTGTTGATGGATGACCAGTTATACGGACACATAGGATACACCGAAGCCCGTAATTATCAGAAGGAGGTAGATTCGTTATTAAATGCGGTGAGGAAATTTCACGGCATGTTGATCGTGGACTATCACGTCAGGGTGTTTAATGATACATTTTTCCCGCGATGGACAGATAGCTACAGGTATTTATTGGATTCTATTAATAGAGACGATGATTTTTATTGTGAGACCCTGATTAATGTAGCAAAGTGGTGGAAAGAAAGGGAGGAAAAAATATTAAAGGATACATTATGAGGAAGGCAGCCAGAGAGTATTATCAGAGCTATGTCCAATATGAGTCGTCAGAGTACCGGGAAGTTTTAGACAGGTTTGATTTCCACAACTGTAAAATCCTGGACGTGGGATGCGGGGTGGGTACCACTCTTTTTTATATAAGAAAGCGCTTTGAGATAGATGAGGGCCTTGGCATAGATTCATCCAGGGAGTCAATATCGTCGGCAGAAAATGATAACGTATTCGATAATGTAAAATTCATTTGTGGTGATATGTTTGAGATACCATTAACCGCAAATTATTTCGATTATATATTATCATTTGGCGTTTTGCATTACTATCCGCTCCAGGACGTGAGCAAGGCGCTATTTAAGATGACTGAGACCTTGAAAAATGAGGGCACGATTATTTTATTTCTGTTTAAGCCACACGTTCTTCATTCGCTGAGAAAATTTTTGCAAGCGATGCTGGTTTCTTCGGGCATTATCAGAGTCTTTGAAAATATGAGAGATACGCGGCGAAAGCACGTTATAATGAATGTAATAAATCCTCCTGCATTTTACATTTATCCTCCAGAGGATTTTATGGCTATGGCAGGTGATAATGGGCTGGAAATTGAGGATATAACTATCAAGCAATCTCACATATTACCATATTTGCTCCCCTTTAACGAAAATATTTCTGATAAAGCAGCCAGGTTAATTATGAAAATGGATGTATTGAACTTTCTGAGTTTTGGAAATTACTACATCCTGGCGAAAGGCGCAGGAGAGAGCGAACCGTAGGAAAGGTGTCCGGCCTCGATCACCTGGTATATTTTCACCTCTTCGTTCTCGAACACCACCGCCAGATATCCCTCTTCGGCCATGCGCTCGAACCTGGTCAACCCCGCTGCTTCGTAGACTGCGCGCTCCAGCTTCCCCACGTAGATGTAAGAGATGCGTAACGCGCCGATAAGCTCCAGGGCGCGCCTTACGTCAGGCGTGTTGAAGAAGTCCCTGACCTGGCCGTCGCGCTCTCCTACCTGTGGAGCGTGGCGTTGTTCGCTCTGGTGGAAGCCGAGCAGGGTGGGCAGGCCAGTGTAGGACGAGACGCGCATCCCGCCCTCGCGATAATAGGACAGGCTGGCCTCGGCGATAACCGGCGTGCCTTTGACGTTCTCGATCAGCCAGCGGATGGCCTGGTAGTCGTATTTAAGCTCGATGCGGTTGTTCTCGTCCGGCCAGGCGAAGGAGCCGACGGTCATGTAGGCCAGGCCGTCCAGGGTGCCGACGGGGGGGCGCGGGCCGGGGAAACGATCCAGCACCCTGGCTCCAGTGCCCAGGAGGGGATACAAAGCGCTGGCCGTCAGCAGGAGGGCCAGGAACAGGCTCCAGGCCCAACTCAGGGGGGCCGAACTCCGCCGCCATAGACTGACCCACAGATGAGGCAGGGCGCTCGCTCCGGCCAGCCCCAATATCACCCACACCTGGACGTAGAACTTGAAGAGGGTGTTCATGCGCCGGTAATCTCCCCCTCCCAGAAAATCTTTCAGATAGAACAGTTCGCAGCCTATCAGCACCAGAAGCCCGATCAGAATCAGCAGACAGACGAAAATCATCCGGGGTGAGACCTCCCGGCCTGGCAGGAGCAGAGCGGCCAGAATGAGCGGGAAAAAGAGCAGGGCCAGCACCCAGTAGCCAAACAAAATCAGGCCCACGACCATCACCATCCCTCCTCCCCAGAGGTAGAGGATCAGGAGGTAGGAGGGCTGAGGTCCGTGCACCAGAGCGCGGTACAATTCGACGAAGTGGGGTAGCTCCGTCCAGCGGCGCAGGATCAGGCGGATAAAACGCCAGGCTCCCAACCTGGCCCGCCCGGTAGCCAATTCGGCCAGGACGAAGGAGATGATCACAAACAGAAAAAGTCCCCAGATGTTGACGAAAAGTCCCAGGGCCGTTCGCCCCTGAACCAGCCCCAGGCCCACGTAGAGAGCTTTATAATGGGCGAAGAAGGGCCAGTAGAGAATAAAACTCGAAACCAGCATCAGGCCGGCAAAGATAGCGGTCGAAGCCAGCCTGATCCGTCCGGCCCTTAAATACTGCTCCAGGACGAAGGCGCACACCATCAGACCCCAGTAGGCAGGTAAGTCCCAGGTGTTGATGACGCCCAACGCCCCCAGACATAAGGGGATGATAGCGTAAGTCCACAATGTCTGGTTGTCTACTTCCTGAAACCAGCCAACACGGATTTGGGTCACGGATTTCACGGATTGGGCCGTATCATCCCAGACGCCTGACACTTCCGTGAGAGCCTGTTCCGCGTTCTCTGTGCGCTCTGTGGGTTCCCTCGAAGTGTGTGAACGGAGTTCGGTCTGTGAAATCCGTGAAGGAAATCTGTGTCTGCTTTTGTCCCTAAGCAGCAGGTTCAGGGCCAGGGCCACCACCAGGATGGTAAAGGGGATGTTGATCATGTGGGGGTGCAGGTCGGCGAAGAGAAAGCTGAAGAAAGGGAATTCGTTGATGGTGAAGGGGATAACCCGCGTCGGAGACCAGTAGTCGAAAGGGGGCAGGGGATGGCCGCCCAGAACCTTGATTATACCAGGCCCGATCCGTACCAGCCCCTCCAGGCCGGGGATGCTGCTGCGGAAAACTAGCCCACCGACATCGCCCAGCTTCCTCACGATCTGGGCCATGCTTGCCAGGTTGCCCAACACGGCCACCATGATCGAGGACAAAAGCCCGCTCACCAACCTGCCCGCGCCCTCCACCAGACTCAGGTTGTATCCCACGCAAAAAGCGTTGCCCGCCGTCAGAGCGAAGAGGGTGGGGATAGCCAGGTTAAAGGCCACCGCCGGCTCTATGCCGGTCAGCTTGATGATGACGGCCACCACGAACTGGCCGTAGTAGTAATAGTTGACATAACCCCCGGCAAAATAAGGGTCGTAGGGGGGAAAATGGGCGCTCTTGAGGATGGCGTTGAGAAAGGCGAATTCCATCATCTTCTCCCCGCCGAGCCAGGGCTGCCACAGGTCGGGGTTGAGCACCCGGATGCCCACGAAGAGCAGAAAGGCCAGGGCGAAAATAGCCTCGCTCACGGCCACCAAAGGCCACCTCTCCCGCCAGAAAGCCCACATCTGGCGGCCATTCCGCCCCAGGAGATAGAGGGAGAGAAGGGCCAGCAAAAACAGAGCCAGAAGGATGGTGGGCAGGGCGTTGGGCAGGAGGCGCAAACTGGCCGCCAGCCACACCAGGTAGGCCACCAGCAGAAGGCCCAGGCTCTTAGCCAGAATGTATCCCCGCTCCAGAAAGCGGCCAAAAACCACGAAAGCCAGCGGCCAGGCCAGCAGACCAATGATCTCGACGGCCAGCCACCAGACCAGAACGGCCAGCAGGGGCGAACGGCTGGCCGCCACGTTCCAGCGGAAGTCGTCCACGACGGGCAGTTCGTCCACTGGCCCATCCAGGAGCAGGGTCTTTTTGGGGGTTTCACCCTCTTCTGTATGGACATCCTGCCCCCTGAAAAGCAAAGCGGCGCCGACCCCCGCTATAACTACTATAGCCAGGAGGACCAGTGGAGCGGCCCATTTCCGCCTCGTGCTGTGGTTTACCTCTTGCAAAGAGCGCTCCCCCCTTGCCTGAATTCGCCGTTGATATTGTACTCGATATGTCGAGGGAGCGCAAACCTGACTGATGCCCACCAGCCAGAAGCCCGCAGGCCCGGCCCGGAGGGCGAACGTCCCCGGAGGGGTTGAGCCATGCGCCCCCTAAAACAAACCTCCCTTGTCTTTTCTCAGCACATCGAGTATAATTGTTACGACGAAGAGGATTAAGCGTTGTTGCATATTAGGTACAATCTCCGCCACAAATGCGACGGGCCGTATCTGCCCACTACACCCTTCTCCGGCGTGATGGCGCGCGGTCAGGTATAAGGCGTGCGGTGAGGCGGAAAGGTTTTTGTCCATTGTGAATATGAATACATAATGAGTGCTATGGAAGAGAAATTACGTTTAGTAAGAGAGACGCCCCTTTTCTCCGAGCTTTCAGAGCAAGAGCAGCACATCGTGGCCGAGAAGATGCGTCGCGAAGAATACGAAAAAGACGACTCGCTTTTCTCCAAAGGGGAGCGCAGTCGGGCCTTTTACCTGATCGATTCTGGATGGATAAAGCTGGTGTCCGGTGACACGGCGGTGGCTACCAATCTGGGGCCGGGCAGCCTGTTGGGGGAAGCGGATATGTTTCTGGGACGGCCTCGTTCCACGGGAGCTTATGCTGCCTCTCAGGTTAGCCTCTGGGTGCTAACTCAGCGGGACCTCACCGAGTTGATCGCTGAACGTCCCACCCTGGGGCTGAAGTTGAGCGCCGCCTTTGGGAAGCGGATCGATCAACTCAAAGAGTACCTGATCCAGCGACGGTTAAAGTTGTTGCCCTTCCTGGCCGAACTGCGCCGCGAGGAACTGCTGGCTGTGACCGAAAAGCTGGAGGTCAAGACCTATCAGGCCGGCTCTGTGATCGTGCAGAGCGACAGACTGGCTGATACCATGTTCATCGTGGAAGCGGGCCAGGTCGAGATCGCCTCCGGGGCAGACGGGTGGCAGGTGGAAGAAGGCGGCGTTTTCGGCCAGACGGCCCTGCTCACCACCCAGCCCTACGGGATCACCGTCCAGGCTCTAACGGAGGTGACTATCTGGACGTTGAGCATGGCCGATTTTCGCGAACTGATGATCCGTTATCCTTCCCTCAAGCCCACCATCAGTCGGGGGTTGCAGGCTCCTCTCGGCCCTGGCGATCGTGCTCAGGCCGTGGAGCGCCTGAGGACCATTCCCCTCTTTGCCGAGTCCAGCGCCGAAACCTTGCAGGAAATCGCCAGCCGCCTGCTGTTGTGGCACATCCCTTCCGGGGAATGGATTTTCACCGAAGGCTCTCCCGGCGATGCCATGTACATCATCGGGCTGGGCGAGGTTAAAGTCGTGTCCGAAACGACCGGCGAGCACAAGGTGTCCCACTACCTGAAAACGGGCGATTGTTTCGGAGAGATGGCCCTTCTGACCGGCAAGAGTCGGACCACTGCGGTGCGGGCCGTGACCGACGTGGAGTTGTGGGTGCTCCACCGCTCCGATTTCGATGAGTTGTTAGTGCAATACTCCTCTATCAGCCAGGGGTTGAGCAAGCTGCTGGGCGAGCGCCTGGCCGAAGGGGGGCCAGAGCCGGCCCCGACGGCAGAAGCAGGCGCGGAAGCGGAGCAGGCCCCACCGAAACCCGCGCCGCTTGAGCCGCTCGAGGTGGCAACAGCCGGCCCTAAAGAGGAGACCAGGGTGATGACCAGGGCCGTCGAACCGGCGGCGGCCAAATCTCCGCTCCTGAGAAAAACTTTTGGCCCGCTCGAAGCGCGCGTGGTGCCCCAGGTGGTGGAAACAACCCCGGAGCCGGCCAGAGCGCGAGTAGTGCCCCAGGTGGTCGAGCTGGAGCCAGAACTGGCGCAAGAACAAGAAGACCGGGAAGAGGAAAGAGAGAAAACTGCCTCAGAGGGAGGGCTGGGTGGCACCGCCGCCTGGTTCGCCTCCCTGAGCGCGGGGGGCAAGCTGCGTCTGGTGGGCCTGTCGATGCTTTTCATCTGGCTGTGCTGTATCAGCGTGCCATTTTTGATCATCTCCACCGTGCCCACCACCGGCTTGGGATTAAATCCCCTGGCTCTGCTACAGGCGGTGGCTACTTCTACTTTCACCCCTACCCCGACCTTCACTGAGAGGC
>DAOULT010000024.1:0-70069 GCA_034417895.1 Anaerolineae bacterium | reverse complement strand
GGGTGCATTTCAGCTTGGGGGCGAGTTTTTAGGCCGCCATCAACTGCCAGGCTTCGTCCCAACGGTCGCTGAGAAACTCACTGCGCAGGGCCAACATTCTCTGGACCCCTGACCGACCCCAGCGCATGCCCGGCCCTTTCAGTCGCGCCCCCACCACATTTTTGCACGCGCTCTCTACTACACCGCTGCCAATGGGATACCCTTCCTCCCGAAAGTCTTGATACTGCATCCGCCGCTTATTGGTGCGAAAATAGTTGGCCTCTCTTTCCAAAGCGTGCTGAAGCTCTGAATCCACTGCTCCTTCACCTTTCAACTCCACCAACTCCACTTCGGCCCGTTGTTCTATGGCCGCCACAATCTTATGCACCTCGCCCAAAGCCAACTTCTCTTTCCTCCGCTTCACTCACTGCCTGGCCTCGGCCGTCCCCTGACCATACACTGCGTTGGCCGCACTCCACAGATGTTCCATAGCATGATACCAATCCACTATCCGCACACTGTCAGGATAACAATCATCCGCCAAATTCCATATCCACACTGCACCGTCTCCCAACACTACTATCTCCCGCGACCGAGGCACTCCCCGCCGCACCGCTTCCGCCCACTGCATACCAGCAAAATCCTCTACTCCACCTAACCAGGCACAGTAACTCAGATTCCTGGCCTTCACTTTCTCTTTCACATCCTCTTGGCTACTGATCGCTCCTGACTCCACCTCCAATTCAAACACACAGCCTACTTTCACTTCCTTCCAGCCTTCATCCCGAATATGCACCATGGGGCCATCCAAACGCTACTCCACGCCGCACCGCCTCGCTCCCCTCCCCAGGCACACTCTCCCCTCGCCCCACCGCCTCCCAGGCCCGCTTCGCTTCCTCCTGACGCACCTTAACCAACCGCTTCCCATACCTTTGCGTCCGTCGCCAGCCACTGCTGTCCGAAATCCCTACGCCCGTCAATCGTTCATAGGTCCGGGTTGCTTCTGCAAATGACATAGCCGCATTCAAGCGCACCACCTCTTTCTCCACCCGCTCACTCCACACCCCCCGCGGTACCTTCAGTTCTCGGTCCAGGGGGAAAAAAGCCCTGCCGACAGTCAGGACAATAGTAGTAGGCCCGTTCCAAGTCTATCTCTCCCACACTCGTCGCCAAGCCCCTCTCTTTCAACCCCTTGTAGCGCATTTCTTGCCCACACTCAGCACACTTCGGCCCAGACCCCTCCTGGCCCGTCCCCCGCAAAGCAACCAGGCTTTCTAACAGCAAGCCCATCACTTTCGCTTGCAGGGCAGCCACCTTCTCTTCCATCTCCGTCAAAGAGATTTCAGCCTGTTGCTCCTGCCAGCCCACAGCCTGATCAAAGGCCTCCGTCGCTCGCTCCACAAACATGGTTCGTAGAACTTTCACTCGCCGCTCCATAGGACACCACCTCTCCTTTCGTTTTGTGATGCCCTTATTGTACCTCAACTTTTCCCCTGCCCCAAAACTGAAATGCACCCGGCCCGCACCAGGCGCCCGGCATGAACGAGCAGACACGGATTACCTGCTCGTTCACACGCTCCGATGAAACTCGCACGGAGAACGCAGAGCAGGCTTTCAGGGCAGTATCAGGCGCCTGGGACAAGGCGGCCCAATCCGTGTATCCGTGACCAAAATCCGTGTTGGCCGCTTTCACACCAGTGCCAGGCCCCTGTCGAAGCTATTTCAGCAAGACCGGCAGGTAAGTGTCGCCCCAGATCACATCGATGCCCAATTTTTTCACGATATTGTTATATTCGTTCAAACCTTCTTTGTAATCGCCGATGTCTGGGCCATGGCCGATGTAGCCCTCAACGTATATGTCAACCCGCACATACACATCGTAGGTGGCCTGTTTTTCGAACCGATGATAGAACTCGACCTCTCTGGTCTGACCCGCTGTGGAGTTGAAAGTCCTGCTGGCGAAGGCCTTGAAATAATCGTTATACCGCCCTCCACCAGTACAGGCTGAGTCCAGGCAGAGACCGCCAAGGTGATCGCCCGGCCCCGCAGGCTCGTCGGTGGGGATGTTCGGATCAGTCCGCTCTTTAACGTACAATTCCACCGAAACATTATAAATTGTTTCGGTGCCTGTGGGAGTGGACATGACAGTGGTATACAGGGGAGCAGGGCTCACATCCTTTAGAGGAGTGGAATCCGACGCGGTTGTAACCCTGACCTTGATAGTTACCTTGTCGTTGGTAGTCGGCGCATCGTGGCTAAGCTCGATTCCCTCCAGAGTGAAGGTCAGGTCTGGCCCCCGCACCTGGTTAACAGTGGTGATGGGGCCTACCACATCCACTTTATCGCCATCTATGTAGAGCGTGTTCACGAAGATCGTCGCCGGCTCGACCTCCTGCACCTGGACCCGGAAAGGCACAGACCCGGACTGTCCAGCGGCCAGGGTGCCGACGGTCAGGCTGTAGGTTGAGGCGCTGACCTGCACCCAATTGCCGGTAGGCAGGTATTGCACCACGCTCGTATCTACGACCTCGGTGATGACCACTCCTTCGGCCACAGCCTGGCCGCTGTTGCTGTAGGTGATGGTATAGGTCACGATATCGCCAGGGTCGAAGACGAGGGTTGGAGCGGTCTTGGTGACCCACAGACCAGGCTCTACGATAATATCCGTATCGCTGGAGATCTTTCGGCCAACGGATGCTATTTCTTCCGGCGAGTCGATCTGCACCGTATTGGTCACAGCCCCAACGCTAACGGACGCAGTGGGGGACACCGTGGCCTGTAGGGTTACGGCCCCGCTGTCAAAGGCGCCCAGGAACCCCTGGCGAGTGTACACCCCCTCGCCGACCACGTTCCAGCCTCCCCCGGTGTAGATCAGATATTGATCCAGAGTATCGGTCAGGATGACTGTGGCCGATACGCTACCCGTGTTGGCGAATTGAATGGTGTAGGTCACGGGCTGACCAGGGGTAACCTGGTTGATCCCATCCGTCTTGGTGATCCACAGGACAGGAAGCACATCGACGGTGTGGCTGACCTCGTTGCTCCATTTCAGATCGGTGTCGGAGCTGTCGATACTGGCCTTGTTGGTGAGCGTGGTGCCGGCGGGGGTGGCGCCTTTGACCCCGGCTGAGAAGCTGACAGTGGAAGCATCGTTAGCCGGAACCTGTCCCACGTTCCAGACGATGGTGTTGCCCGCCAGCGTCCCGCCATCGTAAGGGGTGACATTCTCCAGCCAGGTGGTATCCACCACGTCGGTGATGACCACCTGGTCGGCAGGGGCGGCGCCAGTGTTGGTATAGGTCAGGAAATAAGAGATAGGCCCGCCTGCCACTGCCTTCCCTACCAGGTTAGACCACTTGAATATTTCCAGCACAGCCACAGGCGCGGTTACCACAGTATGGTAGATGGGCGCACTGTCGCTGACGAATTGCCTGAAGCGAATAGTAGCCGTATTAGACAACTCCTGGACCGCGCCTACGGCTTTGACTGTGGCGGTGAAGAAGCGGGAGTCAGTCTGGCCGGTGGCCGGCACGTTGACGGTCCAGTTGATGGTTTTACCGTCAGCCAACAGCGTACCGCCAGCCGGGTTGATGCCTTCCAACAGGTTTGTATTCACCACGTCACTGATGACCGCTCCGCTGACGCTTCTGTTGCCGGTGTTGGAGTAGTAGATGGTGTAGGTGATAGCCTGACCAGCCGCCAGTTGATGGCCCGCGGGAGGGGTGGCTACCTTGACGATGTGGAAGGCCGGCGCGGCCTCTATGTGGTGGGTGATGGGCAGGCTGGCTACCTGCGGCTCCCCATGTGTACTCTGGATCCTGGCCTGATTGCTAAGCTCATCGGCGTCGACCGGATTCTTGACGGTAGCTGTGAAATGGACGGCGTACCCGGTATCCGTGACCACGTCGCTCTTGTTCCAGGTCACAACGTTGCCATTCACCGTCCCTCCATCCATGGGAGTTATGTTCGTCAGGTTAGAATCCACTGTATCGGTGATAAACACCGACTCTGCGATCTCGCTGCCGGTATTGGTGTAGCAGATGGCATAGGTAATGACCTCGTCGGGCCTGACTGAACTGCCTTGAGTGGGGGTGGCTACCTTGACGATATTCCAGGCAATCTGATACCAGGGCATGCCCAGCGTAAAGCAATTGTTGCTGGTAATGGGGTCGGTGACCGGATTACTCAGGTAATCTATCATGTAAGGGGAGAAGCCGATGCACACCTGGTTGGTGATTACATGTACGCCCACCTTCCTGGCGGTGGTTACCTTGACGGAGAAGGAGACCGTGGTATCGGAAATATTATCCGTGCCCTTAGCGCCGAAGGTGTCCTCCGCATAATAGGTATAAACGCCGCCCCCTGCTGGCTTCCAGGCCGCGTTCCAGGGCGCTATACTGGTGGACGCTATATCAACGTTGTCCGGTAAGGTCTCGGTGATGACTATGCCTTCGGCTGGCGCGCCGCCGGCGGCGGTATAATGGATGGTATAGGTGACTACATCGCCGCTCCACACCCCTGCGCTCCTGTCTGACACCTTGTCAACCTGCACGTCCGGGCTGGGCACCTCGTAGTAGAGCCTCACCCAGTCCAGGATAGGGCTGGACTTGGACATGGCGGTCCCGAAGTCGAGCTTATACTGGAAATAATAGACTTCGGGAATGCTAAAGGTGTGGGTGAATATTTTCAGGTCGCCGACAAGGACCTGTGAAATCGGAGAAGTGCCATTCCAGCCAGACCAGGTGCCGTCGGGATAGGGACTATTGCGATCGGTGCCATAGCGATATTGCATGGTCAAGGTCTGCTGATAGGAGGGATATACCTCAGCCTGCCAGCTCAAATGGGTCAGGGTCACGGCTTCGCTCGCCAACGGCTGGCCTGTCACCTCCATCGGCTTCATCACTCTGGAGGTAAAGGAGCCTTCGGGAGAGTAGCGGGCATTGGCGCCGGGCGAGATCCGGCCATGAAAGACCGTATCTTTCCAGTCGGTGGTGGCCCCACCGATGTAGTACATGTCCAGGTTCCAGGCCACCAACGAGCCGTTGCTGACGGTTACGGGCAGGAAGGGAGCGCCCAACCAGGCCCCGATGTTGCAGGTGCCCTGTTCCTGTTCGCACCAGTCGTAGAGACGGAAAGCGGAGCCGGGATCGACGGCCGCCGCCCGCACGGTGCTGGAAATATTTTCAGGGGTCAGGGCGCCCACCTTTCCTCCAGCGATGTAAATCATGCCGTTGTTGACCATCACAGCGCCGTGTTCGGTGAGCTTGCTAGGCAGATTACCGCCCTTGCCAGCATCGACTCCGGTGGTGTACCACTTGGTGATGCCCCCATCAGCGCCAATGTCGGCGTAATAGACCTTGTAGGTGGCATCACTATCATTTTGTCCGCCGACGTGATACACGATGTCTCCGGCGGTCCCCTGGTAGAGCGCCGTCTGGCCGCGATCCAGGGCTTCGGGCAGGTCGGCCAACTTGGTCCATTGCGACAGGCTGCCGTCGGAAAAGATGGTAGCTGAGTAGGTCTCCTGGTATCGGGACCCGGTGGCGGAGCCCACATCTCGACCGCCTACGTAGTAGAGCCGGTTGCCGTCCACGAAGGCTGAATGGAAAGCCACCCCATAACAAGAGCCTCCACAAGATATAAGGGGAGTAGCGGCTATTAAGTTTCCTACCTCGCCGGTGGCGTTGTTGATGGTGGCCCGGTGCACCTCATCCGTAGCTCCGTAATAAACGCCTGCCCAATCCCTGACCCCACCCAGAATGTAAAGAATGGCATTGTCCTCGCTCTGGGGATAGACCGCCACCGCAGCCCCGTAAAGGCCAGGGAGCGCGCCAGGAGCAGCATCAGGATGATTGGGTATGGTGTGGGCCTGTTGCACCCAGGGGGTCAGGCTGTTGTCCAAAGGAGCGCCGGGCACAATGGTGGCCGTGTAGATTTTATCGGAAGGGGCATAAGACTGATCAAGCCCCCCGACCACGTATACCTTGCCTTCGTGAGCGATGGCCGCCAACTCGATCAGCTTTTTCGGCAAGGCGTTTGTTTCCGTTACCCACTTATCTCCTGCCAGGCCCACCGGCAGGAGTTGTACGCTCTCGGTGTGGGGAGCAGTCAATTCCACCATGCCGGTCACGCTTAAGCTCCCCTGGCTGAAGTCGTCCAGCATACTGTCCACCTCGACGTATGTATAGGCGTAGGTGGAGATGATAGATAAAGTAAAATAAGCCAAAGCCCCGATCAGGACTGCCAGTTTGAGAGCGGTGAGAAACAATTTGTGGGTCACAGTTGGGGAGGGTCTGCTCATTTTCATCCTCCTCTTAGCGCGGGCCTCGATTTCAGAATAAGTCCTACAATGCCTGGCCTGGAATTCACGATTATTTATATGTGGAGTGAGTGGGGGACTGGCCCCCACTCACTCTCATTAACTATTTTGGATCCAAAGCCGATCAGATGGCTAGTCGTCGCAAGCCGGGACGTTATTGGTTTTCAGGTAAATGTCCTTGTACAACATCGCCGTGCCCTCTGGGACCTCGACGGTGGCGTAGGCCGGATCCTCCATCTCCTGTCCACCAAGG
This sequence comes from Anaerolineae bacterium, assembly GCA_034417895.1. Lineage (GTDB taxonomy): Bacteria > Chloroflexota > Anaerolineae > CAZYHC01 > CAZYHC01 > DAOULT01. Next base: position 63,518 of record DAOULT010000024.1, on the reverse strand, counting down.
GACTCGGTCTGGACATCGTAGACGATGCCATTCTCGTCCGTCCAGGTGGCCCTGATTTCGTAGGTGCCGGCTGGCACCTTCGTGAAGACGAAGGAGCCACTCTTGGTAGCAATCGTCTCCAGCGCCTGCCCGTCTTCGTCCTGGGCCAGTTGACCATTCTTCCAGAGTTGCACACGAGAGCGACCGGCCAGCTCCGGCGACTGTTTCAGGATGCACTCGTTGCCGATGTTTTCCACTCGCTTGGCGATCCTGTCGTAGATGGCCGCCAGCCCCTTCGGATCGGAAGCCTGGAAGAAGTGGGCGTCGTCCTTGCCGTCATACGGGTCGGTATCCTCAGCCGGAGCGGTAGCCATGTTCTTCAGGATATCGCCCCCGAAATCGTCGCCGATGGCGATGGTGAAGATGATCGCGCCCTCCTGCTTAGCCATGTTGGCCTGGTCGACGGACTGGATTTCGGCCAGGGCGTTGCAGCCCCCCATCCCGGACGGGTTAGTACCTCCGTAGCCGGTCCAGCGGCCATCCAGGGTGGCGTTGCACATCCCGTCGGTAGCCACGATGAGGACGGGCACACTCTTGCTCGGATCGTGGAACTGCGGATCAAAGAGGGCCTCACGGCCAGCTCTGGTCCCATCGGCCATAGGGGTACCACCGTTGGCGCTCATTCGGTCCACTTCATCGTTGACCGCCTGGATGTCAGCGGTCAGGTTTTGCATGAGCTTGCCGTAGTACCACTTGTTATGCCAACTACCGCAGTTCGACCTGTAGGAGGGGTTCGTCTTGTAGGCCCCGTTCCCGTACCTGGGATAGATAGCCAGGCCGACCTGATCCTGTGAAGGATCCAGGTAGTTATTGATACCCTTCATGCACACGTCCAACTGCTTTTTGTGCGTCACGTTATCGAACCAGGTGTTCGGGTCGCTCGGGTCGCTGGAACACGGCGTACAATCCTCGTCGTAATCCGGGTCGTCCGGGTCGGTAGAGCACACCTCATACCTGTTCCCTACCCTCTTGAACCCTCCCTCCGGGCCAGTTCCATCACCGGCCAGCACGCGCTTGGCCGTGTCGAGCTTCATCTCCCGCAGATTGCCTCCGCCCCAGTAGTAACTCATACTGCCGGACACGTCCATGACGTTCATCATATCGACGGGCGGGCGGGCGCCGTCAGCGCTCCCCCGTTTCTCCGGGATGAGCTTAGCCACCGACACCGTGCCCACTACGGCGCGTTCAACACTCAACGGCGTTCGCTGCTTGACTCCCTGGGTGCCCAGGTCGAGGCAGCCGTAATCTCTGGTGCACGGGATCTCTCCCTCCACGAAGTAGCCTTCTATCCACTTGTCGCTACCATGGAAGTTGTAGTCGGTCAGCCAGAAGATTCCAAAGCCCACGATGTGGTAACTCAGGTTATTGCCGCTGCCGGTAGTGTAGTCGTAGATGGGCAAATAAACCTGGGAGGGCCGGTCATCCTGGTTCCTGTCGAGACGAGCGTTCATGGCCGCCCTGGCCGCACTGCTGTTTTGAACGCCCGATGACCCTGGAATTTCGTCACCCACCGCCCAGGGGCCACTTCTGGAGGTGTCGTTCATATTCGCCACCAGAGTCGTCTGGCTGGGGTCGCCATCCCAGGTCAGCCAGCCGAAGTTGCCGTAGGTGGCGTTGTCCTTGTCCCACAGCCGATAGATCTTGTTAGGAACAATTTTGCCGTCGTCTGGGGCAAAAAGCTCCTGTTTTACAGCTATGGGGAACAGCCCCACGTCGCAGTCATCGATGCCGCAGGCTCCCCGCGAGACGACGCTTATGCTGAGGGCGCTGGCCTGCAACAGATTGCGGCCCACCACCCCGGCGAAGAAAGCGCGGAAATCCTTCCCGGCGGTAAGATAGACCCCTCCTACCCTCACCCCGTCTATACGATCCGGCGGCGGGTTGCTGGAAGGCGTGATGGGATCCTCATGCAGCTTGTGGCCTTCTGCATCGGTCAGCCAGATCTGCACGCTCGTCGGGTCGGCTCCGTTCTTGCCCACGAACTCCTTGCCTATGCTGATGATGCTGGCGTAAGTACCCGATTCCTCGATCAGTTCCCCGGCCGCCGCCAGAGAGGCGGCATCCACAGCGGCCTGCACTATCCGCTTCTGGGCGTAGGAATTGCCTACGTCGATGACCAGGGCGATGAGTGCTACCAAAACCACGAGAATGAGGGCAATGATGATTATTGACTGCCCCTTCTCGTTTCTCAGAGGTGCTTTCCACATTTCAGTTTACCTCCTTCTTTCTATTACGCTTGCGGCGGACAAGCGCCCCCCCGAATTATGGTTAATTATTTTTGGGGGGTTGCACCGCCCGGCCAGCCTGGGGCCCGCGACGCGGCTCTGGTTGAGGCCTGCAACTGGCCTGAGCGATTACATCCTTATTAAATCCGGTAAACCTGCCCCACGCCGTCAATCAGGGGCCGGCCCGGTTCAGTCCTCCACGTACCCACTGGCCAGGGCTTCAATCCTTATGGGCGGAAAAGTATAACTGCCTGGAGCCAAAATATAGGGGACAGTGACCTCGGTTACACGGATGAGATAGTAAGCGGTGACGTCGATCCGGGTGCCGCCCAACCACTCTCCCTCGACGAGAACGTTCACCTCGTCTGGGCCAAGGATACCCAGGTTTTCCTTTACCTTAGCTTCGACCATATCCCTGGCTGTATCTGGATCGGTATCGGCCACGCGGGTCACCTCTGGACCGATGGCGAATTTGGCCCCCTCGTGCACCGCGTGCCGGAGCACGACGAAATCGTACATGACCCAGGCAAAGAACACCACCCCAATGAGTAGCAGGATAATGAGCGGAGCGGTTAAAGTGAATTCAACCAAAGCCTGACCCTTCTCATTCTTCCGCAAAACCTTCCGGCCCGTGTTCACCAGGCACCTCATCTTTTTCCTCCTTAGTCCTAACCCTTGATAGGCCATCTGGCCTCGTAGGTGAGAGGCCAATAGTAAGGCAAACCCATACGGCCGAAGAAGGGCAGAGTGATACTGCTGGTGAAGGTCTCCACCCGGTAAGTCACCCTGACCACGATTTCGTCGTGTTCAGGCGGAGCATTATCCACGATTTCGGGGGGGTAGATGATCAGCTTGGTAGGGTCGGTCAAGCCGCTGCTAGAGGCTGTAGTCCTGATAATGCCCTCGTACTTCTTGTAGGCTTCTATACGTTCTGGGGCGGGATCGTTGGGATCTAGCCAGGGACGCTCGGAAGCATATCTGGCCCCATCTCGGGCAGCGTCAATGAGGGCCATGTAGGTGCTGAACATAATACCACCCTCGAACATGATAATGACCAGGAGCAACAAAAAGACCAGACCAACCGAGACCTCGACAATACTTTGTCCCTTTTCATCCCTATTGAGACTGAGAATGTGAAACATTTCTCCCTCCTGCGGTCTCCGCCCGATTTCAGATCTTCATAAGACCAGACCTGTTCTAATTATATAACAAAACAGTCTGCATGTAAATAGGAAGTTGGTACCATCTGCGCCAAACCGGGCAGAACGTGAGTGGTCGTACCCTGACGGACGCTCTCATTATACACCACGGGCGGCCAGATTTCAATGGGAAAAAGGTACTGGCAAGCCCAAATCGCTACTCATACTCCCCTAGCGGGATATCCAACCGCACCCTGGTGCCACGACCGATGCCGCTCTCGAACTGTAAAGTGCCGCCCAGCATCTCCACCCGTTCCTCCATGGTAGCGATCCCCAACGTCCGCCGTTGCTCGGCGGAAGCCAGAACTTCTTCGACGTTGAACCCGCTGCCGTTGTCCTCCACGCTGGCCGAGACGGACTGGGGTTGTAAATCGACATTGATCTGCACCCGACTGGCATGAGCGTGTTGCCTGACATTATTGAGCAGCGCCTGGATGATGCGAAAGACAGTCACTTCTATGTGAGCAGGCAGCCGGGAGTCCTTGCCCATAACGTTTACATTGGTCGAGATATTACTTTTCTCTTCAAAATCTTTGATGTGACGCTTGAGCGTGGGGACCAGTCCCAGGTCATCCAGCATCATGGGCCGCAGATCGAAAATGAAATCACGGGTTTTCTGAAAGGTGGTGGTCACCGAGTTCTTCAGATTGTTCAACTCGACGCGGGCCTGAGCCGGATTGGTGTCGAACAAACGTTCGCAAATCTCCGCTTGCAAGATCAGGTTGGTGAGCGATTGAGCCGGCCCGTCGTGCATCTGACGGGCCAAATGCTGGCGTTCATCTTCCTGGGCTTCGATGATGCGCACGATGGTCTGGCTCGCTGGTCCGGCCATCTCGCCCGCAGCAGGTGAAGGCCCGCCTACACCACCCAGTTGACCAGAAAAACCCAAGAAAAGCTGCAACAATTGAGCGTATTTCTCCAAATTTTGCCGTTTGCTCCCAAACTGCTCCAACTGGCCTCTCATCATAAAGAGACGCATCTGTGACTCCTGGGCGGCGGTATAGATGTTCTTGATGTCGTGACGAGGATAAGTATCTATGTTGGCCTCCACCTGCCGCAGCTTGTTGGCGATCTGGGCGTTGCGTTGAGCCAGCTTGTCCACCTCGTCGCTGCTCTGCTTGATCAGAACATCCATCTCCCTAAGCTCGGTCTGTACCTGCTTATATTCCTCGTCGAGCCGTTCCAGGAATTCTTCCAGGGTCTGAGGAGCGATTTCCTGTTCTATCTCCATGCTCTACCTCCATAAAATATCACCAGATAACACTTGCCTGCTATGAAACCAAAAAACCAGGCGTCTCCGGTCGCTTCAATCGCCCGTATCCTGAAGTTTGATCCACCCTCGACGCAAAGCATAGATAGCGGCCTGGGTGCGGTCGTTGACCGCCAACTTACGCAGAATGGAGGTCATGTGGTTCTTGACCGTCTGGCGGCTGATGCCCAGGACGTGGGCGATCTCCTTGTTGCTGCGCCCCCGAGCGATCTGTTGCAGGATTTCCATTTCCCGGGCGGAGAGGGGAACGAAAGCCTGCTCCGCCGAATCGGACACGGTCACCTGCTGCTCGAACTGCTTGAGAAGCCAGGCAGCCGCTTCCGGCTCGTCTAACACACTATCACCAAAGATTATGCTTCCGTTATTGACCCGTCTGATAGCTTCCACTAATTTATCGGGAGTGACTTCCTTGGGATAATAGGCATTGGCTCCAGTTTTCATGGCTTGAAACTGTTGCTCGTCGTCGTGATAGGCGGTAAGGACGATTACGGCGGTATCGAGATGGCTGTTTTTGAGGTGACGAGTCACCTGAAGACCATTCATAGTGGGGAGATTGATATCCATCAAGATCACGTCAGGGGCCAACTCCTGGGCTAATTCCAGAGCCTCCTGACCATCGGCTGCTTCACGCACCACTTCCAGGTCTTCTTCTCTCTCGATGATGCGCCGTAGCCCCTGACGAAACAAAGGATGATCGTCAACAATCATAATACGAACCTTGTCAACCATAAGCTCTCACCTCCGCTCCTCCCTCTTCAGTAGCTATCGCCCGTCAAAAGGATAAGGCACAGATAAGACCACTCTGACGCCCCCCGCCTGCCTGTTAAACACCTGGAGCCTGCCCCCCAACAGAGCGGCCCGGTCACGCATGTTAATCAGTCCCAGACCGCCAGCCTGGCGGTCGGCCAGCAGTTCAGGAGCAAAACCTCGACCGTTATCCTCTATGGTGAAGACCAGCACATCAGGCTGGCGTCTGGAATGGATAGTCACCTGGGTGGCCCCGGCGTGTTTACGGATATTCTTAAGCGACTCCTGGACGATCCTGAAAATGGTCACTTCCATTGTACCGGGCAACCGCTCCTCCAGGCCATCCAGATCGAGGTCGATCTCGATCCCGAAGCGAGCGGCGTATTTTTCGGTGTAACGTTTCAACCCGCAGGCCAGGCCCAAATCCCCCAACAACGGAGGAGGACTTAACTCCGAGATAAGCCACCGCACCTCGCTCAGGCCCTCACGTAGCTCTTCTTTGAGACTGAGCAGACCCTCTCTAGCCATCTGGAGGTTATTCTCTGCGGCGCGGTCGTAATATTCCAGTTCTAAAACGGCGTTAGCCAGCAGTTGTCCAATTCGTTCCTGGAGATCGCGGGCGATGCGCTGGCGTTCTTCTTCCTGGCTCTGGACGATCCTTATGGGGGACAGAGCCACTCTCCACCTGGCCGGGTCGAACTCCTCCCCACTGTCCTCCAGGTAATTTTCATCATCCTCGCTATGCCGCAACAACAGCTCAAGCTTATAGCTCACCTGGCGAAGACGGGTCATATAGTAGTCCAGTTGAGCGCATTGCTGACGGAGAGCGGCGCCCTCAGCGGAGGTCGAGGCCAAAGCCTCACCACCTGGAGCCTGCAAACTCTCCAGACCACGCTCCTCTTCAAGCCACTGAGCCAGATAATCTTGATATAAGGCTTCGGTCTGGCTGGAGAGAAGTTCCAATTCCCCACGGGCTTTTTGCAGGATACCGGCTGCCCGCTCGACAATGTGGTGTAAACCCTCTGCGTCAGTCGTCACGTTTCCGATCTTTCGTCACTATTTATGGGGGAGTCAAATAACCTGAATATCTTCTGTATATAGTATACCATAAAACGTGTATTGTGCGCAAGAGCCGACACGGATTCTGGTCACGGATTTCGCGGATTGGATGGCGGATTTCTATGGAAAATCCGTGACAGCCGTGAGAGCAATCCGTGTCTGCTCCGTAAAATAGGCCCTTAATCCGTCTCTGCCTCCCAACGAGCTTCGTAGACGACCATGTTATCCATGCCTGCTTCCACCGTCCAGCGGTACCCGGTACGGAACACGGCCCGCCAATGAGGGTCTTGCACCAGACGAGGATACCAGGAGGGAAAAGTCACCAGGTAATCCGCCCCCTCGGTTTGAATGAATGACAGGAGACGGTCCTCGTCGCGGATGAAGGGAATGACCTGCGGGGTGATCAGGCCGGCCAGGTCCAGCAGGGAGCGGTCGGCATAGTAGCCGATGGCCCCGATGTCGTGCACGGCAATGAGGGCTGTCTGGGGGGTGCGCTCACGCAGCCAGTGGGCGGCAGTCACCATCTCGCCCTCGATGAAACCCACGTCCGTAGCGTAAGCCCGTGGCCCCAGGACGGCCCAGAAAATGACCAGCACGAGCAGCGCGGCAATGATAAGAACGCGGCTCAACACCCTGCCCACCAATCGATCAGGGGCCAGACGTAGCAAAGCCACCGTGCCCTCCAGCCCGTAGGGAATGAAGAAAGGAATAACAGGGATCAGATAACGCCCGTGTTGGTAGGTGACGGGCAGACGCCAGGCATATATCGCCAGGAAGATGGCCCCCCAGGCCAGGGGCAATAACCTTTCTGGCCGTTTACCCTTGAGGAATTCGTAGACGGCCAACACCAACCCGGGCATAAGCAAAACCTGAGCGCCTACCAGCGTAACCGAGATGACGTTGAGCGCCCGGCGCGGCAGGCTCAAGGCTTCCATCAAAACCTGGTACTCGGCCTGTTTGGCGTAGAAGGTATTGGGAAAGATGAGGCCCGTAGCCGTCAGGTTGAAAGCCAGATAGGGGGCCACAGGCAGCGCACAGCCCACCCCCAGACCCAACCAACACTCGACGACCGAGAGCTTTCGCCGACGCAGGCCCTCGGCCAGACCGATCAGCCCCAGGAGCACTATCCCTTCAGGTCGGGTGAGGGTCAACAGCCCCCCGATGAACCCCAGCGGAAGATAATAGCCCACAAGCGGGGCCCGTCCCTCTTTCGTCTCCTCTTCCGTGAAATCCGTGACCGCAATCCGTGTCGGCTCCTCCGTCGTAGCCAGATAACGCTCCGCCAAAAGCAGCGACAGAAAGGTGAAAAGAACGGTCTCCATCCCCGAAAAAGCGGCCCAGACCAGATGCCATTCCAGGAGGCAAAAAAGGCCCGTCAACGCCGCCACCCACTTCCGGCCAGGGAAAAGGCGCTCGCTCAGACGCCAGGCCATCCAGCCTGTCAGGGCCAGGCAAACGGCTCCCAGCGCATAAGTCCCCAGTTTGAAATCGAGGCCCAGCAGGTAAATCAGGCCCAAGAGCAGCGTCCAGAGGGGAGCAGTGGAGCCAGGGCTGGACTGACCAGGATTGTAGGCAAACTGGCCGTAACGCACCAGGTTACGGGCATAGGTCTGGTGAATCCAGCCATCGTCCAGGGGAAAGCCCAGACGCCCTTGCTGATAACCACAATAGCCCAGGTAGAGGGCCGCGCTCAGGGCGGATAAGAGCAATGAGACAACCAGCTTTCTTCGGCTAATTTTGCTCATCTATTGAATACACCTTAACCGGGTCTCCTGAGACGCTTTCCAGGGTCAGCACCAGGCGCAGGCGGGGGTCGGCCTCTTCCTCTTCGCCCAGATAGAGAGCCTGTAAGGGGCGCGGGTGGTTGCGCTCCAGCGCCAGGTAACGGGCCCCGTAGCGGTGGGCCACGGCTATCACCACCTCTAGCTCCTCGTTGGGGAGGGACAGACAGGGACGATGGCTGTGATAATAAAAAGAAGGGGCATTGTTCACCAGTATAGCTGCCTGTGGCGGGGCGTTCTCTTCCAGCCAGAGGGCGATTTGATCGTATACCTCGTCGTCGTGATTCCAGGCCGGGTCCGAAAGGCCGCCCTCGCCCAGCACTCTGCGGTGGTACACAAAGCCGCTGACCAGCACGGCCAGGCCGACGAAGCCCACGGAGAAAAATACCTGGGCGGTGGGGACGTGCCAGCGGGAACGACGACGCGCTATCCAGGCCAGGGCCGTATCCAGACCAGCCAGGGCCGCCGGGAAAAGAAAAGGCCCCAAAGCACTGCTGGAATGATACATCCCTCCCCGCATACCGGGGAAAGTGAAGGCCAGGCTCATGGTCAGGTACAACAGAAAGCCGTAGACCAAAAAGGGGCGGTACTCAAGGCGGCGACGCCAACCCCACAGGCCAAGAGCGGCGAAGGGCGGGAGAAAAATCAACAGAGCGGAGGCCAGAACGTTTTGCAGATTGAGCCAGCAGGCTTCCAGCTTGGAGGCCAGGATCGGGCCCCAGCCCCAGGCCAGATAGCTGCTCAGGGTCAGTTCCCGACCGTAACTGTAAAGGTCGTCGTAGCTCTGGAGAAAGAGCGTCTTGGTGCCCGCCGGGGAGAGGGGCGCACCTATCGCCCGCCAGTTGCGGTAAAACCAGGGGGCCATGATCACCACGTAGCCAACCAGAGCCAGCAGCAGGCCAGCCAGGGCGACGCCTCGCCTGTCCTTGCGCCGCCACACCTCGCCGGCCACGACCACCGCCAGGGCCGCCAGCAGCAACGGCCCATCGGCGCGGGCCAGGTGGCTCAAACCGGCCAGCAGACCGGCCAGGACAAAAAACCAGAGTTGGCTCCCTTTCCCTTTCTGGCTCAAGCCTGCGCCCATGAGCCACAGGCTCAGGCTGGCGGTCACCGCAAAGGGAGTGAAGTTATCAGGGGCCACCCAGTAGGCCGTGTAGAAACCACTGAAGACCGTCAGCAGGGCCGCCCCCAGAGCGTGACGGCCTTTGGAGGACGTTTGCCTGCCGACGTGATAGGTGATAAGCGGCAAAAGAGAGGACAGCAGTATGAAAGGTATCTGAGCCACGCGGTAGGAGGCTCCAAAGACAAGAAAGAAAGGATAGATCAAAAGTGAGGATAGGGGCATCCAGTACAGATAGCCGGGATGGGGTAAGCCCTGCGGATCGTCCAGGTAGTTCCAGATGAAATTTTCCTGGAGGCCCTGTCCACCGTACAGGCTCTCTGCGCCGTTGTAATAATAGTAAGCGTCCATATAGCCCGGCTGGCGAACGGGCAGGGCGGTCAGCACCCGCACCGCCAGGGCGAACAGAAAGAGTAAGATCACCGTCACAGAGGGCCTGGGTAGCTTATCCATTTCAATTCCTCAGTCGGAATTCTGTCTACGTCGCCGGAGCGGCCTGCTGGTTTTCTGAGTCCTCCGCCCTCCTTATCCCTCACTCCCCACAGGATTAACAGCCACGACCACCCGGCTCAGAACAGAGTGTAAATGAAAGGCGCGACCGCCGCTCCCTGGGCGCAGACCAAAAGTAAAGCAAAGAGCAACAGCACCGACATCATGGGGATCAGCCACCAAAGCTTGCGCTTCCACAGGAAAGCAAAAAGCTCGCCCACAATACCAAATCTGGAAAAGAAGTTTCTAACAGCTTGCATGATCATCTCCCTCCAAGCTTATGATTTCACACACATTATGAGTGCCCGGCTCCTGGCGCCTCCAGGCTCGCTTATTATATTACAGATTTCAACTGCGGGCAAACGGGTGATAATGACCTAAGCAAAATGGCCTAGAAGCAGGCCCAAAATAAGCGCCTTTCCCCTCTCCAAATAGGCCAACTGACCGATGTGCCAGGGATGAAAGCGCGCTATAATTCAGTATAGAGGGACCGTCCGCTAGCGAGCGGGTTTCCTTCCGGGAGTGAGGTGGACACTTGTTAATGTAACGACGCTCTCCTCTCCACGGACGGCCCCTTTTTCTTGTTGTTCGGAGGCAAACGGTCAACGGATTTAACGGACTGGAAGACTACCTTGTCCCTGTATATTGCAGACCAATACCAATTGTGATACAATACGGCCAGGTGAAAGGAGAGCAGCACTTTGGAACAATTGGAAAAGAAGGTAGGCCGTCTTCTGACCCAGCGAGGCTGGACGGTCTCCACCGCCGAGTCTTGCACCGGGGGATTGATCAGCCATCTGCTGACCAACGTGTCCGGCAGTTCCAATTACGTGGCAGGCGGAGTAGTAGCCTATTCCAATGAGATCAAAGAGCGAGTGCTGGACGTGAGCCACCAGACCCTGGTGGAGCACGGGGCGGTAAGCGAAGCCACCGCCCGCCAGATGGCTGACGGGGCGCGACGGCTTTTCCAGACCGACGTGGCTTTGTCGGCTACGGGCATCGCCGGCCCGACAGGGGGCACGCCCGATAAGCCGGTGGGCCTGGTCTACATTGCCCTCTCTGCTAAGGATACCGAACGCTGTGAGCGGCACGTGTGGCCGGGGGACAGGCTGGCTAATAAAGAACAATCGGCCAGGGCCGCCCTGCGTATGTTGCTGGAATACCTGGAACTGTCGCCCCCTTAATATCTCCTGACGATGGCGCGATAGGTCTGCGGCTGGCGACACTGGAGGAACTGGAATTCTTCACGGTACTTTCTGACCTCATCCAGATCGATCCGGGTCACGCAGTACCCCTCGATCTCCTCGTCAATAGAGGCGTATAGCTCCCCTCTGGGGCCGACGACCATGCTCTCCCCGAAGAAGGAATAGGTATACTCCTCACCCACCCGGTTGGCGGCGGCCACAAATATGGAGTTCTCGTAGGCGCGGGCCAGAGTGTAGATCCGCCACTCGTCGGTGTGGGGACGCTCCCAGTTAGCGCACACGCACACCAGTTCTGCCCCGTCCAGAGCCAGACTGCGGGCCACTTCAGGGAAAGCCAGGTCCCAGCCGATTATCAGCCCTACCTGGCCGAAACCCGTTTCCATGACCAGGTAACGGTAGCCGGGGCGGAAAGCCATCCGTTCCTCGCCCCGCAGGTGCACCTTACGGTAGTTGCCCAGCACCTCGCCATCAGGCCCGATCAGGACGGCGGCGTCGTAGATGATACTTTCCACCTTCTCTTTAGCCACCATGCCAAAGGCGATGTGGGTATCGAACTCGTTGGCTCTCTGGGCCAGCAGGTTGACGGTGTGGCCCGGCACCCGTTCGGCCAGGTCGGTAAAACGCACCCCACATTCGTACCCGGAGGTCACCAGCTCCGGGAAAACGATGAGGTCCACCTTCTGCTCCAGGCATATCTTTTCGATTAATTCTGACATATGGATGAGGTTCTGATCCACCTCGGCCAGCCGAGGATGCATCTGTACCGCAGCTACGGTTATCTCTCTCATGTATCTTACTCCAATAAATGTTTTTTGGCCGAGTCCACGATGGCGTCGATCTCCCGCCCCAGGTCCTCCTCGACAGGCTCCAGTTGGTGAGTGGTCAGGATGTCCTCCACCCGCTGAGCAGCCCGTTCGGCCATGGACTGCCCACCCTCGGCCAGCCACACGTCCCAATCGAGGCGATTCCAGAGCAGAGGCGGGATCCAGAACTCACGGCGGAAGTGGGCGGCGGTATGCTCGTGGCCCAGATATTGGCCGGCGGGGCCTATTTCCTTGATGAGTTCGACGGCCAGGGTGTCCTCGTTCACCTCGAAGCCTCGCATGATGCGTCGCGTATAGGCCACCATCTCGTTATCGACCACCAGCAGCGCCAGGCTGGCGGCCTGGTCTGCGCCCATCACCCCGAAATGACCGCACAGGTTGGCCCCGGCCAGAGCGCCTAGCATGAAGGTGATGCCCCTCTCCAGCCCCGATTGAACGTCCAGGGCATTGGAATCGCCCAGACCGACGTTGATGTAAACGGGCAGTCCGTAGCTATGGGCAACCTGAGCCATAGCCACCCCCATCAAAGCCTGTTCCGGCGAGCCGAAGGAGATGGAGGCGGTACGCGGATCCATGATGTGCGGGATGCCGCCGTACATGACGGGCGTGCCCGGCCTGAGCGCCTGGGTGATGACGATAGCGGCCAGGTTCTCGGCGTTCTCCTGGACCAGGGTGCCGGCCAGGGTGGCCGGGCCGGTGGCCGAAGCCTGGACCATGGGGCCGTAACTGACGGGCAGCCCCAAGGCCGTAAATTCCAGCAGGATTTCCATGCCGGTGGTGGGCATCTGCAAGGGACTGATAGGCTCGACGAAAGCCTCGATCTGGGGCCGTTCTCGCAGGGCCTCCGCTCCGCCGGCCACCGCTTTGTAGATTTCCAGGATGTAATGGGCCGTCTGGCCGTTGGCGATCCAGCAGCGGGCAGGCTTTTTGGTGTTTTTGACCAGCTCGGCGGTCAGGTAAATGTCGCGGATGGGGGTAGGGATATCCTCTGGCTGAGTCATGGCCCCCACGATGTCGATGTGCTCCAGAGCGTCGCCGACGGTGATAGCCTGGAGCGTGTCCCGGCTGGTGGGCGGACGGCGGCGGCCCCGGCGCGGCTCCACCCAAGAATACTGGCCGGGACTGGAGAGAGTGACCAGATCGCCGTGGCCAAAACGAGCCGTGCGCGTTCCATCCCTGCCATACAGGATGTAGGATTTGCCCGCCACCTCCAGGCTGTGCAGCAGCAGCTTTTCGTCGATCCTGGCCGTTTGTCTGGCTTTATCGACCTTAGCTCCGGCTGCGGCCAGACGGTCCAGCACTTCCTCGTGATGGACGCGCACCCCAACCTCGTGGAGCACCTGCACCGTGCCGTCGTGGATGCGCGAGATCTCTTCATCCTTCAGTATCCCGAATCCAGGGATCATTTTCCTCTCCTTTGTATTTTTTCTGCTCTAAAATTCACTTTATGCTCCCGCACAACCTCGATGGGAAACGCCACGTTCTCGGTGGGATTATACACGTTTCAAACTGTGGTGTCAAGAAAAATGATCCGACATGACTGCTCCAATTTTGGCGAGAGCTTGCCTTCACCATACAAGGTGATAGAATCATATCACATAATTGTTGTAAGATTATGGCCTCAAAGTTTTTTGACTTACTATTCAAATAAATCATTATATACTTGACAAAAATCATAATGTGTGGTAGAATTAGCAGGTAAACACAAGTTGGAGGAGAGCAGGGAGCAGAATTGAGAAGATGACCATCCTCCTTTTGCATTGGGGTCGTCATCGGCTCTGTGGGTCTGGGCTTGGGTAATGCCAGTACTAAGGAAGCGCATATCATACGTCACGTACACGATGTAAAAGGGACGCATGAGCTGCCAGCCAGGTCGGGCTAGCAGTTTGCTTTTGTATGCTTGACCCCGAAGGAGAAGAGCAAACTGGACGAGCGGACAGCTACCGTCACTGAAGTCATTTGTTTCCTCCCGGCCCTTTCGTTGGATTATCCATAGCTGGCTCTGATGTCAGGAACGTTAGCCTTATCCCCAGGCTATAGAAGCATCAGCCTTTTTCCCAGGCGACAAAGAGGAGGTCAACGCCATGAAAAGACAAATTCTGCTGAATATCTTGGGATTATTTATTTTGCTCATCGGCCCGGTATGGGGCGTTGGTTACGCCCCTGAGGTTGGGGCCGCCGAATCTACCTCCACAGCCTATTTCTCTGCACTGCCAGGCCGGGTCATGGAGGCCAGCGCTGCTGCTTCTCTGACCGTGCTCGGCGGTCAGGTCTTCGTCCGACGGGCTGGAACGGAGGACTGGCAGCCGGTGGAGGGAGGGACAACGGTAAGCGTCGGCGATACGGTCAAAACCGGCGAGGACGGCCAGGCGCTGCTCACCTTCTTCGAGGGCACGGAGAGCCAGCTTGGGCCAAACACCGAACTGACGGTGCAGGCCCTGCAACCCCCCGAAGGCCAGCCTTTCCACATCAAGCTCTACCTCTGGCTGGGAGATACCTGGCACAAAGCCGCAAAGTTCCTCAACCCGGAATCTCGCTACGAAGTGGAAACTCCTTCGGCTACTATAGTGGCGCGAGGCACCATCTGGTGGGTCAAGGTGGATGAGCAAGGCCGCACCAGCGTGGGGGTCTTCGAGGGCGCAGTGGAAATTCAGGGGCAGGTTAGCATGGGTGTCCCTCCAGAATTCCCACCGGACAGGTGGATCGAGGAGGTATACGGTGAGAGCAGCGAGCTTGAAGAGGTTATGGAGGTACGCGCCGAAGGCGTCGGGCTAGGTGTCGCGGCCCAGGCTTTCTTCATTGCCCGGAAGCTGGAAGAAAGTTTGACGCCGGAGGAAATGGCGGCCCTGGCGGAACAATTAGGGTGTGAGTCCACCTGCACCGCCTCCGACCTCATCCGGGCCAAGCAGGATGGCACCATGACCTGGGGAGATATTAAAAAGCTGACCGGCCATCCTAGCAGCAGAGATGGAAATCTGGGCATGATTCGAGGTGGCGGCCCACCGGAAGGCAAAGGTGGCGGCCCACCGGAAGACAAAGGCGGCGGCCCGCCTGAAGACAAAGGCGGAGGAGGCGGTGGGGGCGGCGGCGGTGGGGGCGGTGGAGGGGGCGGCAAAAAAGACCGCTGAAAGGCACTGGCCCTGACGACGCTCAAAAAAGATGGTATTGGCAAAAAGAAAGCGTTTGAACCGTCTGCTAACAGGGGCAGGGTTGGGGGTTGCCATTGGTGCGGTCCTCTCCCTGCTTCTGTGGTTTAATTTGTTTGCCAACTGGCGACAGCACAGCACCGATTTCCTGTACGTCAAAAGGGCCGGGGCAGCAGCCAGTAACCGGGTGGTCATCGTCGCCGTGGATGACCGCAGCCTGGAAGAACTGGGGCGCTGGGAGGACTGGCCCCGCCGACGCCATGCCTGGCTCATCGATGCTCTCCACCAGGCCGGGGCGCGGACCATCGGGCTGGACATTATTTTCTGCGAGCCTTCGCCCGATGACGAAATTCTGGCCGAAGCAATGGCGCGGGCGGGCAACGTCGTCCAGCCGGTGCTGGGCCTCACCAGCGAGCCGCGTGGGGTCAGGCGGGGAGAGCCTGTCACCTTCGAGCGTCTCCTCAAGCCTCAACCGATGCTGGCTGAAGCCTCGGCTCTGGGCCATGCCAGTATCTATCACGACCAGGATGGCGTCACCCGCCGCCTGCCGGCGTTCATCGTCGGCGAAGAGGATGGCGAGGAGGCGCCGGCCTTGGCCCTGGCCGTTGTGGCCCGCTTCCTGCGCCTGCCGACAGTTGATTACCGGCCCCAAAATGGCTACATCTTCCTGGCCGACCGCCGCATCCCGGTGGACGATTTTGGCCGGATGTTCATAAACTACCTGGGCCCTCCCTCTCAGCCGGGGAAAGACTCCACCTTTCAGGTTTATTCTTACGTCGATGTGCTGAAAGGGCGCGTTGACCCGACCGCCTTCCAGGATAAAATCGTGCTGGTGGGGATGATGGCCAGCGCCATGCCTGATGATCACCCCACCCCTATCAGCAGGGAAACGATGCTCGGCGTGGAGATTCACGCCAACGTGATAGAAACTATCCTGGGGCAGCGCTTCCTGCGGGAGCAGAGCCTGTCGGGTCAGATGGCGCTCGTCCTGGGGCTGGCCGTCGCCGGCGGGATAGTTTTTTGCTGTTTGCACCCTTTGTGGGCTGGTGGGGCGCTCGTCTTCTCCCTGGGCCTCTACTGGCTGGTTGTTTCTATTGCCTTTGACCAGGGGCTTATCCTCAACTTTCTGTACCCTTCCCTGGCTCTGCCCCTCGTTTACGTCGCCGCTATAATCCACCGTTACTTTACCGAGGAGCGCCAGCGCCGCTACATCGTCAATCTGTTCGGACGCTACGTCTCTCCAGAGGTGGTGGAGGCGGTGCTGGCCTCTTTCGACGCCGGAGCGCTGCCTCTAGGCGGGACCAGCAGGGAGGCTACCGTGCTCTTCGCCGATATCCGGGACTTCACCAGCCTGGCCGAGAGCCTGCCCCCAGTCGAGGTGGTCAAAACTCTCAACACTTACCTGACCGCGATGGTCAAAGTCATCGATGAGTACGAAGGCACGGTCAGCAAGTTCATCGGAGATACTATCATGGCTGTCTGGAACGCTCCGCTGAATCAACCCGACCACGCCCGGCGAGCGGTAAGCGCCGCTATCGAGATGCAGCAGGCGGTCGAGAAAATGAGAAGTAGCCGGGCCGACGTGGTGGCCGTTGAGTTTGGGATCGGGGTCAATAGTGGAGAGATGGTGCTGGGCAACGTCGGCTCGGAAAGACGGATGGAATATACGGTCATCGGAGATGCTGTCAACCTGGCCTCTCGCCTTTGCGACCTGGCGCGCGGAGGAGAAATCCTGCTCGGCCCGCGCACTTACGAACTGCTCAGAGGGGAAGTTGCTGCCGAGGCGCGCCCGACCATAATGATCAGGGGCAAAAAACAATCCCTTACCATATACGCCGTCAAGCAGGGGCGCTTCTGGCGGTTGGGCAGGAAGATTTAAGACGGGTCTTTAACGGTTGATCCTGTTGGGCCTGTAAACTCTTGCTGGAAGAAACCAGGTTTTTGCCCAAAACCTGGTTTCTGAATAGTTAAGCGCCAGGCACCTTATCCCCTAAAACTTGGGACAGACCCCCAGGGGTTCAATCATTTGACAAAAGAAACAAGGTGTGATAAAATAATTCTTAGTTGAAAAACTTTTTCATTTAGGGCGGCGGATGACAACCCAAGAGATGCAACAAATCTTGCGCGCCAGGGGGTACAAGCTGACCCCCCAACGGCTGACGGTCATAGAGGTGCTGCGAGAGAGCGAGGAACACCTGAGTCCTGCCCAGGTCCACGAGCGAGCCAGAGCGCTCCACCCTCACCTGGGATTGACCACCGTCTACCGCACTCTGGAATTGCTGACCGAGCTGGGTTGTGCGCGCCGCGTACATCTGGAAGAAGGATGCAACGGCTACGCCCTATCTGACAGTGGGCATAAACATTACCTGGTGTGCCGACAGTGTAACCAGGTGGTGGAGTTTGTCGGCTGCGACCCGATGATAAACGATTTTATCGCTGAGGTCAGTCACAATACCAACTTCCTGATCGAAGATCACCTGTTAGAATTCGTAGGACTATGCCCGGCCTGCCGTGAGCTCCCCTTGATTGTAAAGGAGAAAGCTCGATGAAAGTCTGTTCCAAAAGTCTGTTTACAGTTTTGGGTGTTGTGCTGCTGCTTTTGACCTGGCTGCCTGGCGCGGGGGGGAGTCAAATAGTGTGGGCTGATGAGCCTGAGCACGGAGCTGAAGTTATGCCGCCGCTCTCGCCCGTCGATCTGGCCGAGGGTGAGAAGTTGAAAGTGGTAGCCAGCGCCACCATCCTGGGCGACGTGGTGGCCCAGGTCGGCGGCGACCGCATCGCCCTGACCGTGATCATGCCCCTCGGCGCTGACCTGCACACTTATGAGCCTGTGCCGGCCGATGCCGCCGCCGTGTTCGACGCCCACGTGATGTTTATCAACGGCCTTGGGGTGGAAGAGGCGCTCCTGAAGAATTTTGACCTCGGCCCAGAACCGGCGATCGTGCCGGCCGCAGTGGGCATTGAAGTGCGCGAGAAACATACCCACAAACAGGAGCACCTCCAGGCTATGGGCGACCCCCACGTCTGGTTCGACGTGCAGAACGTGATGATCTGGGTGGAGAACATCAGGTACGCTCTCATCAAACTGGACCCGGCCGGGGCCGAAATCTATTCGGAGAATGCTCACTCCTACCTGTATGAATTGGAAGAGCTTGACGCCTGGATCATGCAGGAGGTGGCTCTGACGCCGAAGGAAAATCGCAAAATAGTGACTAACCACGAAGCCTTCGGTTACTTCTGCGAAAGCTACGGGTTCGAGATGGTGGGCACGATCTTTCCGGTCACCACCGCGGCCGAGCCTTCGGCCCAGGATTTGGCCGCCCTGGAAGAAGATATCAAAGAGGCCGGGGTTAAAGTTATCTTCGTCGATAACACGGTCAACCCGGACCTGGCCGAGCGGGTGGCCGGGGATACCGGCATAGAAGTGGCGACGCTCTACACCGGCTCTCTGGGGCCGGCGGGCAGTGGGGCAGAGAATTACCTGGATTACATGCGCTACGACGTAACGGCCATCGTGGAAGCCCTGAAGTAGCCAGGGGCCTGGCACTTCCAAAGGCCAGGCACCTTGATGGAGATGTGGCGGGCCGGGGGTTCCTCGGTCCGCCACCCAGATGGAGGAAAACCATTATGTTGGAAAGCAAAACCCTGCCTCAAATTCAGGTTCAAAACGCCGTTTCGGATGCGGTCGTCCCCGCTCTGAAATGTGAGGCGGTGACGGTAACCTACAATGGTCAACCGGCCCTGGAAGATATCAACTTCAGCGTCAGAACGGGGGCGCGGGTGGCGGTAGTCGGCCCTAATGGAGCGGGCAAGAGCACCCTGTTCAAAGCCGTCATCGGGCTTCTGCCCCTGGCTTCAGGCCGCATCCAGATTAACGGCGCGCCGCTTCACCAGGCCACCATCGGCTACGTTACCCAACGAGAAGAAGTAGACTGGACTTTCCCGGTAACGGTGGAAGACGTGGTGATGATGGGCCGTTACAGTCGGTTGGGTTGGCTGCGCTGGCCTGGTGGTCGTGACCGGGAGATTGTGCGTCGCGCTCTGGAACAGGTGGGCATGACGGCCTTCGCCCAACGGCAGATCGGCGAATTATCCGGCGGACAGCAGCAGCGAGTTTTCATCGCCCGCGCCCTGGCCCAGGAAGCGAACCTGCTTCTGCTGGATGAGCCTTTCAGTGGGGTGGACGTCAGCACTCAAGAGGCTATTTTCGACCTCCTGGACAATCTGCGCCCCCAGAGAATTACGATCCTGGTTTCCACCCACGATCTGAACATGGCCCTGAAGCGTTTCGATCTGGTGCTTCTGCTCAACCACCACCTGGTGGCTTACGGCTCACCCGAAGAGGTCTTCAACCCCAAGACACTGGCCGAGACGTATGGCAGACGGGTGGTCACCTGGCGATCGGGGGAAGAGGTGGTGATAGTGGATGATAGTTGTTGCGAGGGATGTAAAAAATGGTCGAGTTGATAGTAGCTCCGCTGCGATATCCTTTCATGGTGCGGGGGCTGGCGGCGGCGATGATGGTGGGGATGGTGTGCGCCGTATTGGGTTGCTACGTGGTGCTGCGGGGGATGGCCTTTCTGGGCGACGCTCTGGCCCACGCCATTCTGCCTGGCATAGCCATCGCCTACCTGCGGCGAGGGTCGCTTTTTGTGGGGGCGCTGGTGGCCGGAGTGCTGATCGCTTTGGGCATCGGCTATCTATCCAGGCAGAAACAGCTTAAGGAGGATACCGCTATCGGCATTATCTTTGCCGGAGCCTTCGCCTTGGGCGTGGCCCTGCTATCCAGCCTGCGCAGTTACACCGTTGACCTGACCCACATCCTCTTTGGTAACATTTTGGGCGTGTCCACCACTGACCTGTACCTGACGGCCGGCCTGGGATTGCTGGTCTTGCTGGTCGTGCTGGCCCTCTACAAGGAACTATTGGTGCTCTCCTTCGATCCGGTGCTGGCGGCGGCCCTGCGTTTGCCCACTGGCTTCCTGCACTATCTATTACTGGTTCTGATGGCTGTGACCATCGTGGTCTCGATCCAGACGGTGGGGGTGGCCCTGGTGATGGCGATGCTGGTCACCTCGGCGGCGACCGCCTACCTCCTCACCCATCGCCTGCCGCTGATGATGGCCCTGGCTGCTCTATGCGGGGCAGTTTCAGCCGTGATCGGCCTGTATTTTTCCTTCTACGTGAACATCGCTTCCGGCTCAGCCGTGGTGCTGGCCTGCACCGCCCTCTTTATTCTGGCCCTCTTCCTGTCGCCCCGGCGGGGCCTGATCTGGACCTGGTGGAGACAGCTAGCCGGCGCGAGATGAGGTGCGCCGTCTCACAGGAGGTCCCCACGCCGCCCCCCGCCCCGAAGCAGCCCGGCGCCGGCTGAGAAGGCGTTTGCGCTCCTCTCCGTTTTGGTTTATACTATTGCCACGTCCGCCTAATCAATTTCATAAATCTTAACCAAAATTTAATAAGGAGGGAAGACGATGACCGTCAGAATCGGGATGCTAGGTAGTGGCTTTGTCGCCAACTTTTACATGCTCGGCCTCCGGGACCTGTCGGGTTGGGAGATGCCGGTGGTCTGTTCGCCCCATGGGGAACACGCTGAGACCTTCGCCGAGAAATGGAACATCCCGGAGTGGCAAACGGACCTGGAGAAGGTGGTGAAACGGGACGACCTGGACCTGGTGCTGCTAGGGCTGCCCAATTACGTGCACAAAGAGGCCACCCTGGCCGCGGCCGCAGCAGGCAAAAACATGGTCTGCACCAAGCCGCTGGCCCGCAGCGCGGCCGAAGCCAGGGAGATGCTGGAGGCGGTAAAGGAGGCCGGGGTCATCCACGGCTACGCCGAAACCGAAGTTTTCAGCCCGGCGGTGATCAAAGCCAGGGAGTTCATCGAGCAGGGCGGGATAGGCCAGGTGCTATCCGTGCGCTCCCGCGAGGCTCATTTTGGCCCTCACTCCCCCTGGTTCTGGGATCCCCAGCTGGCCGGCGGAGGAGCTTTGGTGGACATGGGCTGCCATTGCATCGAGGCGGCCCGCTACTTCATCGGCAAAGATACCAAAGTGGTCGAAGTGCTGGCCTGGGGCGACACCCTGTACCACGACACCAAAGCCGAAGACAACGCCGTCCTGCTCATGCGCTTCGCCGGCGGGCAGATCGCCCAGGCGGAGGTCAGTTGGACCTCGCGCGGCGGCCTCGATCTGCGCAACGAAATCTACGGCACGGAGGGGGCCATCTTCACCGACGTCACCCGCGAGACGCCGATCAAGGTTTTCTCCAGGCCCGGCGCCGGGTACGTCGTGGAGAAGGCCGAAGCGGAAACCGGCTGGGTCTTCCCGCCCGTAGACGAGGCCTGGATCTACGGCTACCGCGAGGAGATGAGGCACTTCATCGAGTGCGTGGAGAAGAACGCCATGCCCCGCGAGAACTACCAGGATGGTTACGTGGTCAACGTCATCCTGGAGGCCGCCTACCAGTCCATGAAGTCCAAGAAATGGGAGGCGGTAGAATACTGATCGCCTCACGTCGCCAGGGTCAACATTGAAAAGCAAAGCCCTCTCCAGCAGGCTTACGTCAAAAGGCGGCCTGCCAGGAGAATGTAGGAGCGCAACCCAATTGCGCCCCTACCAAAACTCGCCTAAAATCTGGACGCACCCTTTCCGCGACCCAAATTTGACCTTCTTCCCCATTGATGCTATAATTTCCCCAGCGCCCGGAGATATGGTACACTCCTGGTACTTACTGGTTGTAATATACTGGGCCTACAGGCCCACAATGCTCCGGGCGCTCTAAAAAAAGCTACAGAGCCGATGGGCCTGTTATAGACATTCGCTCTTTACCACCGGGTGGTCAAAGGTGGATAAGAGCGTAATATTTTCCTCAAGGGAAGAGCTAAAAAGGAGGGGCAAACTGTGTCCCGGAACAGCAAGCTGATCGTTGGGTGTGTGATTCTGGGGGGCGCTTTCATCATGCTTTGCGTGGTCAGCCTGGGCGTTGCTGAACTCGCAGCCCAGATCATTCTCGATAGTATGTCTACACCAACACCTCTCCAGGTCATGGTGGCCGCCACGCCTGTCCCGACCGCCACTCCTCTCCCCACCGATACCCCCTCGCCGACGAATACGCCCCTGCCGACCGATACTCCCGTACCGACCGCTACCCCTGTGCCGCCGACCGATATCACCCTGCCCACCGACACTCCGCCCCCGCCGACTGATACGCCCCCACCTCCACCACCAACCGACACTCCCACCCCCGAATTGCCGACCGATACCCCTACCCCGGCCATCGATTTCGTGGTCACCAAACAACGGATGTTGTCGTATGAGGAGAATGGTCAGTGTCGAGGCAATCACAACATCTACGTCACGGTGGTCGATATAAACGGGGCCCCCATAGACGGTCTGATCGTGGGAGATACCTGGAATAACGTGGAACTGGTCTCAGGCAGCAAAGGGCCAGGAGAGTGCCATTTCGACCTGTGGAAAAACACAATGGAGATCATAGTCAAACGTGACGAAGCCACAAAGCAGCCATTCACCAGCCAGAAAACCCGCCCCCTCAGTTCCGTTAAGCCTGAAATCCCCGACATGATTGCCTGTGGATATTGCGAAGACGAAGCAGATTGCAGCCGCAGGCTGGCCACCAACCAGTATTGCGTTGGACATTTCTCCTACGAGGTGGTTTTCCAGCGACAGTGGTGAAAACTCACCAGGAGAGCCACATTTTAGCGCCCCGGCCGCTGGTCGGGGCGTTTTTGCTTTTTTAGAACGTCACCTGGTGCCCGATCTCGACCCTGTCCAGGGCGCCGGGGTGACATTCCAGGAAGTAGCGGGCCGGACGCTGCGGAGCATAATAAGGACGAAATGGCCGGGCCAGCTTTTTGTCTACCACTCTCTTTTCGGCATCCAGCCAGATGACGGCAATGGGGAAGAAGACGAAAAACATGTGAATGGTGGTCAGGCTGACGCTTTCCTGGCGCTCTACGAAAACGAAAGCCTGGTCCTCATCCAGTGGTGGCCGGAACATCAGGCCCCGTCCTTTGGTGAGAAAGGTGTCGCACAGCTTGACCCTGGTGGCGATGACCTGCCCCGTAGTGACGTTCTTGATCATGATGTCTTCTCTCCTAAATGATTGCCTACATTATACCTCACCCTCACCATCGAAGCAATAGTTTGAGGTTCCGGGGCCCCTGACGGCGCGGACCTCACTCCGAGAGCAGCCCCGACCTCAGCCCTGCGGAACTGTAACGAACTCTCAACCTAAACTTTACCTAATCTTCACCAAAAAAATGAGGAAGCCATGCTATTATATTTATATAAGTAAGCAAGAGCTGTTACAGTGTCCAACTAAGCCTGCGGGTTAAGGAGAGCGAATTTTGGCCGGCGAGAAAGTATTGGTCGTGGACGACCGCGCAGAGAACGTGGAGTTCGTGGTAGAATACGTACTGACGCCCAACGGCTACCAGGCTATAACAGCCGAAGACGGAGAAGAAGGTTTGCACCTGGCCCTGACGGAGGACCCGGATCTGATCCTGTTGGACCTGCAAATGCCCAGAATGAGCGGCATTGAGGTGCTCGAAGCTCTGCGGGCCCAGGGACGCCAGATCCCGGTTATTCTGATGACCTTCCACGGTTCAGAGGCCGTGGCCGTCCAGGTGTTCCGTCTGGGAGTCAAGGACTACATCATCAAGCCCTTCAAAGTGGAGGAGATGCTGAGAGCCATCGAGAAAGCTCTGACCGAAGTGCGGCTGAGACGAGAAAAAGAGCAATTGACTGCCCGTCTGATGCAGGCCAATCGCCAGTTGGAGCGAAGATTGAAGGAGTTGAATATCCTGTACGGCATCGGCAAATCGGTGAACACCCTTCTCGAATTGGAACAGATGTTGAATCGAGTGGTGGAGGCGGCTGTTTACATCACTGGGGCCGAGGAGGGTTCCCTGCTGCTGATCGATGAAGAGACGAACGAGCTGTACATGCGGGCCGCCCAGGGCTTTGACGAGAGGGACGCGCGGGGCTTCCGCTTGAAGGTGGACGACAGCCTGGCCGGAGAGGTAGTCAGGACTGGCCGACCAAAGATCATAGGCCGCAAGAGAGACAAAGAGAAGATCAAAACGGCCTATCTGGTCAAAGCTCTGCTGTACGTGCCTTTACGAGTGAAGGACAAGGTCATCGGCGTCCTGGGGGTAGATAACCGGGTCTCAGACAGGGTCTTTAGCGATCACGATCTGTTTCTGCTCTCGGCTCTGGCTGATTACGTGGCTATCGCCATCGAGAAAGCGCGGCTCCTGGCCGAAACCCAGCAGCGGGTGCAGGAATTGTCTTTTCTGAACGAGATGGGCCAGACCGTGACCTCCACCCTGGACCTGGAGCAGGTTTTGTTCGTGATTTTGCAGCAAGCCTGCCGGGTGCTGGCAGTAGAGGTGGCCTCCATTCTGCTACAGGATGAGGAGACGGGCGCTCTGACCTTTGGGGCTGTCGCCGGAGAGGAAGCCAAAGACTTAACAGGTCTGCACGTTCCAGCAGGCTATGGGGTGGCTGGCTGGGTGGCCCGTCACGGAGAGCCTTTGCTGATCCCCGATGCCCGAGCCGATCCCCGCTTCTACCCCGACATCGACCAGGCCATCGAGTTCAATACCAAATCGATCCTGTGCGTCCCGCTGAGGATCAAGGAGCGAACCATCGGGGTGGTCGAGGCTCTGAACAAAGCCAGGGGCGGCTTCACCCCCGATGATTTGAGGTTGTTGGAATCGCTGGCTACTTCGGCGGCCATCGCCATCGAGAATGCCCGTCTCTTCGACGAACTGGAGCAATCGAAGGAGCGGGAAAAGCAGCACATCCGCAGCCTGTTCCAGCGTTACGTGTCTCCTGTAGTGGTGGACCGTCTCATCGCCGGTTTCGAGGAATTGGCCCTGGGAGGAAAACGGCAGGAGATCACCACTCTTTTCGCCGACATCCGGGGCTTCACCTCTTTCAGCGAGAGGATGCCGCCTGAAAAGCTGGTTGAGATTCTGAACCAATATCTTTCTCTGGCCGCCGAGGCCGTGCTGGAATACGAGGGCACCCTCGACAAGTTCATGGGCGATGCGGTCATGGCTTTCTTCAACGCTCCGCTGAACCAGTCGGATCACGCCCTGCGCGCCCTGAAAGCGGCCCTGGCTATGCAACAAACCATCGCCGAGCATTGCAGTCACCTGGAAGAAGACTGCCGCCTGAGCTTTGGGGTAGGCATCAGCACCGGCGAGGCGGTGGTGGGCAACGTAGGGACAGCCCGCTTGATGAATTATACCGCCATCGGCGATTCCGTCAACCTGGCGAAACGCCTTCAGGAACATGCCAGGGCGGGCCAAATCCTGCTGAGCCAGCGCACTTATGAGATGATCAAGGAGGGCATCCACGCCAGGCCGCTGAAGCCTATCCAGTTCAAGGGCCGTCAGGCCTGGGAACAGGTCTACGAACTGGCGGGAATCAGGGAACGAAAAGGGCCTGGCGCTTTGAAAGTGCCAGGCACCTCTTGAAACGGCTCATTTTATTTTATAACCAGGTCGAAATCATATCCCGGCCCGACCTGGCCCTCTCTCCAAAGCTGGTGGCAGGCACCAGCAGCACTCTCTCCGCCGTTTCCAGGGCGTGTTGTAAAACGGTCATAGCGAAATAAGGGTAGGTAAATTGTAAGTCAAGCGCTCTTTGGTCTCGCAGGAGGTTTATGCCCCGGTCAGTTATGGTTGCGTCTGTCCCCTCGATGTAAATCATCCCTGCATTCACCAATTCATTCAAAGCGGCGACAAACTGCTTATCACCCGCTTTAACCTGGCTTCTCAAATCCTTTAATCCCAGTGTCCTGGATTTGAATAGCAGCTCAAGGATAGACAATTTCCTCTCAAAATTCTCGTTTGTTATCCCTATTATTTCGATCCTGCGAATCTCCGGGGCTTGAGTCTTTAATTTGCCTGACGCGTGGAGCGAGATAAGCTTAATCGCCGCTTCAAATGGCATTTTGAGTATTATAAGCACGCTACCAGATGTCCTGTTGAGAAATTCTATCTGGTCAGAGGGAATGCCGAACTTAGATAGCTCACCAACCAGATCTCTCTGATATTCCCCTGGAAAGTTCTCAGGAATAACTACCATAACCTTTACTCTTTCCAATAAGCCAGTATAATGGTCAATTGCCTGAATCTCCGTCCGACACTTCTTAATTTTCTCATTTAAAACTTCGATGGCGTTAGTTAGGTATAAAGGCACGTCAATTGGAGAATAATACGACTCTTGCTTCTTTAACTTCCATAAATTACATGTGTATCGGTTTAACGATCTTTCCAAGTAGGCTCTTCGGTATTGTAAGTCCATGGCCTGGCTCCTCATCAATCTTAAACGGGGCTTACTCCTGATTTAACACCACTGTAGGTTTTTCACACAATTTAATTATAATGCAAAAAAGTGGAAAAATCAATAGCCGGTTTGGTTTTCTGACTCCGGCCCCGGTTGCCAAGCCTGGGGATGTGTGGTAAACTGATGGTGACTTTTCTACATGGAGGATCAGGGTGCGCGTCCTGTTCATTACCCAACAAGTCGATTACGAACCCCAGGGTCTCATGCACCTCTCCAGCGTCCTCAAAGCAGCCGGGCACGAGGTGAAGCTGGTGGTGGCCGCCTACCAGGAGCCCCTGGCCGTGGCCCGCCAGTTCCGGCCAGGGATCGTGGGCTACAGCATCATCACCGGCTCTCAGCGTTATTATCTCGACCTGAACCGCCGTCTGAAAGCGGAGAGGGAGATTTTCTCCGTTTTTGGCGGCCCGCACCCCACTTTTTTCCCGGAGATGATCGAGGAAGAGGGCGTGGATGGCATCTGCATCGGCGAGGGCGAAGGAGCGATGCTCGACCTGGCTAACGCCCTGGACAAGGGCCGCCTGGAGCCGACCATCGCTAACTGGCACTTCAAGCTGAATGGCGAGATCGTGCGCAACCCGGTCCGTCCTTACATCTGTGACCTGGACTTGCTGCCTCTGCCTGACCGCAACCTGGTCTACAGCCGGGACCGGATCTCGCGAAACAGCAAGATCAAGCATTTCCTGACCAGTCGGGGTTGTCCTTTCAACTGCACCTACTGCTTCAACCACGCCCTGTCGGAGATCTACCACAATAAAGGGAAACGTTTCCGCCAGCGCAGCGTGGACAACGTCGTCAAGGAAGTGCGCTGGGTCAGGGATCATTACCCCCTGGAGTTCGTGGTTTTCGTCGATGACTCTTTTACCCTATCCCATGAGTGGTTGGAAGAGCTGGCCGAAAAGTATCCCAGGGCGGTCGGGCTGCCCTTCTTCTGCAACGTGCGCCCCAACCTGGTCACCGCCGAACAGGTGCGGGTGCTTAAAGAGGCCGGCTGTCACTCGGTCAGCATGGGCATCGAGACCGGGCCTGACCATCTGCGCAACGAACTCCTCAACCGCAACATGACCCGCCAGCACATCACCGAGGCGGCCCGCCTGCTGCGAGAAGGCGGCATCTACTTCACCAGCACCAACATGCTAGGGCTGCCCACCAGCGGCCTGGAGGACGACCTCGAAACCCTCAAGCTGAACATCGAATGTCGTCCGGCCTACGCCCACGCTTTCATCTTCCAGCCCTATCCCCGCACCCAACTGGGCGAATTCACCCGCCAGCACGACCTGATGGTTGGCACCTTCGACGACATCGGGGCCGTGGCCTGGGATAGCTCCGTGCTCAACTTCAGCCCGGAACACAAGCGCCAGCTTTCTAACCTGCAACGTTTTTTCGCCATCGTGGTGGAATGGCCCCGGCTGTGGCCCCTGGTGCGCCGTCTGTTGAATTTTCCTAATAACCCTCTCTTCTGGCTGGTCAACAAGCTCTGGAAAGGCTACGCCATCAAAAAGCGCGTCCACCCCGTTCGCCTTTCCCTGCGCGAGTACGTCGATATCGCCTGGCATTTCATGAAAATCCATTCGTAGGAAAAACGCCTACCAGTTCCGATACCAGTTCACGATGACCACCTGATGTCCGCTTCCTTCGGGCTGGCAGCTTCCAGAGTTGAATTCGAGAGTGACCACCTCCGAATCAATACTCACGTATTGGTCCGGTCCCGTCTGCCAATCCCAGGCGGCCAGGTAGAACTTGGCGTCGATGGGTTTGTTGTTCAAAACGATATCGTACTCTCCAGGGCCGTAGGTCGTACCCACCCCTGACACCAGAGAGAAAGCCTCATAGCCGCCGTCGTTCCAGATGCGGATTCTCACCCCGTTGACTGGCTCGCCAGTGTTGGCATCCAGCACCTTGCTCTTCCCCACGGCTGCCAACCCACAATTGGGCCACCACTGCTCGATCCTGCCGCTGAATTGATGCTGCTCGGCAGGCGGTTCGGTCGGGGGCGCTTCTTCGGGAGGCGGCCCCCCACCCTCCTCCGCAGGAGGTGGAGCCGGGGTCGGAGAAGGGGCCTCCGGGCCGGGCGTGGGCGAAGGAATGACCTCGCCGGGAGCAGGGATGATCAACTCCTGTCCGACGTGGATGATGCTGGAGGTCAGGCCGTTAAGCCATTGGATAGAATTCACCGACACGCCGTAATGGGCGGCGATGACCGACAGGCTTTCGCCGGCCTGCACCACGTGGGTCGTCCGTTCGGTGCGGGGGGGCAGAGGGGCAGGGGTATCCGCCGGAGGAGGAGGTACGGGGGTGGGCGGCTCGGGCGGGGGTTCGGTGGTGGGCGTCGAGGTGGGAGGAAATACCAGGGTGGCGGTAGGCGAGGGAGGCGGCTGAGTGGGGGTTCTGGTCAGGGTGACGGTGAAAGTGGGCAGGGGCGTCCTGGTGGGCGTGGGCACAGGCTTATTGCTTTCCATAAGAAAAGTGATCAGGGAACTGAAAACGATATAGTTGACCAGTATCAGGACGATAAGAATGCTCCACTGTCTGTTATTCATTGGCCGCCACTCCTGGACTCGCTCGACTGCCCTCCAATTTTCTCCCGGCGGAGAATACACCCTTCACCTATCATTATATCCACGAAAAGGCTCTTTGTCAAGAACGCCTATTTTCAAGAAAGTGAACTCTAAGACACAGCTTCTAAGCCAGGGACCTGGCCCTTGCTAAAGACAAGATGATGAGGGTCTGTTGACAAATCAGACGAATCGATGTAAAGTCTATAGAGACGTTACCAATTCTTAACGAAACCTCCACTCGATCTACACTCACAAGGCGATCAACCTGTGCTATGATTTTTGGGAGAGATATAGGCCCCATCCTGGCGTTTCGACTTGGAGAGGAGGTGGATATTGGCTGCTGAGAAAATATTGGTCGTTGACGACCGCAAAGAAAATGTCGAGTTCGTGGTGGACTACGTGCTGGTCCCCCACGGCTATCAGCCTGTCACGGCCCAAGATGGGGAGGAAGGTCTAGACAAGGCCCTGACCGAGAACCCGGATCTGATCTTGCTCGATATGCAGATGCCCAAAATGACCGGGGTGGAGGTTCTGGAAGCTCTGAGGGCCAGAGGAGTAGAGATTCCGGTCATCATCATGACCTTTCATGGTTCGGAGGCGCTGGCCGTTCAGGTCTTTCGGCTGGGGGTCAAGGATTACGTCATCAAGCCCTTTAAGATCGAGGAGATGCTGGCTTCCATAGAAAAGGCCCTGACCGAAGTGCGGCTCAGACGGGAAAGGGATCAACTGGCTACCCGTCTGGTGCAGGCCAACCGCCAACTGGGACAGCGGCTCAAGGAGTTAAACACTCTATACGGCATCGGCAAGTCGGTGAGCGCCCTTCTTGATCTGGAAAAGCTGTTGAACCGCGCTGTGGAAGCAGCCGTCTACATCACCGGCGCGGAGGAAGGGTCCCTGCTTCTGATTGACCCGGCCACAAATGAACTATACATGCGGGCAGCCCAGGGCTTCGATGAAAAGTACGCCCGGGGTTTTCGGCTGAAGGTCGAGGATAGTATGGCCGGAGAGGTGCTGAGAACCGGCCAACCGCTGGTCATCGAACAGATGGCGAACAATTACAAGATCAAGACCGCCTACCTGGTCAAGTCTCTCATGTACGTGCCTTTGAAAGTGGAGGATAGAGTGATCGGCGTGCTGGGGGTGGATAATCGGGTTTCCGACAGGAATTTTAGCAACTACGAACTATTCATGCTCTCGGCCCTGGCCGATTATATGGCTATCGCCATCGAGAACGCCCGTCTTTTCAACGAGGTGGGAAACCAGAAGAGGAAGCTGGAAGCCATCCTGACCGGCGTGGGAGAGCCGGTCATCGTCACCGACAGCGCCAACCGCCTGCTCCTGCTCAACACCGCCGCCAGATGGGTCTTTTCCACCGGCCCCCTGGACCTGAGCCACAAACCCCTGGCTGCGGTGATCCACAACGAGGCGCTTATCAAACTCTTTTCTCAACCGCCCACCGGCCGCCTGGCCCAAAGTACGGAGATCCCCCTGGACGACGGACGGACCTTCAACGCCACCCTGACTCACGTCCCTGGAGTGGGCCGCGTGGCGTTCATGCAAGACATTACCCATCTCAAAGAACTGGACCGCATGAAGTCGGAATTTGTGTCCACCGTCTCCCACGACCTGCGCTCCCCTCTGACCTCCATCCGAGGCTTCGTCGATCTGCTAGTCATGGCTGGCCCGTTGAACGAACAGCAGTTAGAGTTTGTGAACAAAGTCGATAGGGGAGTGGCGGATGTCACAGCCCTGATCGATGATCTGCTCGATATTGGCCGCATCGAGGCCGGAGTCGATTTGATGATGGAAGCCTGCCAACTGGACGACACTATTCACGAGGTGACGGACAACCTGCGAGGCGAGATCGAAACCAAAGGCCAGAGCCTGCACCTGGAGCTGTCCCCCAATCTCCCCCTGGTATGGGGCAACCGCATGCGTCTATGCCAGGTGATTTCCAACCTG
Source organism: Anaerolineae bacterium (assembly GCA_034417895.1). Taxonomy (GTDB): domain Bacteria; phylum Chloroflexota; class Anaerolineae; order CAZYHC01; family CAZYHC01; genus DAOULT01. The sequence goes on along the minus strand of DAOULT010000024.1, from coordinate 32,516 downwards.
GTAGGCAATGCCATCAAGTACACGCCCGCGGGCGGTTCGATCACCTTGAAAACTGTGGAGGAAGAAGGCCAGGTAATGGTCAGCGTCCAGGACACGGGGATCGGTATCCCGCCAGCCGATTTGCCTTACATCTTTGACAAGTTCTACCGGGTGAAAAACGAGGAGACGGAGGACATCAGAGGCACAGGATTGGGCCTGTCCATCGTCAAATCGGTGCTCGAGAAACATAACGGTCGCATCTGGGTGGATAGCAAGCCGGGGAAGGGAAGCACTTTCACTTTTATCCTGCCCAGACATCAGACCGGGGGGTAATCTCCGCAGGGGTTGCTTTTTATTCTTCTATGTGCTATTATATCGGGGATGAAACGGGTAAAAACAAGAGGGTTGGGCGTGGCGTCGAACTATCGGGTCTATCCCAACGTGCAGTTGGGAGAAGGGACTTACCTCGGCGAGTTCGTGATCATCGGCCAGCCGCCACCAGGCAGAGAGCCAGGCGAACTGGCTACCGTCATCGGCCAGGGAGCGGTCATCCGTTCCCACACCGTCATCTACGCCGGGAATCGCATCGGCGACCGTTTCCAGACGGGACATGGCGTCCTGCTGCGCGAGGAGAACGAGATAGGCGATGAGGTGAGCATCGGCAGCCATTCCGTGGTCGAGCATCACGTGCGGATAGGTAACGGGGTGCGTCTTCATTCTCAGGTCTTCGTGCCGGAGTATTCGACCCTGGAGGACGGCTGCTGGCTAGGCCCCAACGTGGTGCTGACCAACGCCTTGCATCCCCGCTGTCCCAGGGTCAAGGACTGCCTTCAGGGGGCGACTATCAAACGGGAGGCCAGGATCGGGGCCGGGGCCATCCTGCTGCCCGATATCACCATCGGCGAGAAGGCCCTGGTCGGAGCCGGGGCAGTGGTGGTGGAGGACGTGCCGCCCGGAGCGGTGGTGGTCGGCAACCCGGCACGAGTGATCAAAACTATCGACGAGCTGGAATGTCCATACGATCTGATCGAAAAGCCGTATGGCTAATACCGTTCAAAAACTGAGATAAAATAAGGAGGTTCGATTCTTATAATGAACATTCCCCTCGTAGATCTGAAAGCCCAATACCTTTCCATCAAAGACGAGATCGACGCCGCCGTACAACGGGTCATCGACAACACCGCTTTCATCATGGGCCCCGAAGTGGAAAGGTTCGAGGGCGATTTCGCCGCCTTCTGCGGGACAAAACACGCCGTAGGAGTCAACTCCGGCACCTCGGCTCTGCACCTGGCCTTTTTGGGCTGTGACCTGGGGCCAGGCGACGAGGCCATCACCACCACCTTCACCTTCATCGGCACCACGTCCATGATGACCAGCCTGGGGATCAGGCCCGTCTTCGTGGACATCGATCCGGACACCTGCAACATCGACCCCGAAAAGATCGAGACCGCCATCACCGAACGGACAAAAGCCATCGTGCCCGTTCACCTCTACGGCCAACCGGCGGAGATGGACGCCATCCTGGACATCGCCGAGCGACACGGCCTGACTGTCATCGAGGACGCGGCCCAGGCCCACGGCGCCGAGTACAAAGGACGGCGAGCCGGAGCCATGAGCCGGGTAGCCATCTTCAGTTTCTATCCCAGCAAGAATCTGGGTGCTTACGGCGACGCCGGGATGCTGGTCACCGACGACGACCAGATCGCTGCGCGGATCCGGATGATGCGCGACCATGGCCGTAAGGGAAAGTACGAGCACCTGATAGAAGGCTACAACTACCGTCTGGACGCTCTACAGGCGGCCATCCTGGGGGCCAAACTGCTCCACCTGGAGGACTGGAACCAGGCCCGTCGCCGAATCGCCGATCTCTACCGGGCGGCCCTGGTCGATCTGGACATCGTTTTGCCTTTCGAGCCGGAGTACCTCAAGGCGGTCTACCACGTGTTCGCCATCCGTTCGCCCCGGCGCGACGAATTGCAAGAGCATCTCAGAAATGAAGGTATCTCCACCGGCATCCACTATCCCATCCCCCTGCACCTGCAACCGGCCTACAAAGACCTGGGGTACAAGGAGGGCGATCTGCCCGTCGCCGAGGAGTGCGCCCGACAGGTTTTGTCCCTGCCCATGTATGCCGAGCTATCGCCGGATCAGGTCGAACGGATAGCGGAGGCTGTCAGAGCCTTTGCGAGTTAATGAGTTAAAAGAGGAAGAGGATGGTCGAGCGTCGCCTTTCTATGCTGATCTGCCTTTTCCTCTTTCTGTTTTTCATTTACCTGCTGGCCTTTAGCGGCATTTTTCATTCCAGCGATGCCGTCTCTATGTTCTGCGTGACGGAAAGCCTGGTCAAGCGTGGCGGGTTCAGCGTCAGCCCCATGTGGTGGATGGGGCCGGCCTTCAGAAACCCCGGCCTGGACGGAGAACTGTACTCCAAGTACGGCCTGGGCCAATCGCTTCTGGCCGCGCCCCTATATTGGCTGGCGATGCAGATTCCTGGCCTGGGCCACGTGCAAACGGTGATGCTTTTTAGCGCCTTCGTCACCGCCCTCAACGCCGTGGTGGTCTTCCTCTACGTCCTGGCCGTGACCCGTTCGCAGTCCGTGGCCTTGCTGGTGGCTCTGATCTTTGGGCTTTGCACCCCGGCGGCGGTCTACGCCAAACACTTTTTCAGCGAACCCCTGGTAGCCCTGGGGCTTACGCTGGCCGCCTATTTCCTTCTGCTCTACCGGGAGCGGGGAGGCCCTGCCTGGGCGCTGGCGGCAGGCGCGGCCCTGGCCCTGACCATCCTGACCAAAGCGGTCAACCTGGCCGCCGCCCCTGTCTTTGCCCTCTACGCCTTCTGGCCCCGTGGCGGCGGCAGGAGGCGGGGTCTGGACTGTAGTAACGACTTAAGTCGTTACTACAACCCGCTAGCCTCCACCAGTCTGGATATCGGCCTGTTTGGCCTGCCCCTGGTGGTGGCGCTTTTGACCATCGCTCTTTATAACTATCTGCGCTTCGGCCATGTGTTGGAAACGGGTTATCAAAACGTCAGTTTTTCCACCCCTCTCCTAAAGGGAGTGTACGGCCTGCTGCTCAGTCCGGGCAAGGGGCTTTTTCTGTACTCGCCCATCCTGGGGCTGGCCTTGCTGTCTATCCCGGCCCTTTTCCGACGGCAGCGGGCGGAGGCCATCCTGATAGCTTTGCTCTTCGTCATCTACTGTGTCCTGTTCGGTACGTGGTACTCCTGGCGGGGAGGGGTCACCAACTGGGGGCCGCGTCTCATTGTGCCTCTTTGTCCCTTGCTGGCTATGGCCCTGACCCCCGCCGTCGAGTTTGTCTGTAGTAACGACTTAAGCCGTTACTACAGGTGGCTGGTTTCCATCGGATTCCTTTTGCTGTTCGCCCTTAGCTTCGTCATCCAGGTCGTGGGCGCGGCTATCAGCCCCGTTCTATACGAGTCCAGGCTGGCGGAGCGTTTTTCCGACTGGGTTGGGCTGCTGGTTTACAATCCACGTTATTCTCCCCTGGTGGGGTATTGGCGACTGTTGCGTCTGGATAATCTTGACCTGGCCTGGGCCAGGCTTCACAACCAGCGCCTGGGCTTTGATGGGCTGCTCCTGCTGGTCACGGTGGGTCTGATCCTGGCCTGGGGAGCGGGCCTTTTATACCTCCTTCGTAGTAACGACTTAAGTCGTTACTACTACCCGCTAATCGCCTGCGCCCTGCTCCTGCCTCCGCTGGTGGCCGGTTTCTCGTTGAAACGCTATTACCACGATCCCCATTACCAGGTCGGCCCCGATTATCAGGCTTTGCTGGCCCACCTGGAGGATGAGGCGCAGGCCGACGAGGCCCTGATCCTGAACGATGCCAGTTATGTAAACACTATCCTCAATGGTAACAAGGCCCGTCTGAACGTGTACAGCCTGGACAAAGACGAATCGCCCTGGGAGGGGGAGACGGAGAGCCTGCTGGACAGGCTGGTGGGCCGCTATGAACGTATCTGGCTGGCTACCAAACCTATCCCGGCCTTTGGCTGGCCGCCCCCGCTGGACATGTGGTTTGCTTCGCGGGCTTACAGGCTGGCAGAAGCAGAGGTTGAGTTCAGCCAGAGGTTACGCCTGGTGCTGTACGCCACGCGGAACGCCCCCGACCCGCAGCAGCCTCAGCGGGCCGCCGACTGGCGTTTTGGCTCCAACGTCCGGCTGCTCGGCTACGACCTCTACACGGGCGATGGTCCCCTTCACAGCGGAGACGCCTTCCAGCTCTCCTTTTTGTGGGAGGCCAGCGGGCCAGTGTCAGAGAATTACATGATCTTCGTCCACCTCCTGGACGAGAGCGGTAGGGCCTGGTGGCAGGTGGATCGCCCCGGCCAGGACGGTTATCGGCCTACCCAGTCGTGGCGGCCCGGCGAGAAGCTACGCGATAACTACTGGCTGGAGATTCCGCCCAATCTGCCGCCCGGCCAATATCAACTGGTGGCCGGCATGTATAGCCTGGAGACCCTGGAGCGCCTGCCGCTTCGGGGCGTAGACGGGGAGGTTACAGGAGATCGCCTCTTGCTGGGGGACATTACCATATCACCCTAGCTCAATCGAGGAAGGGCGGTGATTTTCATGATACAAATTTTACACCCGGGGGGACTGGGACCGCCACAGGAGACCAGTCCCCAGAAAGCCCGTGACTATCTGGTGATGGCTGCGGTGGGCGAAGAGTCACAGCTTGATCCCCTCCTGAAGATAGCCTGCGCCCTGGCCGAAACGCGCCAGGGCACAGTGCTCCTCCTGGCCGTTTCTCCTGATGGCCGGAGGCCGGACTGGCTGGTCATACCGGAAAATAGCTGTCCGGTGCCGGTGGAAGTAAAGGTGGTGGTCGGACGCCACGAGCGCGATATAGAGCAGGCCACCATGAAAGCCGGACGCGAAGCCTCCCCCGACCTGCTCCTGGTGCCCTGGCAGGATCCGCCCGATCAGGGGCGTTACCGCTTAGGCCCGAGTTTGGACCGCATAATGCAAAACGTGCCCTGCGACGTGGCGGTAGTGCAGGGCAGAAAGCCGAAGGGCATCCGGCGCGTGCTGGACGATGTGGCGGCGGTGCTGGACGATGTGGCGATGGTGCGGGATAGAAAGCCGAAGGAGATACGGCGCGTGCTGGTGCCCGTAGCGGGAGGCCCTAATGCCACCCTTGCTTTGGAGATAGCCCTGGCTCTGTCTGAACAGGTGCAGGTTACGGCCCTTTACGTAGCCCGCCAGGCCCACGGTCAGGCAGGAATATCCCTGGGTCGTGAACATCTGGAAGCGGCCCTGAAACCCTGGGCGGGAGAGGAACGCCTGTCCCTCAAGGTGCGGCCCGCCCCGGCCATCATCGAAGGCATTCTGGCCGAAGCTTCTTCCGACTACGACCTGGTGCTGATCGGGGCCAGCCAGGAAGGCTTTTTAGATAGAGTCCTTTTCGGCAACGTCCCCCGCACGGTGACGACCAGAGCGCCGGTGCCGGTGGTAGTGGTGCGGCGTGGCGCCGGGCTGGTGGGGATGGTATTGCACCGGGTAGGGCGCTGGGTTTACGAAGCCCTGCCCACGCTCAGCATGGCCGAGCAGGTGGAAACGTATAAAATCATCCGGCGGGGGGCGCGGCCCGATGTGGATTTCTTCGTCATGATGGCCCTGGCGGCGGCTATCGCCACTTTGGGGCTGGTGCTCAACAACCCGGCGGTGATCATCGGGGCCATGCTGGTGGCCCCCCTGATGTCGGCTGTGTTGGGGATTGGGTTGGGGATAGTGCAGGGAGATTTGCGCCTGCTGCGGGTGGCCGGCGAAGCGGTAGTGCGGGGCATAATCCTGGCGGTGGCGGTGGGGCTGCTCATGGCCTGGATCATGCCGGGCGCCTCCCCTAACGCCGAAATCCTGGGCCGCACCAGCCCGAGCCTGCTCGACCTGGCCGTGGCCCTGGCTTCCGGGGCGGCTGGAGCCTACGCCCTCTGTCGCAAGGACGTTTCGGCCTCCCTGCCGGGGGTGGCTATCGCCGCCGCGTTGGTGCCTCCCCTGACCACTATTGGCATCGGCCTGGCTTTAGGCCGTGGCTGGATTGCCGGAGGAGCGTCTCTTTTGTTCCTGACCAACCTGGTAGCCATCAGCACCGCCGGGGGGCTTATCTTCTTCTGGCTGGGCTTCCGCCCCGGCTCCGGGGAGCAAAAACGACGACTCGTCTTCCAGCGAGGCGCGGTGTGGCTGCTGGCCTTGCTGGCGGTCCTCTCCGCCTTGTTGGGAATCCTCACGGTCAACTCTCTCCGCCAGGCCGCTTTCGAGAGGGCTGTGCAAGAAGTGCTCGCCGCCGAAATCACCGCCCGTGAAGGGTGGGAACTGGCCGACTGGCAGATCGCCAGCCGGGAAGATGACACCCTGCACCTGGAGATCCACATCCGTGCTTCGCGGCAGGTGCTCTATCAAGAAATGGCCCACCTGCAAGCTCGCCTGGCGGAGCGCCTGCAACAACCGGTGGCCCTCCTCTTTACCGTCATGCCCACCACCCGGCTGGAGCCACTCGCCCTGCCACCCCGCGAGCTTGAGGCCACGGCCACGCCTGTAGAAACACGAATAAACGAATAAAGTATCCCAGGTGCCTGGCACTTTGGAAGTGCCAGGCACCTGACGAACCGTTGACAGCTTCGCCATTGGGCCAGGAGGCTAATGCGTCAGCAAACCCTTTGCTCTCCCATGCAATCTGTGATAAAATATATACACTGTATACCTTTTGTGAGCCTTTTGTAAGGGTGAGCCGTTTTACCCCAGAGTAGGGGGCGGGCCGGTAGCTTCAAAGAGACAAAGGCATCGGGCGAGGTCACAGGGCCTCGCCCATTTTGCTTCAGCGGTCAGGGTTACAACCAATATCAGCACGCCAGGCTTCTTTGCAAAATATGGGGTGATATGGTATCATTTTCGTGCCCAATCTGTGTTCAATGAGGTGGGAACCCAATTGATGAACGATCAACCAACCGTCTCCGTCCTGGTGCCGGCCCGCAACGAGGAGGGCAACGTCGCCCCGGTCATCGACAAGATCGCCGCCGCCTTCGCCGCTATCGGGCTGGAGGGCGAGGTGATCTTTGTCAACGACGGCTCGACGGACGGCACGGCAAGAGAAGCGGAGGAGTGCGCCCGGCGCTATCCTTTCGTCAGGGTCATCAACCACCGCCGCAACCTGGGGCTTACGGAGGCCATGCGCACCGGCTTCCGCCAGGCCCGCGGCCAGGTGATCATCTTCCTGCCGGGTGATATGGAATCTGACCCAGAGGAGGACATCCCCAAACTGCTGAATAAAATGGCCGAGGGGTACGACGTGGTGGCCGGGTGGCGACAGGGACGGCGCGACGGCAAGGTGTTTGCTTCCAGGATATACAACGCCGTCTCGCGCCTGCTGTTCAACGTCCAGGCCCACGACATGAACTGGATCAAGGCTTTTCGCCGCCAGGTGGTGGAAAACATCCACCTGCGCTCCGACTGGCATCGTTTCATCCTGATGATCGCCGCCGCCCAGGGTTATCGCGTCGGCGAGGTGAAGACCAACTACTATCCCCGCCAGCAAGGACGGTCTAAATACGGCCTGGGGCGGCTCCCCATCTCCTTCCTGGACGTGCTGGTGGTCAAGTTCCTGCTCACCTTTGGCCGCAAGCCGATGCTCTTCTTCGGCGGGCTGGGCCTGACCCTGATCCTGATAGCGGCCATCATCGGGGCGGTTTTGCTCTACCTGTGGTTCGCCTTCTACATGCAGAAGCGTCCCCTCCTGCTCCTGGCCGGCGTTTTGGCTCTGGCCGGATTGTTCCTGATCCTGGTCGGCTTTGTGGCCGAACTGGTGGTCAGCCAGCAGGAGCGCATCGAGGACCTGGAGCGAGCCATCCGGGACCTGTCTGATAAAATCGAAGATGCGCGTACTGTACATCACCACTAATTTCCCGCGCTGGGAAGGGGATCCCCATTCGCCCTGGATCGTGGAGATGATCCGATTGCTGCGTCGGCGCGGCGTCGAGGTGGACGTTTTGGCTCCCTCTTACCAGGGGTTGGGGCACCACGCTATCTACGGCATTCCCGTCTACCGTTACCGCTATTTCTTCAAACCCTGGGAAACCCTGACCCACACCGAGGGCGCCCCGCATAAGATCAAAAATCCGCTCTACCTGCCCCTGGTGGCGCCCTACATGCTATCTGGCGTGCTGGCTACCATCCGTCGCTGTCGCCGCCGCCGGTACGACGTGATACACGTTCACTGGCCTCTGCCGCAGGGCGTTTTTGGCCTGGTGGGCAAGAAGGTGAGCGGGGCGCGCCTGGTGGCCTCTTTCCACGGGGCGGAGCTTTTGCTGGTGCGCCGTTACCCTTTTCTCAGGCCCATCCTCAAATATCTCACCGAACGCTGCGATGCCGTGTCTGCCAATTCCTCCTTTACTGCCAGCCTGATCCACCACATCGCCGACGTTGAGGTGCAGGTCATCCCCTACGGCTCGGCCATCGAAGCCAGAGAAAGCAGACCCCAAGGGTCTGAAACCAGGCACCTGGGGCCGGGAAGGGTGCTCTTTGTGGGGCGTCTCATCGAGCGCAAAGGGCTGCCCCATCTGATCGAGGCCCTTGATCGCCTCAAAGAGCGCCTCCCGGTTCGGCTGGACATCGTGGGGCTGGGCTACCAGGAGGCGGAGCTAAAAAGAATGGTGGCCGAGAGGAGCCTTGAAGAAGTGGTGATCTTCAGAGGACGGGTGACGGACGAGGAGTTGAACGCCCTATACGCCGGGTGCGATGTCTTCGTCCTGCCTTCCATCGTCGATGTGCACGGCGACACCGAGGGTCTGGGCGTCGTGCTGCTGGAGGCTCTGAGCTACAAGAAGCCGGTCATCGGCACAAACGTGGGCGGCATCCCCGACATTATCGTCCCCGCCGAAACGGGGCTTATGGTCGAGGCTGGCAACTCAGCAGCGCTGGCCCAGGCCATTGAGCGGGTCTTGACCGACCAGGCCCTGGCTCGGCGTTTGGGACAGGCCGGTTTTGAGTACGTCAGCCAGCGTTTCTCCTGGCCGCGCATCGTGGATGAGGTCATGGCCCTCTATTCCTCCGAACCGAGAACACCCTGATGAAACCCACGTGGCGACGCATTCTCGGCTATCTGATCATGGCGGTAGTCTTCTTTTTCCTGGGCCGCGCTCTCTACCACAACTGGGAACAGGTTCGGGAATATAACTGGACCTTCAATTATCCTCTATTGGTCCTCTCCCTGGGGGCCGTGTTCGGCACCCTGGCCCTTTACGCCTGGCAGTGGGAGCTTACCCTGAACGCCCTGGGAGCAGATATCGGCTACGGCCCGACCTTCCGCATCTGGTTCATCGCCAACCTGGGCCGCTACGTGCCCGGCAAGGTGTGGCAGTTCGTGGGCTGGTTCTACCTCTGCGAGCGGGAGGGCGTGACCAAAGTGCAAACCCTGACCAGCATCGCCGTCAACCAGGCGCTCCAGAACATGACGGGGCTGGCTTTGTCCTCCGCCATCCTCTTTCTCACCCAGCGCGACGTAACGACTGAATTCGTTACCATGTTCACCTGGCTCCTGGTTCTGGTTCCCCTGGGAGTGGTGGCCCTCCAGCCGCCGGTCATGGAATGGGTTCTAAATCGCGCCCTGCGACTCCTGGGCCGCCAGCCAGTAGCCATCGCACTGCGACGCGTCGACTTGGTTCGCTTCGCCGGGGTTCATCTCCTGGGCTGGCTGGCCTACGGAGCAGCCTTTTATCTCTTCGTCAGCGCCCTGCACCCCGTCCCCCTGGATTTGATGCCCACCCTGGCGGGCGTCTTCGCCGGGGCCTACGTCATCGGCTTCGTCAGCCTGCTGACGCCGGGCGGGCTGGGCGTGCGCGAGGGGGCCTTGACCTATCTGCTCGGCTTCTACCTGCCGTCCCAGGTGGCTATCGTGGTGGCCCTGCTCTCCCGGCTGTGGATAACGGCGGCGGAACTGGTGGGAACGGCGATCGCCTTATGGATCCGGGGAGGTGCAGACACGGACCCAAAGTAGCTGTTTACAGGCCAGCGCTTGTGTGTTATAATCTGTACCGTCTCGAAGTACCAATCTGGAGGCCAACGAGGTGTCAAACGTGAGCCGTGGCGGAGGTCTGGACTTTTTCCGTCTGGCCGCGCCTTCTGCGATCTTGCTGGCGGCCTTTGCCCTGCGCCTCTATCGCCTGGATTATCAAAGCATCTGGTGGGACGAAGGGCATAGCATCGCTATGGCCCGCCATAGCCTGGAAGCTATCCCCACTCTGCCGGGCATGGACGTTCACCCGCCGCTTTATTTTTACACCCTGCACCTCTGGATGGACTGGGCGGGGAGAAGCGAGTTCGCCCTGCGCTTTCTCTCCCTCCTGTTCAGCCTGGCGAGCGTGGCCCTGCTCTACCGCTTTGGCAAAGATATTGGCAGGGAGATGGGTGGCCTGGCCCTGGGTCTGCTGGCGGCGACCATCGGCGCTCTCTCGCCCTTGCACATCGCCTATGCGCAGGAAGTACGGATGTACGCCATGGTTACCTGTCTGGGCCTCTCGTCTGTCTACGCTTTCTACCGGGTCATGCGGCGCGACGATAGAACTTTCTGGCTGGTCTACGTTTTCGCCACCGCCGCCAGCCTGTACACCCACTACTTCGTCCTGTTCTTGATCTTCTTCCAGAACGTTTTCTGGTTGGCGGTCACCGTCTGGAGACGAGACAAAGAGTGGTATCTGGGCCTGATCAGATGGGTGGTCGCCCAGGTAATGATCGTGGCCCTGCTGGCCTTGCAGTTGAAAATCGCCGCCCGCCAGGTAACGGCCTATGAGAACGTCAACCTTTCCCCCCCTACGCTGAAAACCTTCGTCCTCCAGGGCTGGCAATCCTTCACGGTGGGCCTGACTATCGACTTTGAGGAGGCGATGCCCCTGATGGTCGGCTTTGCCCTGCTCCTGCTGGTCGGCCTGGCGCTGCATTTTTGGCGTATTGTGCGCAGGGAAGGCAGGCTGGAGGCCCTGAGCTTCTGGCTGCTCTGGGCCTGGTTTGTGCTGCCTCTGTGCGCCTATTACCTGGTGCTTCAGCGGCGGGCTTCCTTCGCTCCCCGCTATCTGATATTCGTCACCCCGGCCCTCTACCTCCTGCTGGCCTATGCCCTTTACATTTTATGGAAAGCAGGACGCCGCTTCATCTGGCTGGGCGGCCTGGGAACGCTCTTCGTTCTGGTCGCCTTCGCCGTAGCCGGGTGGTCCTATTATTTCAACCCCGACCACCTCAAGGACGACACGCGGGGTCTGGCCCGTTTCCTGGAAGCCGAAGCGACCGAGACAGACATCGTTTTTATCGACGTGCCCCATCCCCTCGATTACTACTATCGAGGTCAGGCCCCGGCCAGCTATCTCTTCGTCGATATCCACACCGTGGCCGACACCCTGACCCGGCTGTGTCAGGGGCGGGAGCGTCTTTTTTTCGTCCGCTGGCGTCAATCGGACACTGACCCCAGGGGGGCCGTCCTCTTCCTGCTGGATAAATACGGACAATACCAGGGGCGCAGGGGATTCCGAGGCTACGACGTGGTGTGGTATGGTCTGCCGCCGGAGGTGGCTTTTTCGTTGGCCCCGGCCTTCGAGTCCGTGCCGGTTGATTTTGGGGGACGCCTAGCCCTGGTGGGGCTGGCTTTTGGGGGCCGGGGACAGGGAGAGACCAGCGCCGAGGACGAGGTGGCACAACGCTCTATTCCCGCTGGCCGTAAAATGTGGGTCGCCTTTCAGTGGCGGGTTCGACGGGCAGTCGGGGAGGGGTATAAGGTCGCCCTCTATCTGCGAGATGGGCGGGGCCACCTGGTGGGCCAGGCCGACAAGATACTGCTCAACGACAGGCACCTGCGTACCTTCGGCTGGCGGCCGGACGAGGTAGCCATCAACGTCTACAACCTGGTCGTCGCGGCGGGCACGCCGCCGGGGGAATACCTCCTGGAGACGAGCGTTTACTCCCCGGACACCCTGGAACGGCTGGACGTGCTCGACGAAAACGGCGCTCCCCAGGGCACGACCGCCCTCCTGGGCACGATGCAGGTGGTGCGGCCCACTACCCCGCCCCAGGTGGAGGCTCTGGGCATCCAGCGTCCTCTCTCTGCTCCCTTGAATGAAGAAATTGAGCTGTTGGGCTACGACCGGGGAGATGAGGATGGGGTTGTCTCAGGCGGCGAGGTGTGGCCTCTAGCCCTCTATTGGCGGGCGCGGACCGAGGTGGAAGGGGATTACCTGGTACGCCTGTCTCTGCGGGATGGGGCCGGGGAGACCTGGAACGTGCTGGAGACCAGGCCGGGGGCCGGCACCTATCCCACCACCGCTTGGCAAAAAGGGGAGATTCTGCGCGATTGGTACGATCCGACCATCGCCGCCGACATACCTCCAGGTGATTATCACCTGCTGGTCAGTCTGATCGAGGCCGGAGCCGTGGCCGGAGAGGCTGATCTGAGCTTAGTGCGAGTGGAGGGGCGGGCCAGGGTTTTCGAGATTCCGCCCGATATCCAGCATCCGCAGCAGGCCAATCTGGGCCACCGGGTGGAATTCCTGGGCTACGACTTAAACAACGAACAGAACAACGAACGGGGGGCCGAACCCATCAAAGCCGGCCATGTCCTGCGCCTGACCCTCTACTGGCGGGCGCTGGCCGAGATGGACATCAGTTACAAGGTCTTCACCCATTTACTGGACGGCCAGAACAGGATGTGGGGCCAGAAAGATGGCGTTCCTGGCCGCGGAACGATGCCCACCACAGGCTGGATAAAAGGTGAGGTCCTCGCCGACGAGTACCAGATCGCCGTCGAGGCCCAGACTCCAGCCGGCCAGTATCAACTGGAGGTCGGGATGTACGACGGGGCCAGCGGAGAGCGGCTGCCCGTCCTCGATGAAGAAGGGAACGTCAAAGATGATAGAGTCCTGCTGACACAGATTTTGGTCACAGACTTCAGGGACGAAGACTGAACACCGGGATAATAGAAGCCTGCTGTTAATTTGAGGGCCAACTGGCTTTATGCCCACGCTCAAGCCAATGGGGGCGCCGCTGTATCCCCTCGGCATCCTCTAACAACGCTTTGATTACGAACTGTCCAAAGGGGTATCATTAAATGAAAGACGCAAGTGAGACAAAAGAACAACCCATAAATGAATTAGCAAAAATGCGCCAACGGATTGCCGAATTGGAAGCATTGGAGGTCGAGCGCAAGCGGGCGGAGGAGGCGCGGCGCGAATCGGAGGAGAAGTATCGCGACCTGGTAGAAAACATAAGCGATGTCATCTACGCTACTGACCAGAATGGAACGATAACTTACATCAGCCCCATCGTAGAGTCGTTCATCGGATATAGGCCATCAGAATTCATCGGGCGACCTTTCACTAAGTTCATCTACCAGGAAGACTTGCCACGTATAACGGAGAAGTTTCAGAGCGTCATTTTGGGCCATGCCGAATCAAATGAGTATCGGTTTTTGACCAAGTCTGGCGAAATCCGCTGGATGCGCACTTCCAGCCGGCCGATCCAGGCGGGAAATCGCGTCATTGGGTCGCGAGGAGTGCTGGCGGACATCACCGCGCGCAAGCAGATGGAAGAGGCCCTGCACCGGGAGCAAGAGATGTTGCGCAGCATCCTGGTGTCCATGGCGGACGAAGTGAGTGTAGTAGATACCGATTTCACCATCCAGATGGTGAACGAGGAGAAAGTGCGCAAGCAAGGAGATGCCTCGCGGCCGGACTCTGGCCTGATCGGGCGAAAGTGTTTTGAGGCTTATGAGCGTCGAGACCAGGTGTGCCCGGACTGCCCGATCCAGGAGGCCTTTCGCACTGGCGAACCGGTGCGAGGCAGTATCCACACCGGATTTACCAATACAGGGCAGCCCTATATTGCGGAAGTGAGCGCCGCCCCGGTGCGAGATGCAAGCGGCAAGATAGTGGCAGGAGTGGAAATGGTTCGCGACATCACGGCGCGCAAGCGAGCAGAGGAGGCCCTGCGGGAGAGCGAGGCTCGCTACCGCAGTCTCTTCGAGGATTCCTCCATTTCTCTCTGGCAGGAAGACTTCTCCGCGGTTAAAACTTACCTGGACAGCTTGCGAGCTTCAGGGGTCAAAGACTTCAGAACATACTTTGAAAACCACCCTGAAGCTGTGGCCCACTGCGTCGCCATGGTGAAGGTCGTTGACGTCAATCAGACCACCCTGGAGTTGTACAAAGCCAGCAGTAAAGAAGAGTTGCAGAGTGGTCTAGATACAATTTTCAGTGAAGAAACATATTTGTCATTCAAAGAGGAGCTTATTTGTATCGCGGAAGGTATACGTCGATTTGAAAATGAAACCACCGTTCGTACTTTAACTAATGATAAGCTTCATATTGCTTTAAGATGGTCTGCGGCTCCAGGCTACGAGGATACATTGTCGAAGGTATTTGTTTCCATCATCGACATCACCGGACGCCAGGCTTTAGAGGAAATGTGGCGGAGATACGAATTCATCGTAAATACTTCCAGAGAATTCATGACCCTCATCAACAGTAACTATACCTATGAGGCTATAAATGAATCATATTGCAAAGCTCATAACAAGACCAGGGAAGAAATCATTGGCAAGACTGTGGCCGAGATTTGGGGCGGGGAACGATTTCAAACGGCTATAGAATCGCATTTAGACAGGTGCTTTGCAGGGAATGAGGTGCATGAGCAAGGCTGGTTTGAATTTGCTGATCTAGGGCTGCGGTACATCGATTTGGCTTATTATCCCTACTACGGCAACGAAGGAACGGTCACGCACGCCGTGGTTGTTTCTCGCGACATAACCGAGCGCAAGCAGGCGGAGGAGGAGATCAAACGCCGTTCCGAGGAGCTGGCTGCGCTGTACAATACGGCCCTGGATATCACCGCTCAACTGGATCCTCAGCGACTCCTGCACACCATTGTGAAACGGGCCGCCGAACTCCTGAAGGGCTATGGGGGAAGCATGTACTTCTATCGACCGGCACACGACGACCTGGAGTTAGTGCTGGTCCACAATTTGAAGCCGGACTTCACCGGGGCGGTGCTCAAGCGGGGAGAGGGGTTGTCCGGCAGGGTGTTGGAGAGCGGTCAGCCCATGATTGTGGATAGCTATAGCACCTGGGGGGAGCGGGCTTCCATCTACGAAGAGGGGACTTTCGAGGCCGTGATCGCCGTCCCCATGAAGTGGGGCGAGCAGGTGCTGGGGGTCATCAATGTGCTGCGTGAGCCAGGCGTTACCTTTAATGGGGAGGACATCCGCCTGCTCACCCTCCTCGCCAACGAAGCAGCAGTGGCCCTGGAGAACGCCCGCCTGTACAAAGAGGTCAAAGACCGCGCCGAAGAATTGCAGGCTTTATACGCCACCACTTTGAGCATCACCGCCCAACTGGAAAGGCCCGACCTCCTGAAGGATATTACCCGGCGGGCGGTGGAACTGCTGGGGGCAGAGGGGGGAGTCATATACATGTACGATCCGGAGCGGGAAGAGCTAAAATTGGCCGTCGGCTACGGTTACACCGAAGATTACACAGGAGTCACCCTTAAACCGGGCGAGGGCATGGCTGGCAAGGTGTTTCAGAGCGGCGAACCGATGATCGTAGACGACTACCGCACCTGGCCGGGGAGAGCGGCCGTGTATGAAAACGATCAGCCTTTCAGCGCCGTGCTGGAGGTGCCCCTGAAATGGAAAGGCCAGGTCATCGGAGTGCTGGCCGCTGATGCCGATGTGGCGAAGAGAACCTTTACCAAGGATGACATCTGGCTGGCTACCCTGTTCGCCAACCAGGCGGCCATCGCCATCACGAATGCTCGATTGTACGAGGAAAGCCAACGGGCCTACGAGGAACTGAAAGCGGCTCAGGAACAGTTGGTGCGGGCCGAAAAGCAGGAAGCCATAATAGAACTGGCCGGGGCGACGGCTCACGAACTCAACCAGCCCTTGACCGTCCTGCTAGGACTCAGCGCTCTACTGCGCAAACAGGTTAGTAAAGACCATCCTTTTTACGAAGACTTGAGCACTATTATGAAAAATGCTCAACGCATGAGCAAGACCGTGAAAAAGATAGGCCAGATCACCAGGTATGAAACCAGACCCTACGTGGGTAATGAGCGGATCGTCGATATAGACCGCTCGGCGGAGTAGTAAGGCTGGACACGGACATGATGGTCACGGATTTGAGCCAGGCGTCTGGCTCCCTGAAAGACACCAGGTTTTTGCTGAAAAACCTGGCGTCCAGCGGCCAACCGCTTCTCTGCGGGTTAAGCTTACTTCTGATGCTGGTTAATGACAGGCAGGATGAAACTAAAAGTGCTGCCTTCTTCTGGTTTGCTGTCTACCCAGACCCGACCACCGTAGGCTTCCACCAGGGCCTTGACTACAGGTAACCCCACGCCCGCTTCATCCAGCCCTGTCACCGAACGGTGTTTGGCCCAGTAAAAGCGGTCGAATATCCTGCTTTGCTCCTCAGGGGCAAGGCCGGCCCCGGAGTCAGTGATGGAGACGATCAGGTGAGGGGGCATATCCTCTGCCGCTTCGGGCTCTTCGTACATCCTGGCCTTGATGGTCACGGTGCTGCTGGCGGGGGTAGATTGGCAGGCGTTGTTGAGGAGATCGGCCACCACCTGACTGATGCCCTGGGGGTCAGCCTTCACCCGGGGCAGCTCATCTGAGATATCCAGTCTGATGAAGATATCCTTTTTCTCCAACTGGCTCCGGTGAGCTACAATAGCCTCCTCGATGGTCTCACCTATGTCGGCGGACAGCGGTGTGCCCTCTGCGCCCTGGGCGGTGATGGCCCGGATATCGATCAGGTCATCGAGGATGGCATTGAGGCGCTCCACGCTACCCTTGATGCGCTCCAGGAATTTACGCTGCGTCTTGCCGATCAAGCCCACCGATTCTCCTAATATAAGGTCGGTATAACTGGTAATGGCCGTCAAAGGGGTGCGCATTTCCTGGGAGATGGAGAGACCAAGCTCGTCCCGGAGACGTTGGGCTTTGCTCTCCTGCGTTATGTCGTGCAGGATGATCACCATCCCGGCCTGGGTAGCCATTCCGTCGGGCAGCAGGCTCATATTGGCTCGAATCACTTGCTGATCCACCCGTAAAGTCATCTCCAGGGACTTTGTTTCTTCTTCACCATCTTCTTCAGGTTCATTTTCTTCCAGTTGGATCAGGCTTGAGCACAAGGAGTCTACATTCTTTCCCCACCGACTATCCTGACAGAGAGCCTTAATCTCCTGACCGGGCAAAACGCCGGCGGTCAAGCCCAGGATAAGCCCGGCTGCCGCATTAGCCAGCACCACCCTGCCCTCCGCGTCGCTGACGACGATCCCCTCGTTCAGGCCATCAAGCGCCATCTGGAGGGTGCTGATTTCGATTTTAACCAGCTTGCTCTGGCCGCGTTCTACGCCCAGAACCACCTTCGGCCTCGCAGGCCAGGGGGACGCTGGCCCCACCTCTGCCCGTCGGACACGCAGCTTGTGTCTTAAGTCATTGATCTCCTTCTTCTGAGTGAGCATCATTCTGGCCAGAGTGTCCACCGTTTCGACCTGTTCTCGGAGTGTTTGGGCCAGATGCTCAGTCTCTTCGTAACTTGTTTCTATCTCTCTTCCCTGAGTTTCAAGTTCCTGGACGAGCCAGTCCATTTCCTCGGCCCCGACCACGAAGCTGAGTTCGGTTGTTTGCGACTGAAGGGCCTCTGCCAATTGTCGGGCTTCTTCTCCCGTTTTTTTATATAGCCGGGCATTCTCGATGGCGATGGCGGCGTAATCAGCCAGAGCAGAGAGCAGGAAAATGTCGTTATCGGTGAAAGCCTTGCCCGAAGCGGCATTGTCTACCGAGAGCACACCGATGACTTTGTTCCCTACCTTCAGGGGAACGTTAAGGAGAGATCTAACCAGATAGCCCGTTTTCACCTTAAGCTTTTCCTTTGTGCTCCCAAACAGGATCGGTTTACCTGTTTTCACCACCTGACCGGCGATGCTGTCTTCCACTCTTAATCTGAAGCCACGGGCATATCCTTCCCCCAACCCCTGGCCGGCTCTCATGTAAAGTTCACCTGTTTCCTCATCTATCAGCAACAAAAAGCTTTCCTCTGCTCCGGTCAGAAAAACGGCCGCTTCCACGATCCGATTCAACAGCCTTTCCAGGTCCAGAAGAGAAGTCACAGCTTTGCCGATGCTGTAGAGAGTATTCAACTCCTTTACCCTTCGTTTCAACTGGCTCTCATCCTGTTCGGTCATCTTTTATCCCTTCCCCACGATGAGTGGCGGACGCCAAGCGATGCATATTCACACCAATTATACCAATTTTTCTCTTTCTTGACAATATCAGATACTTGCATAATTGCCCCAAAAATGGTAAACTAATGTTAGAGGTGAGAGGATGAAACCGGAGATTGAGAGCACCACTTTCGGATCGATCACCATCGACGGCCACCAGATTCACAATGACGTGATTGTGCGCTTGAGCGGGGCGGTGAAGAAACGGAAGAAAAAGCTATCCAAAAAGGTTTATGGCTCATCCCACACCATTTCTTTGGATGAAATCAAGCACGTCTACCAGGAAGGGGCTGACCTGCTCATCATCGGCACCGGGCAATACGATAACGTGCGGCTCTCGGACGAGGCCAGGAAATACCTCCGTAAACGGGGCTGTAAAACCAGGTTGCTTTCCACCCCGGAGGCCATCCGAGTCTGGAACAAAGCCGGGGGCCAGGTCATCGGGCTTTTTCACGTGACCTGTTGAGCAGCGTTTATCCAGCCACACGAGGGGGATATCATGGCTCAATTACCGGATGGACGGGCTTTACCGGGCAGGCTTTTCATCGTCGAGGGGATCGACGGCTCCGGCAAAAGCACCCAATTGGATTTGTTGCGCAAGTGGCTTATCGGGCAGGGCTACTGCGTGGCTTTCAGCGAATGGAACTCGTCGCCCATGGTGGGCCAGACCACCCGACGAGGCAAAAAGAAAAAGCTTCTGTCCCCCGCTTCTTTCAGTTTGATCCACGCCGCCGATTTTGCCGACCGCATGGAACGCCAGATGTTACCGGCCCTCAAGGCCGGCGCTATCGTGCTGGCCGACCGCTACATCTACACGGCCTTCGCCCGGGACGTGGCCCGCGGCGTGCATCCTGAGTGGGTGCGAGAGGTCTACGCCTTCGCCATACAGCCGACCGTAGCCTTTTATTTCCGGGTGCCGCTGAAGGAATCGCTCAAGCGCATCCTGGCCGGACGACCGCAACTCAAATACTACGAAGCCGGGCTGGATGCGGGCTTGAGCGACGATCCGAACGAGAGTTTCCGCCTTTTCCAGGGTCGTATCCTGGAAGAGTATGACAAGATGGTCGAGGAGTTTGGCCTGACCGTCATTGACGCCAGGCTCCCCCTGGTAAAGCAACAGGAAATAGTGCGAGAGATAATCACTCCCCATCTGAGCGGGGTGCTGCGGGTCGAGCCTAGCGCCTGGCGGGAGGTGCTGGCCTCCGAAACCCTTTATGGCCGCTACATCGATGAGGTTCTGCCCCGAAAGGATGAGACATGACTCAGGTACGTTTCTATGGTCAAGGGCTGCCCGGCTTCGAAAAGGAGAGTCTGCCGGGCCGTCTGATCGTGCTGGAAGGACCAGACGGGGTGGGTCGCTCCACCCAGATTGCCTTGCTGAGAGAATGGCTGGAATCCAGCGGTTATGCGGTGGCCGCCACCGGCCTGAAACGCTCCAAACTGGCCGGTAAGGGTATTAAGGCCGCCATGGAAGGACACACCCTGAGCGATACCACCATGAACCTTTTCTACGCCACCGATCTGGTGGATCGGCTGGAACGGGACATCATCCCTAACCTGCGAGCTGGCTTCCTGGTGCTGACCGATCGCTACATTTATTCCATCATTTGTCGGGCCGTGGTGCGCGGGGTGGACCCCAACTGGATCCGCAACGTGTTCGGTTTCGCCCTGGTGCCGGATGTGATCTTTTACCTTCAGGCCGATCTGGCTCACCTGATCCCCCGCGTGCTGAACGCCCGCGGGTTCGACTACTGGGAGTCGGGCATGGATTTCCTGCCCCACCGGGACTATTACGAAAGTTACATTGACTATCAGAGCCGTCTTCTGGCTCAGTTCGATGCTATGGCCGAGGAATTCGATTTTCATGGCATCGACGCCACCCAGAATATCCGCCAGGTGTTCCAGGCCCTTCAAACAGAGATCAAGACCCTGATCAAGGGCATGAAGCCTGCCGCCCTGCCGGTAGAAGAGAAGGAGAAAAAGAGAGAGGAAAAGGAAGAAAAAACCGGGAAGAAGCAAGAGGGCAATAAGAAGAAGAAAAAGTGAGAAAAAGCCCCCAGTAGAGGATCACCTGGGGGCTGATAGAGGTGGGAGCTATTTCTCCTTTTTCTTTTTCCCTTGTTTTTTCTTCTCAGCCTTATTCTTTTTCTTTTCTTTATCCTTATCCTGGTCTTTCTTTTTGGCCATTGGACTTTCCTTTCTGCCCCCTGTTTCAGGACGCATCTATTCATCAGAACTCTATGGGCGCTGGTCGGTCTGCCGATCTGCGTTCTACTTTTTCTTTTTCTTCCCTCCTTTCTTCTTACCCTTGTCCTTCTTCTTGAGTTGTTTTACGTCCACCGGCCCAAGTTCACGGCTGAGCGCCTCCACCATCGTCTTGAGAGTTTTCACCCGTGACCAGTACTTGTCGTTGCCTTCGATGATGGTCCAGGGAGCAGTCAAAGTGCTGGTTTTCAGCAGCATGTCCTCTACCGCTTCCAGATATTGATCCCACTTCTGGCGGTTGCGCCAATCCTCGTCGGTCAATTTCCAGGCTTTGTAAGGGATTTGCTCTCTCTGCTGGAAGCGTCGCAGTTGTTCATCCTTGCCGATGTGAATCCAGAATTTGACCAGGATGGTGCCAAAATCGACCAGTTGACGCTCGAAGTGGTTGATCTCTCGATAAGCCCGTTTCCATTCTTCTTCGGTGCAGAAGCCCTCAATACGTTCCACCATCACCCGACCATACCAACTGCGGTCGAAGATGGCGATCTGGCCTCGTTCCGGCAGCCGCCGCCAGAAACGCCACATGTAATGATGGGTCTTATCGTCGCCCTGGGGAGCGGCGATGGGATAGACCACGTACCCCCGCGGGTCCAGCTTCTCGGTCAGGCGTTTGATGGCCCCTCCCTTGCCTCCGGCATCCCAGCCCTCGAAAACGATGACCACTGGCCGCTTCTGCACATAAACCTGATAGCCCAGAGCGTTCAACTGCACCTGATATTGGATCAGGTCTCGTGTATATTCTTCTTTGGTCAGTTTCTTGCTCAGGTCGATAGTCTCCAGCATGATCTCTTGCCCCCTCGTTTACGTCCTCCAGGCTCAGGCTGCCGGAGCCGGTTCCGGTGCGGCCTGGTATTCGAGTTCCTCGTCTTCCTCATCTTCTTCGTCTACGAAATCTAACTCTAACTCGAAGCCCGGCTGAGGGTCGGCCGGGACAGAAAACTCCAACCCCAACCGCTCCTCCAGGGCGCGGATGATGGTGTTGAAAATCTTGAGCCTGGCCCAGTGGCGGTCGGTGGCTTCGATGATAGTCCAGGGAGACCACTCCGTCTCGGTGCGCTCCAGCATCTCCTCGACGGCCACCAGGTTCTCATCGTAGTGGCGATGATGCTCCCAGTCCTCGGCAGTCACGTGCCAGCTTTTGAGCGGGTCTTTTTCCAGCAATTTGAAGCGGCGCTTTTGTTCCTGTTTACTGATGTGCAGCCAGAACTTGACCAGAGTGTAGCCGTCGTCGGCGATGGCGCGCTCGAAATCGACGATGTCGCGATAACCTTTTTTCCACTCCTCTTCGGGGGTAAATCCTTCCACCCGTTCGACCAGCACCCGGCCATACCAACTGCGGTCGAAGATAGCGATCTCGCCGTAGTTGGGCAGTTTCAGCCAGAAACGCCACAGCCAGGGATGCATTTTTTCGTAGGTGCGCGCCTCCCGAACGGGGTAGAGCTTGAACCCCCTGGGGTCCAGCCTTTCGGTCAGTTTGCCGATGGACGTGCCTTTGCCGGCCGCATCCCAACCCTCGAAGAGGATAATAGTGGGCACGCCGGCGTCCCAGGCCGCTTTCTCCAGATCGTACAGGCGGCGTTGCAGCCTGGGGAGCTGTCTTTTGTATTCCTTTTTGCTCAATTTCTTGGTCAGGTCTATTTTCTCCAGCATGAGGGTTTGCTCCTTTCCAGGTCAGAGAACGGAGACGGCCAACGCCAGGTTGCGGCGCACTTCTGGGCAGTTGAGTCGATTCCAGGCGGCGGGAAAGGTGTCCAGCAATTCTTTGAGTTCGGTCTGCTTGACGGCCAGATAGGCGGCCACGCCTGGGGCCACGACGCGTCTGGGTTCCGATTTGGTAGGGCCGGCTCCTGGGAGCAGCCCCATCCCGCCGGCCAGAAAGTCGCGCAACAAAGTATCGGCCACATCGGCGTCGTGCAGGTCGCCCAGATGATCCTGCATGACCACCACTTCCCGGATCACGTCCCCGGCTTCTTGGCCCAGTACCTCGCGGAAGAACTCCAGGGTATAGCGCAACCGTTTGCAATCGATGCGCAGGGCGTGCAGCGTTTCGATGGGGGCCCCATCGAGCACCGTTTCGTAAGCCCGCACCGCCTCGTAGCGGGTATAGATCAGGCGGGGAGCGACGTGACGCGCCAGATAGGGTTCCGGGTGGCCCTCGGCCTGGGGGAGAGCGCCGGCCCCCGGCGTATCCAGGAATTCCCCGAAGTCCTGCCCGAAACGCTGGTATTTTTCCCCATCGAGATAGTTCATCATCTGCTCACGGGCTGTCTCCCGCTGCGCCCGCCAGGAAATCAGCAGCGGGTCGAGACTATCCTGCCGGTCCTCCGGCAGAGTCTTCAGGTAACGTTGCGCTTTTTCCATAAAAACGTCCAGATCGCGCACCGCGCCCAGGGCACGGCCAGTACGCCTCAGACCCTTCAGGAAAGGAGCAATGGCCTCCCGCTCGAAGTAGGGGGCAAAGACGCGGAAGGCGGAACGCATGCGGCGGGTGGCTACCCGCATGTCGTGCAAAGCCTCGATGTCTTCGCCCAGGCGCGTGCCTGGCTCGTGCATCAGCATACGCTTGAAATGAAAGCGCCAGACCTTGCGTCCGGCCTCGCTCATGGGGTCGTCGGCCAGTACGCCTGGCTGTTCAGGCTTCTCGACCTCTTCAACCTCCTCTTTAACCGCAATGACAGGGGCGAGGGCGGTATCCGTTTCCGGGGCGAAGGGATCCTGACTCTCGAAAAGCAGTTGCACGTCGAAGAGACGATGCCACAGGTCGGCTTTTTGCTGCGCGCGGGCGGCGTCTTCGTCGGCGTAAAGGCCGCTGACGGGGATAGCAATAGCCTGGGGCGAGATGATGGCCTGGCCTATGTCTGAACCCTGGCTCTGAGAATAATCCAGGCCATCGGCCATGCGCACCAGCGCGGCCAGTACCAGGGTATCGCCCTGGACTGCGGGAGGCAGAGTGACCAGCACCTCGGCCTTGAGCTTCTTGTCCTTGATCTTCTTGCGATGCAGAAAAGTGGTGCAGGCTATCATCTGCCGTTCAGCATCGTCAAGCTCGACCAGGGGATGGGCCAGGATGATATCGCGGCCTGCGGTGTGGTGTCTGAAGGGGTCTGTTTCCAGCCCAACGTTGTGCAGGATGGCGGCTATTTCCAGCAAGGGGCGACGTTCCGGGGGTAGACCGTGCACGTCAGCGGTCAGATCGAACAGGGCCAGGGCCAGGTCAGCCACATGGCGGGCGTGGGCCATATCCACGTTGTAGCAGCGACACAATGCGGTTACGGTCAGGGCTTCTCGTTCGGGCAGCGGCTCTGGTTCGGGGGGCGGAGGTTCTTCGAGAGGGACGGGAGGCTGTTCGGCTATCTCTTCGGAAGAGGGAGCCGGCGGCGCTCTGGTAGCGAATTCGGCGACCACTTCGGCTGGAAAGATTTCCATACGCCGCTGCTTGAAAGCTCGCAGCCAGTGGTAAACCCGGCTCCTGGACAGTTCGGCCCTCTCTCCTATCTGGTCGAGGGTGGCTCCTTCGTCCCAGGCCAGCAGAAGCCGGGCGCGGCGTTGAAGGGTGGGGTTTTCCTGGGCAGCCACCCACTCCAGGGTAGCGCCTTCCTCGGAGGTCAAGCGTGCTTCTTCCATCCCTGCCTCCTCTTTCCCTCTCTTCTCCAGGTCGGCCAGTCCCTGCTCGAACTTGGACCGTGGCTCCGGCAAAAGTCCCCACTGTTCCTGCATCTCGTCGCCCAGGATACGCAGGTCTTCCAGCTTGCCATCGGGGAGCAATTCGGCCTCCAGTTCAAAGTAAATCTGGTTGAGGCCCACATTTTCTATGCGGTCCAGACTCAGTTCAGCCACAGCCCGTACATCGTCATACAATATACGGATGTGGCGTATTTGTCGCAGAGCAAATAGATCGTGCAGGGGAGCGCCCTTGCTCAGTTGCAAGGCCAAGTCACGGGCCGGGCCGGGAGGCCAATCGAGGGGGGCGTCTCCTTCGTCGGCCAAAATGACTTCGTATTCGGCCCGCTGGTGAATGGCTCCTTCGGCCTTTCCCAGTTCCTTCAGGGTGGCTATCCGCTTTTCTTCTTTCAGGCGCAGACGACAGGCGTAGCTCCCCTTGAGGATATCTCGCTCCAGGGTATCACGGTAGCGGTCGTACACCTCCTGGGTCGGTCCCGCCTCCAGACGGAAAGGCCCTAGCTCCCCAACCTCCAGCAAACGCCGAAAGGTTGGCTCATCAGGGATGGTGAATTTGGCTTCAATTTCCTTCGCTCCCATAGCCTTATTATATCAGATTTTCGGCCTGATTACAACCTGAATCGCGGAGGGGGGGCTGTCCCAAATTTTGGGGAGGCGAGGTTTTGGGGTAAAATGGGGGCGCCCAACAAATAGAGAGGTGAGAAATGAGGAGCTTGAGTCAACTATCGGGCGGGGCTGTGGGAGGCCAAAGAATTTGCCAGGCAGCAGTGGGCGGAGGCCTGTCGGCAAGGGCTAGAGAAAGCCAAGAAAATCGTGAGTGTCAATGATGGCTCACACTGGATCTGGCTCATCATTTTGATGTGCTATGCGCCCTGCATCGAGATCATCGAGCCGTGCTGCACGAAATCAGAAAGGTGTGTCCTCGTGGAGAGCCGCTGGCGGAGAAGGTGTGGCCTACGATCACTTACCTCTTCCACAATCGGCGGCGCATGGACTACGAGCGGTATCGGCGGGAAGGTTATCCCATTGGTAGTGGCTCGGTGGAATCGGCTTGCAAAGTAGTGGTGCAGGCGCGGCTGAAACAGGCTGGCATGCGCTGGAGTGGAGAAGAAGCGCAAGCTATATATACTGGCCTTGCGCAGTGTTCTGCTCAGTGGGCGGTGGGACGATGCTTGGTCATCTCTTCACCCCGCCCCAAAAGCCGCCTAAAATATGGACGCACCCTACGCACCTCAAACCTTGACAAAAGAGAGGAAGTTATACTATAATACTAC
Organism: Anaerolineae bacterium; assembly: GCA_034417895.1. Taxonomy (GTDB): domain Bacteria; phylum Chloroflexota; class Anaerolineae; order CAZYHC01; family CAZYHC01; genus DAOULT01. Next base: position 7,036 of record DAOULT010000024.1, on the reverse strand, counting down.
CGCTCAAGAGAGGTCTCAATTCAAGGTTGCGGAGGGCACCAGCGTTGCTCACCTCCGTTTCATTACGTTGGGCTGGTAATCAGGCAAGCCCCCAAGCCTACCCCCTGCCTTCACCGTGCCTTTTAGCGCTCCTCAAGTCTGAGCAACTATTTATTGTCAAACCTAAAAACTGCTGAAAGGAGCGACCATGGCCGAACAAACCGTTCCCTCTGGAGCCGCCAGAGAGTTGGGAGCTTTAGAAGTAGCCACCGCTACCCACGCTCAATGGTTCCGCCGCCTACTTTTCATTCCCACTCTGGGCTTTCTGGTCGTCATGGTTATTTTCCCCCTTATCTATTCCCTGGCGGTCAGTCTCTTCAACTACGTATTGGGCAATCCGGCCACATTTATCTGGTTCAAAAACTACGGCGACCTCCTGGGCAGGACCAGAGGCCACGAGTTCTGGCTGGCTACCAGCGTCACCCTGAAGATCACGGTGGCCGTGGTGACCGTCGAGATGGTGCTGGGAGTGCTGCTGGCCCTGGCCCTCAACCAGAAGTTGCCAGGCATGGGCCTTTTCCGCCTGATCATCTTTCTGCCCATGATGTTGGCGCCCCTGGTGGCTGGCCTTTTCTGGCGCATTCTTTTGGACCAAACCTTCGGGGTGATCGGCAACTATTTTTTCACCGCCCTGGGGTTGAAACCGTTACCCTGGTTGATCCATCCCAACTACGCCCTCCTGGCCGTCATCATCGTTGATGTCTGGCAGTGGACGCCTTTCGTGGTGCTGCTGACCCTGGCGGGCCTGGGCACCATCCCCCCCGAGCTTCTGGAGGCCGCCAGCCTGGATCGGGCTTCGGCCTGGATGAAGTTTCGGCACATCTACTGGCCCTATCTTCGTTTCCCTCTGCTGCTGGCTCTCCTCTTCCGCTCCATCGACGCCCTCAAAATGTTCGACGTGCCCTACATCCTGACCGGCGGAGGGCCTGGCGATTACACCACCACCCTCTCCTTCCTGGGGTACCGCTATCTTCTCTTCTTCTTCAAAATCGGTCTGGCGGCTGCTGTTTCCTGGATCGTGGTCATTATCATCAACATTGTGACCAACATTATAGTGCAGTTCCTGATGCCCAAGAAACCTGTGGCCGAAGAACAGGTAGACACGGGACTATAGCTACCTGGAATGGTCTTCAACCTTTTAACTTAATCAGGGAGGATAAATGAGCGAAGAAACCTGGACGACGGCCAAGCAAGCGCTCTCTTTCACCATCACCATCATCATTACCCTGGCCTTTGGCTTTCCTTTGTTGTGGATACTCCTGTCCTCATTCAAGAATCGGGTGGATATGTTTGCCCTTCCCCCCAGGTGGATTTTCCAGCCCACTCTGGACAATTATAGGAACATGTTCTTCCAATCGCATTTCATGGGCCAGTTGCTGAACAGTCTCATCATTGCGGTGGTCTCGACCGTGATTTCCATCATACTAGGCTCTCTGACGGCCTACGGCTTCTCGCGCTACCAGGTCAAGGGCAGCGACTTCATCTTGTTCTGGATCCTGAGCCTGCGCATGTTGCCGGTCATTGCCGTGGTAATCCCCTTTTTCATCCTGTTTGGATTCCTGGGCAGGCTGCTGCCCGGTCTGGGCATCGGGCTTGACACCCACCTGGCCTTGATCCTGGTCTACTGCATCTTCAATATCTCTTTCACCGTCTGGGTGCTGAAGGGCTTTTTCGATGAAATCCCGCGGGAGTTAGAAGAAGCGGCCATGCTCGACGGCTACTCGCCGCCCCAGGTCTTTTTCAAAGTCAGTCTGCCTCTGGCCCGCTCCGGGATAGCGACGGTCGCCATCTTCTGTCTGATCCAGTCGCTCAATGAGTTTTTGGTGGCCCTGACCCTGACAGACAGGCGAGCGGTGACTGCCCCGGTTGGCCTGGCCAGTTTCCAGGGGCCGATGGGCACCGAGTGGGGCCAGTTGTCGGCGGCGGCGGTGGTGTTTATGATCCCAGTGCTGGTCTTCACCATCCTGGTACGCAACCAGCTCATCCGCGGGATGAGTTTTGGACGCATGAAATAGAACGCGGAGGATTGATATTGTGGCTAAGGCGGTGTTAGAGCATTTGGACCTGTGGTACGGCAGAACCCACGCCGTGGATGACCTCAGCCTGACCGTCGAGGATGGCGAGTTGTGTGTGCTGCTCGGCCCCTCTGGCTGCGGCAAAACTTCCACCCTGCGCATGGTGGCCGGCTTCGCCCGCCCCTCGACAGGAGACATCTACCTGGACGGTGAGCGGATTACCGCCCTCTACCCCGGCGACCGCAACATCGCCATGATCTTCCAGAGCTACGCCCTCTACCCGCACATGACGGTCAGAGAGCAATTCGCCTTTCCTCTGAAGGCCACCAGGGCCACCACAGAGGAGATCAAGGCCCGCATCCAGGAGGTCAGCGATTTCCTGCACATGCACGATTTGCTGGATCGATATCCGCAGGAACTAAGCGCCGGAGAGCAGCAACGGGTGGCTATCGGGCGGGCCACCATCCGCCGCCCGAAGCTGTTCCTCATGGACGAGCCGATGAACCAACTGGACGCCATGCTCAGGCTGGAGATGAGAGGGCGGCTGAAGAGGTTGCAGCAGGATTTGGGCATCACCACCATCTACGTCACCCACGACCAGGTGGAAGCCCAGGGCCTGGGAGACAAGATCGTGATCATGCGCCTGGGGCGCATCCAGCAGGTGGGCAGCCCCCTGGAGATCTACCGCCAACCCGTCAACCTGTTCGTGGCCGGCTTCATCGGCACGCCGCCCATGAATTTCCTCGACTGTCGGCTGGAACGCCGGGCAGGACAGACATACGTGCGCAACGCTCATTTCACCTTCCCCCTTAGCCCGGAACTGGCCGCTAAGATGGCCGACGTTCCCCCTGAACAAGAACTGGTGTTAGGCATCCGCCCCGAAAACATCAAGCTCAGCCCTGAGTCCAGAGCGGAGGCCATCCCGGCGGAGGTCTACGTCCTGGAACCGCAGAGCAACGAGCTGATCGTTGACCTGAAAATGGGCGACGTGGCCCTGAAAATGAGGGGCGATAAGCGGGAGATAGGCTTCAAACCCCAGATAGATCAGCCGGTCTGGATGGAGTTCCAGCAGGAGCACCTGCACCTCTTCGATAAAAAGACTGAGGCGCGGCTGACCTGAGATGAGGCATGGTGCCCAGCCGGTGTGATGTGATGGAAATCCAGATAGACCCACATACCACAGAGCGAGCCAGGGAACGAGGGACAAGCGAAGAGGAAATCAAAGATGTAATCAACACGGGATTTTCCATCCCGGCCAAGTATGATCGTATGGGGAAAGCTAAAATCTATGACTTTAATCAGAAGCGGCATGGTAAGTATTATGAGCAAAAGAGAGTTGAAGTGTTCTATACCATCGAAAGAGATATCATTGTAACTGTGACAGTTTATGTGTTTTACGGTAGGTGGGAGTGAAAAAATGTATATTCTGTATAATGAAAAAACCGACTTGCTTTACCTTCGCTTTGATGATAGGCAACAAGAAGTAATCAATAAACGGGTCTCTGAAGATATTGTGTTAGATATTGGTGAAGAGGATAGGATTGTCGGCATCGAAATTCTCGATGCTTCGAAGCGTCTAAACCTGGAAAGTGTATTGCCTGTGAGATACGAATCTTCACCGTGAGACGTGGGGAGGACGAGTTATGTTGAGATATTTCACGCTTGAGTATTGGCTGGATGAAGGCTGGTATGTCGGGAAGTTAAAGGAAGTGCCGGGTGTTTTCAGCCAGGGGGAGACTCTTGAGGAACTGGAGGAAAACATCCGGGGCGCTTACCGGTTAATGATGGAAGAGGAGTCCGGGGTGTACATGACCTTAGAGTTATTGTTCCCTTTCTACGCTGGAATTACACCATAGCCGGGCTATTTCGGATTAGACGAAAGGAGAACGACGATGCAGAAGTGGGAGTACAAATTGCTATTTCGTGGACGTGCAATTAAAGACTTCTGGACTGGGGCGAAACCCTGGAACCAAGATATTGAGGCTAGCCTCCCAGCACTAGGCGAAGAGGGATGGGAATTGGTGGCAGTTGTACCCCGGTCTAGCATTGTTGGCACCGGAGCAGCAGGCTTCACAAGTGACGAACTGTGGGTGTTCAAGCGTCCCAAGCCATAGACCGCTGGGGGACCTCACCTAACGAGTGTGTCGGAGAATGCACGTTTATGGTAACTTCATAAAACCAGAATTTCCCGTTGGACGAATGGAGGCGAGTAGCGAATGAGAGCAACCAAGGAACGCTATGTGGTGGACGAGGACGGTACCCGTATCAGCGTGCTTCTGGATATAGAAGACTACCACCGGTTGCTTGAGGAATTGGAAGAATTGGAGTCCAGTCGCGCCTACGACGCAGCGAAGGCAGGCGGCGGTTGGGAATGAAGAAATGATTACACAGGAAAAGATAGAAGAAATTGTCAGAAGAATAGTTGACAACTGTAAACCAGAAAAGGTTATTCTTTTCGGTTCTTATGCTTATGGGCGCCCCACAAAAGATAGTGATTTAGACTTGTTAGTGGTAGTACAAAGTAGCTCTTTGCCAAGATACAAAAGAGCCAGAGAGATTAGAAAATATTTATGGGGAATTACCGATACCCCAAAGGATATTCTTGTTTATACTCAAGAAGAAATTAATGATTGGGCAAGAGTAGAAGAAGCATTTATCACAAGTATAGTAACAAAGGGAAAGGCCCTATATGAAAACAAAGAGAGAGTTGATAAATAACTGGATTAATAAAGCAGAAAAGGATTTACTCACCGCCGAGCACGAACTGTCATTTCTGGATGCAGTAACGGAGAGTGTCTGTTTTCACTGCCAGCAAGCTGCTGAAAAATACTTAAAGGCATATTTGGTCTTTCTTAGTATTCCTTTTGCCAAGACCCATGAAATTGGTGAATTAATCACGAAATGTGAAGAGAGAGATAGAGAAATCTCTGCATTGAAAGAGGAAGCGGATAAACTTACGGATTATGCTATTGAGGTTCGTTATCCAGAAGAGTGGTTTGAGCCAACTTTAGAAGAAGCAAAAGATGCTTTTGAAATGGCAAAGAAAATAAAAGAATTTATTTCAAATAGAATCACTTTTTGAGCAAGCGGTTGCAGAAATCGAGCAGGAACGCGTTGAGGATAAACCACAAAGCACACCAAGAGCACCAAGAGTATAAAACCTTTGTGTCCTTCGTGCTCTTCGTGGTTATAAAGCAATAACGGAGAAAAGTATGACTGACGAACCATTTGTAGTCCTGGAAAATGTTACGGTGCGCTTTGGCCGCAAAGAGGTATTGAGTAACGTCGATCTGGCGGTGAACCAGGGGGAGTTGTGCGTCATTCTGGGGCCCTCCGGGTGCGGCAAGAGCGTCGTGCTGCGCGTCATCGCCGGCCTGACCCGGCCCACCGAGGGCAACGTGTATATTGAGGGGCAGTTGGCTAACAGGGTCTCCCCCGGAGCGCGGGATATCGCCATGGTCTTCCAGAGCTACGCCCTGTACCCTTACATGACCGTCAGGGAGAACTGGACCTTTCCCCTGAAGGCTTCCAAACTCTCCGCAGAGGAGATCGAGGGCCGCGTGCGGGATATGACCGAGTTCCTGCACATGGGGCCGCTCATGAATCGGTATCCGCGAGAACTGTCCGGCGGGCAGCAGCAAAGGGTGGCGGTCGGACGGGCGTTGGTGCGCCGCCCCAGGATGTTCCTGCTGGACGAGCCGATGGGCAACCTGGACGCCAAACTGCGCGTGGGGATGAGAACCAGGCTGAAGAGATTGCAGCGAGACCTGCACATCACCACCATTCACGTCACCCACGACCAGGTGGAGGCCCAGGCTCTAGGGGACAAGATCGCTGTCATGGATATAGGCACGGTGCAGCAGGTAGGCACCCCCGAAGAAATATACGAGCAGCCCACTAACGTCTTCGTGGCCGGGTTCATTGGCACGCCGCGCATCAACTTCATCGCCTGCGCCCTCCAGCGGGAGAACGGGACGCTATACTTCCAGCATCCTCTGTTCAGGCTGGCCGCGCCCCCGGCTGTAGCGGCCAGGGTGGAACAAAAGGTCAGCGATGACGAGGTGATCCTGGGTATTCGCCCGGAGTGGATCGAGTTGAGTCCGACGGAAAAAGCCCAGGCCATCCCTACCGAGGTGTACGTCCTGGAGCCTCAGAGCAACGAACTCATTGTTGATCTCAGCTTCGGAGACGACATCCTGAAGATGCGAGCCGACCGCGATGATATCGGTTTCGAGCCTCAGTTGAATCAGAAGGTATTCATGTCCTTCGACGCCAACCTGGTGCACGTCTTCGACAAGAAGAGCGGACAAAGGCTAAGCTAAACAACGAGCTACAAGGAAAAAGGAGGGAAAAATGCCGGGCAAAACAAATCTGATCGTTATCATCTTGCTGACTCTGCTTATGGGAGTGGCGCTGGGCCATACTATCCCGGCCAGGGCCACACAGACCGAGAAGACGATCGCTTACCGCAAAATCGTAGACCTGAGCCACGACCTTGCACCGGATATGCCCGTCTGGCCGGGGGATCCCCCCATGACCATCGAGAAACTGGCCGACATCGAGGCCGACGGCTATTACCTGAACGCCTTCACCATCGGCGAGCACAGCGGCACCCACGTGGGGTCTGGCGCGCACTTCAACCAGGGGGAGAAGACCATCGACCAACTTATGGCCGAGGATCTGATCAAAGCGGCGGTGGTCATCGACGTGGTGAAGAAAGTGGAGCAGGACGCTGATTATCAACTTTCTAAGGGAGACATCGCGGCCTGGGAGGAGAAGAACGGGGACATTCCGCCCGACAGCGTGGTCATCCTCTACACCGGCTGGCAGGAGCGGTGGGGCGACCAGGAAGCCTTTTTCAACGTGGACGAGGAAGGGCTTATGCACTTCCCCGGCTTCGGAGCGGAGGCCGCCGCCTTCCTGCTCGACGAACGCAAGGTGGTCGGTCTGGGCATCGACACCCATGGCATCGATGCGGGCCT